>DASYVB010000125.1:0-53389 GCA_036000525.1 Nitrospiraceae bacterium | reverse complement strand
AATCCGATTTACCAAAGTTCGCGTGGAGCGGCGTCGGAGGATCGTTGCCCCACGGATAGAGGCGGCCATCCGTCCCCCGCGCCGCCTTCTCCCACTCTGCCTCTGTCGGCAAGCGCTTACTGACCCATTTGCAGTAGGCGGACGCGTCCGCCCAATCCACATTGGCGACCGGGCGCTTCTGATGCGCCGGTTGGTTCATCGTCTTCCAATCCGAAGGTGGATCGATCGCTTTCGCCTGCAGAAAGGCCGCATACTGTCCCACCGTCACTTCGTACTTATCCATGGAAAAGGCATCCACATAGACCTTGTGCGCCGGTTGTTCGTCTGAATCTCCCGTCGGACTCCCCATCGTGAACTCCCCCGCTGGCACCACCGCCATCGACCCCTCTACCGGTTGGGCCAACGCAGGCTTCTCCTGATTTTGCTTCTGCCCCGTGGCTAGTTCCTTGGCCCCCTTATCAACGGGAGGTGCGGCCATCGCCGGATGAGCAGTAAACTCAAGCAACGTAACCAGCACAAGCATCGTTCTCATGAACCGCCTCCGCATTTTGTAAAAGGCATCATGACAGACTATCCACACGTCGCCTAATGGGCGGGAACTATAAATCTTCCCCCCTCAGGAAGGCAATCGCGCAGAAGCCGCAAGGCGTGATTTCTCCCAGCCTGGAGTTCCAAAGAGGATGAGTCCACTTCATGGGAATTCTACGAGGCGCAGGCTTTAGTGCCGAAGTTGCGAGGGATGCAGACTTGAAACAGCAGGCTGCCTGACCGAGCGGAGAGCCCGCTCGGTCTGGCTTGTCACAGCGGCATATCGGCGGTTGCTGTAGAAGTCTTCGAGAATAATGCGGGCTAGTTTTGAAATGCCACGCGGGTTCAGCGAGTGATCAAAATGGATTCCAGATTGTTCTCCAAGTCATTCACCACCACCCACTCGCTGGCACCGGCCTTCCGCACACTCGCCTCCCAGCGGGCCAGGCGTTCGAGATATCGACGGGGATCGGCGTTGTCAGCGCCCAGCTTGGTGACGTTCAACGCAACGATGCGGATACCATCGAGCTTGATCGGAAAATTGCGTATCGTTCCTTTGCCCAATTCTTCCTGCATATCCGAGAAAACCACAATAGTTTTGATGCCGGCCTTGGTCTCGTTCAGGTATTCCGCGCCCTGGATTAGGCCGCCAGTGATATCGGTATAGGCACTGCCCTTGACTCCTTTGGCAAACGCCGCAATGTTGGTTTTGAATGCGCGCTTTTGCGAGGTAGCCCTCGAAGGTCGCTTGTCAAACGTGACCTTGGCGATGATATCTTTTTCAGTGAAGCTACGCGTCTCCACCTTGGCCACCGCAAGCGAATCTCCCGGGTTCAGCGTCGCAAGCAGGTAATTGATAATCTTGGATGCTTTATTCATCTCCTGATCATAGGTACCGGAAGTATCCACCAGCATATACACGCCATGGCTGTGTATGCGGCTGTCACCACAAGCGCTGACGAGTACCATTCCGAACGACAGGATCAAAAGGGTCAGATATTTACTCATGCCGCTCTCCTGAGTTTGGAAAGTTCCTTATCTTCTGTATTACCCGTATCACCCGTCGAACCTGCACGCATCCCTATCACCCAGCGTTCTATCATCAGCGGAATGACAATCAGTATGTCATAGGCCAGTTCGAGCACTTTGGGGAGCCGTTTGAACAGCATACCGACAAACCTAAGCGCAAAACCAAGGCCGCGCATAGCCTGCACCAGAAACACGCCGATGACGGTGCGCAGCGAATGAATCAGATTTTCCAGCGGGATCGCCACAAACGCCAATGCGAACGGAAGCACGAAGCCCATGATCATTTGTCCGATCATCGGTATGCTTGTCAACAAACCATTCGACACAGGTGGAGCGGCAGAGGCAAGGTCCCGCATCAGCGACGCCTTGTCGACGACCAGCATATCGCGCATCAGCGCGAGGGAGGACTCGATCGCGGCCAGGATGATCAAAAATATCAGCGCCGCTAACATCAACCGGTGACGCATACGATCATCCATACTGGCGATCCTGGGAAACAATTGCGTGATGCGCAGCGATTCGAGCAGGAACAGACCCATCGACGCTTCCATCAGAATGATCACCAACGCCGCGACATCAGATGTCTTCAGGCTGTTGGTGATGTAATCGGTGGCGCCGACCATCTCCGACATGGGCAGCGCGATCAGCTTGTAGTTGATAAACGCACCGCCCATGGCAATCACCAAGACCAACGCGGAGATCGCCAACTGAACGAAACCGGATACAGTCAGAGCATGTTCGGTCTTGTTGTCCTTGGCCCTGATGGCCGCTAATTTTTCCATATGGCCATCGATCTGCTTCGCATTGGTCTGGAGCGTGAGCATCTTCTTTTCCATTTCACCTGTCAGTTTTTCCACAGAGCGCCAGGATGGCTGCATCGCTTTCAAAATCTTGTGCCGCTCTTCATAGGAGCGGCGGAACTCCGCGACAGTCTGGTCATGTATCTTCTGGATGGATTTGTTGATGTCCTCCAGAAGCTTGCGCGGAATATCGCCTCCCGATTTTATCTGTGCGACAGATTTAAGCGCGCCTACCCACTCTGGAGGGGGCGGCGGGACCTCTCCACATTTGTGGTAATCATCTTCTATGCGGGTCGCTTCTTCCATCATTTTTCGCTGCAAGGCAGGAAACTCCTGCATATCCTTACGAATCATATTGCTCACTCGCTCGAATTCCCGGTCGATCACGGTAGCTTCACTTTCCTGTCCATGCGCCAACAGCACCGACTGATTACGCACCCGCAAGTTATCCGCACAGAGGAACAGCCAGCGTGCAATGAATCTCGTAGACTGGGACAGCAGCTCACATACCGAGTGGAAGACTCCATGCATTGGCTTGCGCGCTGCATACAGAAACAGCATCGCCAATACGGCCACCGCCAATATTGAAAAGGCCACGTTATTGGGCCAAAACAACCATGAATTCCAGGTCGTCATTACCGGTTCCTCCCTTTGCTCATACCGCTGCTTTTCTCATACCGTTACAGGGCACCAAGATGAGGCCAGGGCTTGCAATCTCACCTATGCCGGGCTAGGAGCCTATAGGATATTGATTATTCGCTGCAGCGCGAGATCTGCAGCCAATTGTGCCGCACTCGGTCCAAAAAGCTCCTCACTGTATGCCCACGAATACACCTGGGGTTTTTCCTGATCGAAGCCCCGCATATGGCCGCATCTCCTTCGCCTTGTCGCACAGGCAATGAGGGACAGGCTCCTAGCCGGCTCTTTCTGCCAATACTTGAAAGTGTACGCACGAATGGCTGGAAAGCACGGCACCATCGGTCCTAGCAAGCACTATTCATGCCGATTCGTCGCAAAATCACTTAGAAGTCAGCCGCGTGGCCAGGGGCACGAGGCGAGAGGCAAGACATTCCTTCTGGTCGCCCCGTTGCCTCTGGCCCGCGCCTCTCGCCAGAACATCGGGGATTGCAGCAGAAGCGCTCATGAATAATGCGGGCTAGGCTGAAAGGATCCGCCCGCTGACGACATGACAAGGATAGGTCATATCACCATGGCCATCCCGGCCTGGTGCAACACTGTGCGATGGAGGCCTCTATGCGCGCACTGTCGATTCGCACTGGTCACGCCCTCGTGAGGCGTTTGATCCTCGTATCATTCCTGCTGCTCCCTTGGCCCGTTATGGCTGAGGACGGGGCCACGCTCCCCCTCTCCAAGATCGTGCTCTATTCCAGCGGCGTGGGATATTTTCAACAGGACGGCACGGTGAACGACCGAACGCAACTCGACCTCCGCCTCCATGCGAACCAGATCAACGACATGCTGAAAAGCTTGGTCGTGCAAGATTTCGGTGGCGGCAGAGTCTCGACTGTCACCTACGGTTCGCGCGATCCCGTGACGAAAACGCTCGGCAGCTACGGTATCAACCTGAACGGCAACCCGACCCTGGGACAAATACTGACCCAAGTCCGGGGAGAGCCAGTCGAAATCACCGCACCCAATCCCATCGTCGGCACGTTGTTGGGCGTGGAGAAGAAAACGGAGTCCATCGGCGAGGGCTCGCAACACCGTGTCGTGGAACAGGAATATGTCACGCTCCTGACAGAAGACGGGTTCCGCTCACTCTCGCTGGCGAACTTGCAGCGCATCAAACTCATCAATCCCGCGTTGAATGCTGAACTGCAGCAGGCGCTGGCCGCACTCGCAGCAAATCACGATGCCCAGAAGAAGACGGTCTCGATTACCTTCGACGGCACCGGCAGCCGCCAAGCCCGTGTCGCCTACCTGACGGAGACCCCGGTCTGGAAAACCACCTATCGAATCGTCTTGGACGAGGACAAGGCGCCCTATCTGCAAGGCTGGGCCATTGTGGAGAATCAAACCCCACAGGACTGGCGCAACGTGAAACTCTCGCTTGTCTCGGGACGGCCCATTTCCTTCACGATGGATTTGTATCAACCACTCTACAACCCACGTCCACTCGTACAACCTGAACTCTACGCCAACCTCAAACCCCAGACGTATGGCGATGCCATGGATGAACTCAAGTCGATGGCTTCTGCCCCTCCGGCCCGTAGCGACATGAAAAAAGAGCGTTTGCTCGGCAAGATGGCCCAAGGTTTTGCCGCTGGTCGGGCCAATGCCCCGGCAGCATCCGCCGTCGCCGCCGAAATGGAGATGGGCAGCTTGGAAGAAGGCGTGGTTCCCATGGCACTGGCCGAAGACAAAGGCGAGCTATTCGAATATCGTATCGATCAGCCTGTCACCCTCGCCAAGCACCAGAGCGCGCTGCTGCCCATCATCGGCCAATCGCTCCAGGGGCAGAAAGTATCGCTCTACAATCAGAGCGTCAACGCGAAACATCCCTTGAACGGGTATCGGCTCAAGAACACGTCGTCACTGCACCTCATGCAAGGGCCGATCACGCTATTCGATAGCGGTACCTATGCAGGCGATGCACGCATCGAGGATCTTCCTCCGGGACAAGACCGGCTGATCAGCTATGCCCTCGATCTTAAGACTGAAGTGGAACCCAAACTCGAAGGCGGCACGCAAGAACTTGCGACAGTCTCGCTGAAAAAGGGTACGATGCTCATCTCACGCCGGTTGGTCGAAGACCGGACCTATCTCGTGAAAAACCGCGACGCCAAGGCCAAGACCGTACTGATCGAACAGCCCTATCGCGCAGACTGGAAACTTGCCGAACCGAAGGAGCCGACAGAACGGACGCGCGACCTGTACCGCTTTAGCGTCGCAGTCGATCCAGGGAAAAACGCGACGCTCCGCGTCAAAGAAACGCTGCCCATTCAGGAATCGATCCTCTTGATGGACAGCGGCGTTGACCAGATCGTCCATTACCAGCAAGCAAAGGAAGTCAGCTCAAAAGTGAAAGAGGCGCTGCAACGCGTGGTGCAATTACGCAGTAAGCTGGACGACACGCGCGCCCAAAGGACGCGCCTAGACCAACGTACCGCCGAGATCACGGCGGAGCATGCTCGCATCAGGGAGAATATGCAGCGGCTCCAGCAGAACTCCGATCTCTATAATCGCTATGTCAAGAAGTTGGACCAGCAGGAGACCGAACTGGAGAAACTGCGTAAGGAGATCGAGAGCCTCAAGAACACGGAAGAAGAACATCGGCGGGAGTTGCAGAACTACGTGATGAATCTGGATATAGCCTAATCCTGTTAGGCGAAAAACCGCCTGATATCTTCGGGAGGTGCGCAGCCGACGAGGAGAGCATCTTCCGGCGAGACAATGAGTGGAACCCCGGCCTGGCCTGTTACGTGCCAGGCCGCTTCCCATTCTTGAGCCATCTGGCGACCCTCGCCATTGATCGGACCCATACTCTCTGGTGAACCTCCTACCTGCTCGACCAGTTGCCTGAGCACCCCCGGATCAGAGATGTCCCTGCCTTCACACCAGAAGGCCCGATATGTCTCACGCACAAATGTCATCATATGCGATGGATCACGACGTAAAAGTACCACCGCCTGTTCGATCGCCGGCCTCGTATTGGGCTTACCAGGAGGGAGTGCAATGGGCAGTCCTGGCGCCAGCCGCTGCACGACCGTCACTTCGTGGCGCAGTTCAGCGCCCAACGAACCCTGCCAAGGTTTCATTGGACGAGGCAGATGCGAGGCATGCTGCACACCTCGCCATTCACAGCGAGCGAGCAAGTTCATTTCGTGCAGCCGTTCGTGCATCGCATAACAGAACGGACAGTTGAAATCACTGTAGAGGGTGTAGGGGGCCATGTTCTAGGAACCACTCAGAAGATCACCATACTACACTAGCGCATCAAGCACCAAGAATACCAATAGTCTCCCACCATTATTGTCATAACCTGCGAACCTGGTATTCGTTCAAAGAGGTATGATATGTGAGCGCATGGCGATGCCCTCGGTCTTGCTCCTCATTCCCCCGCTCACCCAGCTGAATACTCCCTACCCGTCCACCGCCTATCTCACGGGGTTTCTCCGCGGCCGAGGGATTAAGGCCTCCCAAGCCGATCTCGGCATTGAAATGGTACTCCGGCTCTTTTGCCGATCGGGGCTCCAGCCCGTGTTTGAGCAGGTCCGCAAGCGCGAAGATGAATTGCCCGGTGAAGCCAGACAGATGCTTGCAGTTGAGCCGGTCTATCTGAATACCATCGAACCGGTCATCGAATTTCTCCAAGGACGCAATCCCTCCTTAGCCTTGCTCCTCGCTCGCCCAGGATTTCTTCCCCAAGGCCCTCGGTTTGCCGGACAGAGAGGGACCGCTGCGTCATCATGTGCCTTGTCGGAGCAGGATCGCGCCAAACGGTTCGCCACTTTGTATCTCGAAGACCTGGCCGATCTGATCCAGGCAACCGTGTCTTCCCATTTTGCCCTAAGTCGCTATGCCGAACATATCGCCCGAGCAGCCTCATCGTTTGAGACCATCATCGAGGCGGTTGCCGTCCCTCCGACATTAACGGATCGATTCATGCTCGAATCCTTGTGGGAGCATCTCGATCGCCTCAATCCTTCGCTCGTCTGCCTGACTGTTCCCTTTCCAGGGAACCTCTATGGTGCGTTTCGCATTGCCCACTCGATCAAGAGCCAACGGCCCGACATGACGATTGTCCTTGGCGGCGGGTATGCCAACACGGAGCTTCGCCGTCTGTCGGACCCCCGCGTATTCGACTACGTTGATTACGTCACGCTCGACGACGGGGAGCGGCCATTGCTTTCGTTGATCGAATATCTGGCAGGGACCAGACCGCGCACGCGACTCTGCCGGACGTTCTTTCGGGAGAAGGATCGAGTGGTCTTCACAAATGATACGTCCGATCGTGAGTTCAGCATGGCCGAGACCGGCTGTCCGACCTATAGCGGCCTGACCTTGGGGCGCTATCTCACGATCTTGGACAGCACAAATCCGATGCATCGCCTCTGGTCGGAAGGCCATTGGAACAAACTCACGGTCGCACACGGCTGTTATTGGAAGCAGTGTACGTTTTGCGATGTCGGGCTCAACTACATCAGCCGCTATGAAATGACACCGACCGATCGGCTCATCCAGCAGATCGAGCAACTGGTCGCCGAGACAGGCCGCCGAGGGTTTCATTTTGTCGACGAGGCTGCACCTCCCGCTGCGTTAAAATCGCTGGCCTTGGCGTTATTGGAAAAAGGCATCACCATTTCGTGGTGGGGTAATATCCGCTTTGAAGAGGCATTCTCGCCGGACCTGTGCCGCCTCCTGGCAGCCTCAGGCTGCATCGCCATGACGGCAGGACTCGAAGCTGCGTCGGACCGTCTGCTGGAGAAGATCAAGAAAGGGATTACCGTCGATCAGACTGCGCTCGTGGCGGCGGCCTTCAAAAACGCAGGCATTCTCATTCATGCCTATCTCATGTACGGTTGTCCCTCTGAGACAGTGCAAGAAACGGTGGACTCGCTTGAACGGGTGCGACAATTGTTCGCGGCAGATCTGATTCAATCCGCCTTCTGGCATCGATTCACCGCCACAGCCCATAGCCCGATCGGACTCAAGCCGGCTGCCCATGGATTGCGCATCCTCGGGCCAGAGTTTCAGGGCTTTGCGGAGAATGACTTTCTACATGAGGATCAACGTGGCAAGACGCCGGAGTGGCTCGGCGAAGGGCTACGACGGTCGATGCTCAATTACCTCGAAGGGAGCGGGCTCACCCTCGACGTCCGCCAGTGGTTCGACCATTCCGTGCCAAGCCCTCAGGTCTCCTCCACGTGGGTACGTCGTATCCTCAAGAGCCGAACTGTTGAAGATGACCCACAGGCAGAACGGCGGTTCGTATGGCTCGGTGGTCAACCAGTCTGTGAACCTGTCGGAACAAGGATGCGACTCATTCTGCCGGGGCGTACCAGCGATCACGCCGTGACGCTCGCCAACCAACAGGCCCAGTGGCTTGATGATCTGATTCGTCAATCCACACCTCAAAACAACCCATCGAATCCCTACCCTCTGCTCCGGGAAACGAAAACCACATTCCCAGGAACCACTCGGGAGTTCGAAACCTTCCTCGGTACTACCTCCTGGAAAAAAGTTCGCTCCGCCGGCCTGCTGCTCGTATAGCAGACTGCGAAAAGCCATTTCGGCGCAAGCAGAGTTTCGATGAGCTGCATGTCCAGGACAAGCCCGGTCTGTCTGTTTGTCTGGTCTTTCTGGTCCATCTGGTTAGTCTCATGCAACCAAACAAACCAGACAGACCAAACAGACCAAACAAACCAAATGAACAAGACAAGCTGGCGGACTAGTTCAGCATCCTGCTTGAAACACGAAGGGCGGGAGAGGCTCAATACCTCTCTCGCCCACAATGCGGTTAAATCGTTCGCTACTTATTCGGCTGCGGGGTATAGCGCAGGTAGGGCTTCACTGTCTTGAAGCCCTTGGGGAAGAGCGTCTTTGCTTCAGCGTCGTTCACGGCCGGGGTGATGATGCAATCCTCCCCGTCCTTCCAGTTGGCCGGCGTGGCGACTTTGAACTTCGAGGTCAATTGGAGCGAATCGATGACTCTTAGAAGTTCATCGAAATTACGACCACATGAAGCAGGATAGGTCAATGTTAACTTTACCTTTTTATCCGGTCCGACGATGAACACTGAACGGACGGTCATGTTGTCCATCGCGTTCGGATGGATCATATCGTACAGGGTCGCGACCTTTTTCTCCGGATCGGCGATGATCGGATAGTTCATGGTCGTGTGCTGTGTCTCATTGATATCGTTGATCCAGCCCTTGTGCGAATCCAGTGGATCGACGCTGATGGCGATGACTTTCACGCCCCGCTTCTTGAACTCCGATGTAATCTTGGCAACGGTCCCCAACTCGGTGGTGCAGACGGGGGTATAGTCTTTCGGGTGCGAGAAGAGAATCCCCCACCCGCTGCCCAACCACTCATGAAAGTTGATGGTACCTTCGGTGGTCGCAGCCGTAAAATTCGGTGCCTCATCTCCTAGTCGTAGTGCCATGGTAGCCTCCTTTATTCAAACCAATGAATCGACATCGCTCATCACAATACGATACTGTTCTTCCTGGACGAAGTGCAAGGGGGAGCCGAGGCTTATTGACCAGCCGTAATGTTCAATCGACTTCTCACCTTTTCGTGATCCGACGCGGTCAACTCGACTTCGGTCAAGAACACACGCTCGTCAGCAAGCTTGCCATCCACGACAAATTGTCCACGCATCTGTTCCGCCCGTTGCTGTGCCAGGAGTCGGAGATCCGAATCGGGAACCGGCATGGCGGCAACGAGCTGTTGCCGCATTTCCTCAATTGTAGGCAGTTTCGAAGGGAGCTGCACACCCTCCGCCGACGCCGTCACCGGCTGCCGGCTGCGCTGTTGATCGAAGAGCTCTTTGATCGCGCGTTCCTCCTCAACAATCGGCAGGTCAACCGCTTTTGATACGCTCTTCCCCTGCTGCCATCTGGCGAGCAGTTGTGTTTTGAGCATCTGAAAACCAATCGCCATTCGATCACGAACAGGATCGGCGGTGCCGGTGATCTCCAGACTCAAACCAGGCCGTTCCTCAAGCCCCTTCGCGATGGCCTCGACTTTCTTCAGTTCTGACGCGACAACTGCGACACCTCCAGGATCAAATTCGAGATATTGTAGTTCTTCGGCATCGCCGCCGCCAGGAATAAGTTTTCCCATCATCGTAAACGGAGACGCCACGATCTTTGTAAGCAGATTGAGCAATGTCGAAACCATCACCTTGCCGTACTTGAAGTCGGGATCCTTCAGGTCGCCGCGAATGGGCAGATCAATGTCGATTCGTCCCTTGCGATCTTTCAAGAGCGCCACAGCCAGTTTCACTGGCAGCGACGTCGCATCCGGACTGTTGACCTTCTCCCCGAACGTCAGTTGATCGACCACCACTTTGTTTTCCGCTTCAAGTTGTTTTCGGGAGACCTTATACCTCAGATCGAGCGAGAGCTTCCCCTTCGACAATCCATAGCCCACATACTTGCCGCTGTAGGGGCCTTCTGCAGTCAAGTCCATACCCCCAAGGGTAATCGTGAGATCCGTAAATGCATCTTCGCTCAGAGGATTGATGATCCCCGCGATCTTGAGCGGCGCCATCTTACCCACTCGACCGGTGAGGTCAACGTCCGCCCTGGCCAATTGCTTCGACGACAGTCCCTTGATTGTACCGGTCAGATCTGAAAGTCCGGTTCGGACAGGAGGTTGCACCGAGTCATCTCGAAACGTCATGGCCGCTTTGACGAGTTTCACCATACCGATCGTCACCGGGACGGGTGGGCGCTTGGCTTTCTGAGGCTCCACAGCCTTCTCTTCCATTGAGGCCGATGGCGGCGACGCAGAGGCAAGCTTGCCGAGATTCAACCCGCCGTCTGGCTGCACGACGAGATGTGCCATCGGCTGCAGAAGACCCACTTCTTTAATCGAGGCGGTGGTTGGATCGACGGTCACACGAACTGTGTTGAGGGATAATGTTTGCAGCGAGGCCACCTCGTCACCCTGATCGCGGTCAGCCACGCTCAATGCCTCGATGCCGGCATTGCCTTCATATGACATGAACGGACCATTCGGATGTTCGCTGGCAAGATGCAGCGCCCCACCCAAATTGACGGTGCCGGACTGCACATCGATACGCGCAAATTTTTCAATGTACGGCTGAAACGGTCTGATGGCAATGTCCTTGAGTACCAGGGCGACATCAGCCTGCAGCGGATTGGGCAGCACCGGTCCATTGACACGAACACTCCCGGTTTCATTCAGCTGCAGCTCCACCTCAATCGGCAGGGCTTCTTTGATCGGAATGCGCACGTCGTGGGTCTTGACGGTCAAAGCCCGCACCTCGACATGGGCCGGAGTGGGTAAGGTGCGATCGTCGAAATCGATCGCATGGTCCTGCAGCGTGACCTCCTTGAGCCAGACGGCCCACGGCTTCTCGTCTTTGGGTTTCGGTGAGGAGTTGCTCGCAGCAGGCGGAGGCGGGACGGAGTCCACAGGAGCAAACATCTGCTGATAGTTCACAGTGCCGTCGGGATTCAACCAGGCAGTGAATGATGCACGCTCAATTGCGATGTTCCCAACCGTGACCTCGTGCGTCGCGAAATCCACGTCGACACCCCCAACGTTCAACGCCGGAATCGTGATCACCGGGTCGAGGCTCCCATCCTCCCTGACTGCGAGCTTCTCGATCTGGATGGTGGCCTGTGAAATTTGAAGCTTGATGGGAGTGGCACCGGCATCGAACGAGTACCTTGCATCGGCTACAATCGTGCCATCGGTGACGTCGAAGCGGAATCGATCATGGAGGTATTGCCACAGGCTGGGCAACTTCACGCCGGAGAGGGAAATCGTGCCGGAGGATCGAATCGGTTCGAGCGAGACGGTGCCGGCCCAGGAGAGCATTTCGCCCTTGCCCAACTCCGCGGTGAAGGCATACGAATTGTCGCCACCCGGTTTGGTATGGAAATTCTTGAGCACAAGATGGATCGGGACAATTTCGAGCACGTATGGCTTAGGCTTCGATTCATCGCGAAATTCGACTATCCCTTGCGCGATCTCGAGCTCACCGATTTCAATAGCAGGCATCTCGGCTGGAGGCTTCTCGGCTTGCGGCGGCGCGTCCGGATGTGATCCACCGTCCGGCGGCACAAGCTCCGCCAGATTCATGCGCCCGTCTTTGGATACTCGTGCGGACACATAGGGCATCGTGAGCCGAATGGTATCGAACACATAGGCCCGACGAATGAGGGAGCTTGCCTGAAAATTGACGAAGAACTCGTCAAACCCGATCAAGGCAGACTGATCCGCCTCTCGAATTTCCAAGCCCTTCACCTGAAGCGAAAGCGTAAAGGGATTCAGCCCCACATCTTTGACCAGCACCGGACGCTTGAGCTTTTCGGAAACAGCAGGGATTGCGTAGGCTTTAATCAGGTAGGGAACGAGAAAAAACCCCACGAGCGTGTAGAGAAGCACCAGACCCAGGGCAAGGATTGCAAGATGGGAAGGGCGAAGTAACCAGCGCATGGATATGAAACCCTGTGGTGCGCCCGGCTGGAATCGAACCAGCGACCCTCAGCTTAGAAGGCTGATGCTCTATCCGACTGAGCTACGGGCGCCTTCAGAAGACGTTATGAGTTCTGAGTTGTGACGCAGTAGTGGAAGAAGCCACGGGATCGATCGCGCGCTATTCTTACAACTCAGCACTCAAGACTCAGAACTCAGCACTCCGCTGCGGTTTGGTCGGGTCGAGAGGATTTGGCCTTCGGCCCGGCCAGCTCGCTGTCGGTCGCCAGAAATACGGCGACCTTTTCCTTCTAGTGGTCGGCGCTCGCGGCTTCAAATCTTCTCGATTCTCAATTGGTATTGTTACACTTTGGTCGGGGCGAGAGGATTTGAACCTCCGACATCCTGCTCCCAAAGCAGGCGCGCTACCGGGCTGCGCTACGCCCCGACATTGGAATTATAACCACTTACACCTTGCCCTGATACTGCTGACGAAGCAAGTGTTATTAAGGTGTTAGATGTGCACCTCTGAAGCTTTTCGGCGTCCTCCTGGAGGTCTTCCGACTGGATCGTATTATACCGCCGGTGCATCTGTTCGCTCTTGTGTCCAACGATTTTCATGGCCGTCATCGTGTCGACCCCTGCTCGTCTGAAATTGGTTGCCACACAGCTTTCCCTTATACAGGAACACCCGTGGAGTGTCTATGCGTCGCTCCTTGTGTGTGCTGCGAGCCTCGGCTTGACATCTCCCCACGGAAGGCTTAGCCTTTCCGTCACCGATCTGATTCGTGATGGATGACATGGGAGGAAACCCATGAAATCGAAGCAACCGACCACATCGAAGACGAAGCGTCAGAGCCCCGCCCCTCGAACGAAACCTGGTGCTCACACCCCTTCCGTGTCGACATCTCTCCACGAACGGATCGCCGTACGGGCCTTCGAGAACTACGAACGACGCATCCGTCAAGGTCCTCTTGATGACTGGCTTCAGGCGGAGCAGGAAATCCTCGAACAAAAGAACACACGACATGCTGAGATGCCACTTCGTGGTGGATACGCCAGTGAGGAGCAAGGCTCACCAATCATCACCCAGGCGACCTCTGAAACGATCAAGGAGCAGATCGTGGCGAGGCAAACCACTCAAAAATCACCATTTGCCCCACTCAGATCTTGCTCTTAGTTGGTGACCTTCCTACCATACGCCTCCCGGCGAGACTCTCATGTCCTTCTCGGTTCGCCTTCACCGCCGCTTCCCCGTGCCATGCGCTGTCGCGTACCACGCGGACCTGTTCCTTACGCTGCCATTGGCCTACTTCTCGGATTTCTGGTCACTGATCACACTCCTGTTTCTGAATACGGTTCCGGCCTATGAAGAGTGGGTGGCGGTTGAGAAAGACTATCTCTTACCGGGTCTACAGACTGTGTACGTCGATCCAGACACCATTCGTCGAGTAAGGAATCTGGTAACGCTGTGGCAATTAATTGACTTTAAAGGGATGCAAGGGAATGCGGGGATGGGGCCCCTCGTATTTGGACCCCATCGATTTTTATCGACGAAGACCCACAAACAATTCGACTGCGCGGAAAAGCGCCTTCGGTTGCTTGCGTTCACGGAGTTCTCACGCCGTATGGGCACCGGTATAGCGGCTAATAGATAGGTAGACACAGGTAACTGGATACCAGTTGAAGCGGATAGTATTAATCACGCTCTGAGGGAAGTGGCCTGCGGCAAGGAGTGATCGCACAGCCGCACGCAAGCTTCGACGTAGGCGAGATTGCGCAATGAGCACCGAAGAGGTAGTTGAATTTCCCGATTTTAGTGGCAAGTAGCAGCTTCATCGACGCTGCGCTGACACGGGGTGTATGCGAGACTAGGTGTCAGGTGCGCTTGGTTAGCCCCCACCTCCCGATCAATCCAACCATTTCTCAGCGCCCGCCTTGCGGTTTTAATCGTCCTCCTCCTAGAATGGGCTTCCCTGCGAGGACCCTATGCCCTTCACGCTTTGTCCCTATCGTCGATTCCCGGTGCAGGGTCTCACATTTACTCGGAGCATGAAACTTACAGCGATTGCTTCACCCATCTGCTTGGTATTCATCTCCTTGATGGTCACCGCTGCGGAGCTGAGCGAAGCGAGGATGCCTCTTCCCGAAACCTCGGCCGAGGCGACTTCAGGCGCGACAGCGGCGCCATCCACGGCGACAGTCGAGTCTCCCCATACACCGCCACTCGATAGGAAGTCGTTCAAAACAATACCATTCGATCCAGCGCCCTCAGACACACAACGGCGTGAACTCGAACGTGTGGTTGTTCTCTGCATTCAGACGGTTGATAGAGAGGTGCCGGGTGGCCATTTCGCGGCGTTTGTGGACGGCGGCATCGTCAGCACTGTCGGTATAGATAGGGAAAGATTTAAGTTTTGGAAGTGCATGTCGCAGAACGGACACCCGCTTGCTCCAATCAACAAGTGAGGCGACGAGTATACGAAGCTGTCGAACGCAGTCCATGAGCGCTGTCGCTCCTCTACGTGCGAGGCTGGGGGGTAAGCTCGGTTCATGACGGGGTCTGGGAGAATTTTGATGCCACTTATATCTCCTCGGCTCCGGGAGGCATCAAAGTGCATTAGGTGGGAGGCTGCCTTAGCCCGCATTATTCGTGAAGATTTCTGTTGCGATCGCGAATACACCACTGCCACCGCCGAGTAACTCAAGGTGCACCCTGATATTGGCAAGGTGTACTTAGAGAAGAGTATCAAGGGGCGACCGAATCAGCGGAAAGATGAGCTGGTGCAGAAGAAAATTCTTCCGCGAGCCATGTATGAGGGAATTGAATAAAAGATTGTGGCAAGGCAGAGGTGAGATCAAGCGGGGCGGACACAACTAATCCTATTGCAAAGGGAGTTTTCAGCCATGACCTTACTTGACCGTATTATTGCTGGCTCTTTATCGCTTGGCATTTGGGTGTGGATACTCATGAGCGTGCTTTCCCCTGTTTCGTTACACGCTCTATCTCTTGACCCCAGCGATGTTACAAGGCTCAGGGGCTTCGTAAAGAAAGTCGTAGAAGAATATTGCACTGTCTACGGGTTTAGTATTAGCTGTCAAAGTCCTGAGCAACCACCAGGCTGACCGTATACGCCTCAGGGGCAGGGGGCCTATGCCCCCTGCCCCTCTAGCATCAATTCACTCCACTAATCGTCGAATCCTCAATACACAGACTCGGTCATCGGACTGCGCACACACCAGAAGTTGGCGGTACTGCTTTTAGGGGTAGGGCTCACTGTGCCATCATCGAAGTTCAGGAGCAACTTGGCGCTAGTAGCAGAAGGACTAACATCCGCATTCGTTGTCGACGACCAGTAAGTGACCGACTGGACGCCCGTAAACACGCCTGAGACAACCGGCGGTACCCCCAAGGACGGGTTGATCAGCGACGGGTCGATCAGATTCGCCAATTCCACCACCGAGGGCAGCCGCCACCCTCGCGTGCCCCCGACTATGCCTTGAGCAATTGAGTGTGCCGCTTGCTCGGCTTCATGAAGGAGCATGTAGGTAGAGCCTCATCATCGCTTCGACGACGCTGACTCTCCCTTACTCCCTTCAGCCGCCCTTATAAGCTGTGCTTTGAACTCAATTGACAGGTAATAACAAAATCACGGTCATAGGGATACGCTTCTGCCATGTCAAAGCCTATGCGATTTCGTTCATTCTGGCACTCCTCAGACGTGGCATACGTATTCAGCACCATGACTTTATCGATTCCCGGCACAATATTTAGTAGAACGATGATTAAGAACCACATAGGGCTCCTTTCAGCGCTCCAGCGGCGTTGAGCGCGACCTTGGGCAAACCCTTCACCCCTACCGTCGCCGCAATCATTCCTGGGCGCACGATCATCAGCGTCTTCATCGTAATCCCTTCGTAGTAATCCCTTCGTACCGCTCGGCACGGTTTCTGTACCCATCCGCTACTCCTCAATGGCGCAATCGCCGTGCCACTATGCACCACGATCCGGTGTGGCTAATACCCACAACAATCCAGGTGCTTGGCACCTTCGTTGCCTGGAATGGCCAAGGGGCTGCCCTGCCAGAGCGGCAGAAGGACAGAAATTGGCGTGGCAGAAGGAAGAAATTGGCACGGCAGGGCCGCCAAAGCAGTCCGCGGCTATAGCTGACAAACTCGCCCCCCACAGAACTGGCGGCCATCGCTGCGCGAGTCATCGATAAACATCACGCCCTATATTGAGAATAGATACGTAGGTAACAGCTGGAGTAGCACGAAGAATCTCGGATATCGCTGGATTCCCCTTGTCCAGCCACGCTGCGCTCAAGGATGCCGTTACCAAGGGTGCGGTACAGCTTGACATAGAGTACATCGCTGCCGGTTATGAGGTGGGTTAGCAGGATGCTGAACAAGTCCGCCAGCATCGTTCTCGTTTCGCTCAGAAGCTCAACGTCCCGAAGCGTACCCTTCGCCTCTTCGCTCGCTGCGGCCTTGCTGGACGGCCTTTTTGAGCATCCTGCGCGCGGTTCTCCTGTTTGTCCTAGACGTGCAGACCATTGAATTTCTACCGTGCCACAATAGTTTTTCCGCAGCCTGTTAGGTTGCGGAACGCGGGATGCCCACTCCCCTCTTGTTCTGCACAGGTACCACACGATGCGTATGCGTTGTCGTACAAGTCGGAGTCCTCACATTGGCCCCCGCCAGTCAGGGAAAGCCGCCCCCCCTTTCCTGGCGCACAAAATATGAATTTCTTTTTGGAGTAAATACTTAATACAGTGTTAGCGGGATGCACAAACCAGGCTGAATGGAGGCAGAGAGCGTCAAAGAGAAACAAAGAGGCGAGAGGCTGAACACCGCATAATGAAAGGTGATTGCTGCTCCTATCAAGGACTTCAGCAATTCCTTTTCTATGATCCCAAAGCAGGCGCGCTATCGGCCTGCGCTACGCCCCGACATTACGCACACAGGAATGAGTAGTGTTGAATGTTCAATGGTGAATGAAGATGAAGAGTCGATTCTTACCTCCCTCAGCAATTAATCCTGCATCATTACACATTTATCATTGATGCACTTAGCATCTTCCGCACCTTCGCAAACGCTTTGGCGCGATGACTGATCGTGTTTTTTTGATCCACCGACAATTGCGCCAAGGTCATCCCTAATTCTGGAATTTGGAACACAGGATCATACCCGAATCCTAACGTCCCACTCGCCTCTTCTGCAATCACTCCCTCCAACATTCCTCGTGCCACCCGTATTCCGTCTGAAGGGAGGGCGATCGCTGCGACAGTCAGAAAGCGAGCGGTTCGCTGTTCACGAGGCACGCCCATCAATTCCCGTAGCAACTTTCGACAGTTGTCTTCGTAGGTTGCGTCTTCACCGGCATAACGGGCCGCATAGACACCTGGCCGCCCACCGAGCGCATCCACCTCCAGCCCTGTATCGTCGGCGACAGCCGGCAAGCCCGTGAATTCGGCAATGACACGCGCTTTCTTCACTGCATTGGCCTCGCAGGTGTCCCCGTCTTCGACCACGTCCGGGGCATCCGGGAATTCATCGAGTGTACGAATCGTGATGCCCAGATCGCCTAAGAGCGCAACAAGTTCTATAACTTTATTGCGATTGCGAGTCGCGAGCACCAATTCACGCATCATCGTCTATTCCCTACTCCAATTCCCCGATCAGATCCTTCTGCAGCGCGGTGAGGGTCTGAATCCCGCTCCATCCCATCGCCATGAACTCATCCATTTCCTGTTTGGCAAAGGGGGTCCGTTCCGCTGTGCCCTGGACTTCGACATAGCGCCCTTGGCCGGTCATGACCACATTCCTGTCGACATCGGCCATGGAGTCTTCTGTATAGGCCAGGTCGACGAGGATTTCCCCACCCACTTTTCCTACGCTAATGGCAGCAAGGTAGTCCGTCAAAGGACGTTTTTTAATCAGGCCCCGCTTCTTGAGGACGGCAAACGCGTCGGCCAAGGCGATGAACGCTCCTGTAATAGAAGCCGTTCTGGTCCCTCCGTCGGCCTGGATGACGTCGCAGTCGAGCCAGATCGACCGCTCTCCCATCTGGCCCATATCGGTCACTGCACGGAGAGCTCGCCCCACAAGGCGTTGAATCTCCAATGTCCTGCCAGCCTGTTTCCCTTTGACTGCTTCACGCGGGGATCGCTCGTGGGTCGAGCGGGGGAGCATCGAATACTCTGCCGTCACCCATCCTTGCCCTTTTCCCTTTAGAAAGGGAGGCACCTTCTCCTCAATCGAGGCTGCACATATCACTTTGGTGTCACCCATTTCGATCAGGACAGATCCTTCCGCATGCTTAATGAAGTTCCGCGTCACTTTCACAGGACGAAGCTGATCTTTTCGTCGCCCATCAGCACGCAATAATCCCGCTGCACTACTCATTGCTGACTCCTGTTCATGATGTCGCGAATTATAGTGAAGGCCCTGCGAAAGCGCAATGAAACAGGCCTGGTACCCCAGTCAGCTCTTGGAGGCTACAGAGAATAGCGCGCGCCTTCGATCTTTCACGACGATCAATTTGTACAAAAGTACGCGGTGAGAACGGCTAAATCTGTACAGGTATGTGCTCACTCCAAACGCATGACCCACTTGGACCTCGAGCAATGATGCGACTGCACCCGTGAAAATACTGTCGTAGCGCGGCATCCCACTGCTTCTCGTCTAAGAAGACGTCCTCGTGTGAGAGGCCCACAACGTGCAACTTTTCACAATATATTGGCACAAAAGGTGCACATGACCGTACAGTTCTCTTGAGACCTCTGAACATCGTGACACAAACGAGCATCCACTGAGCTTAGCCCGCATTACTCATGAACACTTCTGCTGCAATCGCCGATCCGCTGCTACAACGATCCTTCGGCCAGCGGACTCGCCCCTCGGACCCTCATCGTACTGCACGAGTGCGCCTCGGGTCCTCCCGGCTCCGCGCGCCGGCCTCGCGACGCGGCTCAGCGATTGCAGCAGAAGTGCTCATGAATAATACGGGTTCGACAGTTTCCTTCTTCGTATAATGTGGACTCACAAATCATGACGCTGCTTCTTGACCAATCTGCCCATCAATCCCTCCTCGAACTCAAGCGCGTTCTGATCATCGACGACGAAGAACCGATCCGCCGGCTGCTGGGATACATGCTTCAAACCCATGGGTATGAGACGGTCCTCGCGTCCGATGCGCGTGAGGCACGGGCACAGTTAGACGTACAACCCTTTGCGTTGATGTTGTGCGATGTGAATATGCCCGGTGAGTCGGGCATGGATCTAGTCCGCGATATCCTGAGTCAGCATCCTCACACCGCCGTCATCATGGTGACCGGCCTCGACAGCTCGGTACTAGCGAACGCAGCGCTGGACATGGGCGCCTTTGGGTACATCGTCAAGCCGTTCGAGTCGAATGAAGTTATGATCGATGTAGCCAATGCGCTCCGCCGCCGCCGTCTTGAAATTGAAAATCGCCTGCACATGGAGAACCTGGAAGATGTCGTCAAAACCAGAACGATGGCTCTACAGCAAGCGCTCGAGTGGCTCGAGCTAAGCGAAAAGGAGCTGCGTCTCTCACGAGAAGAAACGATTCAACGACTCGCCATCGCCGCCGAATACCGGGACAGTGCTACGGCGCAGCACATTCAACGCATGAGTCATTACTGTGAATTGCTCGCCAGGAAGTATGGGCTGACCTCCGAACGGTGTGATTTGATCCGCACCGCCAGTCCGATGCACGACATCGGAAAAATCGGCACGCCGGATCATGTACTCCTCAAGCCCGGCAAGTTCACGCCGGAAGAATTCAACGTCATCTCTCAACATGCGGAGATCGGCTATCGTATTCTCAGTGGATCGGATGCGGAGATCCTCAAAGTCGCGGCATCGATCGCCTGGACCCACCATGAGCGGTGGGATGGCAACGGATATCCTCGCAAGTTGAAGGGCGAAGCGATTCCCTTGGAAGGACGGATCGCCGCGATCGCCGATGCCTTCGATGCCCTCACCACACAACGGGTCTACAAGCCCGCCTTCTCCCTCGATCACGCCGTCGATCTCATGACCAAACATCGGGGGGAACACTTCGACCCAGAGCTCCTCGACGTCTTCTTCACCTCGTTGAACGACATCAAGCAGATCTATGACAAGTATGCCGACCAATCACTGCGCAAAATGATTCGGGAGTCTTAGGAACCTTTTCGTCATTTCGTTGACCAGTTTTCCACTCATCGATATACTTTCCTCATCTCGTCAGATTCAGACTCACGCACAGATTCTCAGGCCCTGTACCCACAATATTTCACGTTCGCGAAAGGATTGCCGATCATGGCAAAGAAGGCAACAGCGGCACGCAAACAGGCGGCGACACGCAATTGGATCGCCTATCTGTGCGAATCCTTAGTCACATCCGGAGTCATGCCGACCTGGGAGGCTGCGACCTATCTGACCGAGAACCTGTTTGGAGAAAAACCAAATCCCCGCCTTTTAAGTACGACCAACGCCTACGAAGTGACGTCCCAATTTCTTCAGCGGCTGTACCATCCCCTCGTTGAGGCCGCGTCTCGCGACATCACCTTGCCGGATGGGGCCATGCTGCACGTGTTTACGGATATCAGCCTCACCGGCAAATCTGCCGTGCTCGTCGTCTATGTGTCCGGCAATAATCACCCACACCAGTTGCTGATGCTGGACGCCGCCAAAGCCTGGGAGCTGGTTTTTACCGATTCAGAGGACGTGAATCGCTGGGCAGAAGAACGATATCGGTGGGTGAAGTCGGCACTGACCGCGGCGATCGGGAGACCCGTCCAACACACCGTATTGGCAGAGGTCTCCTAGTAGGATGCTGAAAAAGTCCGCCAGCGGCGTTCTCGCCGCGCGTAAAGGCTCAACGTACCGCGAGCAGAGCCACTCGGATGTCGAAATCACTGGAGGGGCTTTTCCGTTCGCCAAGATTTATTCAAAGGGCGAACGGCTCACACGAATTGCGGTACGTACCTCCTCGCCTCTTCACTCGCTGCGGCCTTGTTTGGGAAAAGGCGCGTCCCAGGGCGAAGAGTCTGTCTCGGTAGACTCAGGGCGGGCGGGTGATATAACTGCCAGGGTTGTGGGCGGGTGAGAAGTCTGGCCTTTGTGAGTATCCTGCGGGCGATCTCCCTTGTCCCAGCGTACAGGCCATCGAAGTTGTGCTGTGCCGAAATGATTTTCCAGCAGCCTGCTAGCGGGCCTTGTTGTCGAGACGCTCACTCATTATGGCGTTGGCCTCTTATCCTTCAGTGGGTTCATAGTTCAGGTTCGGCCCCAACCATCGCTCCAGCGCTGAAAGGGGCATCCCTTTTCGCACTTGATAGTCGAGCACCTGATCTTTTCCGATCTTCCCCACGGCAAAATACTTGGCCTCCGGATGAGCGAAATAGAGCCCGCTGACCGAGGCAGCAGGCCACATCGCGAAGCTTTCAGTCAGGGTGATTCCTGTGTGCTGTTCCACGGACAAGAGATCGAAGAGCAACCGTTTCTCTGTGTGGTCAGGACAGGCGGGGTAGCCTGGCGCTGGTCGGATACCGCGATACTTTTCACGGATCAGATCCTCACTCGACAGCTTCTCTCCTTTGCCGTACCCCCATGCCTTACGCGCCTGCTTATGGAGCCACTCGGCAAAGGCTTCGGCCAAACGGTCTGCTAACGCCTTGGCCATTATAGAATTGTAGTCGTCGTGGTCGCGCTCAAACTCTCGACATAAAACGTCTACCCCTACTCCCGTCGTCACGGCAAAGGCTCCGACATAATCCGCGCGGCCGGACTCTTTCGGTGCGACAAAATCCGCCAACGCAAAACTGCACTGCCCTTGCGGCTTCTCCGATTGCTGGCGCAAGGTGTGGAACATCGTCAAGACCGTCGTGCGACGGTCATCGGTGTAGATCTCAATATCGTCTCCTAAGCTGTTGGCGTGGAAAAACCCATACACCCCATTGGCGGTGAATAGCCGTTGATCCACAATCTTGCGGAGCAAGGTCAATGCATCGTCGTACAACTCCTTGGCCTTCGAGCCCACGACAGGATCTTCCAGAATGGTCGGGTAGCGTCCGCGCAATTCCCACGTGTGAAAGAACGGCGACCAATCGATATAGGGAATCAGCTGATCCAACGGCTGCTGCGGCACCACCTTCACCCCCATGAAGGCCGGTATGGGTATGTTGACCTCAGCCCAATTGGATTGGAATCGATTGGCCCGCACCTGCGCCAACGTCCAGAGTGACTTGCCCCCCCGGTCCTGATGCGTCTGACGTATCTGATCATAGTCGGCGCGAACCTTCTTGGCGAAGTCAGCCCGCAAGTCGGCATTTACCAGACTACCGACGACGCCCACTGCTCTGGAGGCATCCAACACATGCACCACGGAGTGACTGTAGGCCGGGGCGATCTTGACGGCCGTATGGGCTTTGCTCGTGGTGGCTCCGCCGATCAGTAAAGGCAGGTCAAAACCCTCGCGCGTCAACTCGCGTCCCACATGCACCATTTCATCAAGCGATGGAGTAATGAGTCCGCTCAACCCTATGATCATTACCCCATGCTCGCGCGCCGCCGCCAAGATCTTTTCACAGGGCACCATCACCCCAAGATCGATCACCTCGTAGTTATTACATCCCAGGACAACTCCGACGATGTTCTTCCCGATGTCATGCACATCGCCCTTGACCGTTGCAAGAAGGATCTTTCCATTCGAGCTCGACGCACCTGATTGTTGCCTCTCAGCCTCCATAAATGGCATGAGGTAAGCCACAGCTTTCTTCATGACCCTAGCGCTCTTGACCACTTGGGGCAAAAACATCTTGCCGGACCCGAACAGATCCCCCACGATGTTCATACCGGCCATCAGCGGCCCCTCGATCACATGCAGCGGCTTGGCATACTTCTGTCGAGCTTCCTCGATGTCCTGCTCGATGTAATCGGTCACGCCTTTCACCAGTGCATGGGAGAGGCGCTCCTCGACCGTGCCCGAGCGCCACTCATCGTCTTTCACCACCGCTTTGCCCTGTTGCTTGACGGTATCGGCAAAGGTCACCAATCGTTCTGTCGCATCCGGCCGGCGGTTCAGCAGCACATCTTCGACCAGCTCCAGAAGATCCTTGGGAATATCCTCGTACACCGCCAGCTGTCCGGCGTTCACAATTCCCATGTCCAGACCAGCCTTGACGGCGTGATAGAGGAATGCCGCGTGCATCGCCTCGCGCACGCGGTTGTTGCCGCGGAAAGAGAAGGAAATGTTGCTGACGCCGCCGCTGACTTTCGCCAGCGGAAGATGCCGCTTGATCCAACGCGTGGCTTCGAGGAAGTTCACCGCGTAATTATTATGTTCCTCGATGCCGGTCGCCACCGTAAGGATGTTCGGATCGAAGATGATGTCCTGGGCTGGAAAGCCGATGCGCCCCGTGAGGAGGCGATAGGCCCGCTCACAAACCTCAATCTTGCGCTCATACGTGTCGGCCTGGCCTCGCTCATCGAAGGCCATCACCACTACGGCAGCCCCATAGCGATGAACCAATTTGGCCTGCTGAAGAAACTTGGCTTCGCCCTCTTTCAGGCTGATGCTATTGACGACAGGCTTACCTTGGATTTCCTTAAGACCCGTCTCCAATATGTCCCACTTCGAACTATCCACCATGATGGGGACGCGACAGATATCCGGTTCCGACGCCACCAATCGTAGGAATTTCTGCATGGCAACCTGGGAGTCCAGCATGCCTTCATCCATATTGATGTCGATGATCTGGGCTCCGCCCTCGACCTGTTGTCGCGCCACAGTAAGCGCGGCTTCATAATCGCCTCCCAGAATCAGTTTGGAAAAAGCCGGTGAACCAGTGACGTTGGTCCGTTCGCCAATATTGACAAAGTTCGATTCCGGCCGAATCGTGACCGCTTCCAGCCCACTGAGCTTGGTATAAGGCTCGACTGACGGCGGGACGCGCGGAGGAAGACCTCGCACAGCCTCGGCAATCAACTTGATGTGTCCGGGTGTCGTCCCACAACAGCCACCGACGATATTCAGCCAACCATTCTGCGCCCATTCTCTCAATTGAGGCGCTAGGCTATCTGGTGTCTCTGGAAATCCCGTCGGAAGTAGCGGGTTCGGCAGTCCTGCATTCGGGTGACAGCTCACAGAGATCGGAGCCAGATGAGAGAGCTCTTCAATCAACGGGCGCATTTCCTTGGGGCCTAATGCGCAATTGATGCCGACGCTAAGTAAAGGGACATGGGAAATGGAATTCCAAAAGGCTTCGATCGTTTGGCCCGTCACTCCGCGATTGCTGCCGGCTTGAATAAACGTTACCGAGGCCATGAGGGGGAGCCTAATGCGGCGATCATCGAAAAACTTATCGATGGCAAAGAACGCGGCTTTCGCATTGAGCGTATCGAAGATGGTTTCGACCAATAAGAGATCGACTCCGCCGTCTACTAAGCCACGAACCTGCTCATAGTAGACCGTCACCAGTTTGTCATAGGTGGTGCCGCGCGCCGCCGAATTGTTGACATCGGTCGAAATAGACGACGTCTTCGTCGTGGGTCCAATCGCCCCGGCCACAAAGCACGATCGACCAGGCACTGCCATCTTGACTTGTTCCGCCGCACGTCTGGCACACTCCCCTCCGGCTCTCGCAATCTCATAGGCCAGCGACTCCATGCCGTAGTCGGCGAGGGATATGGCTTGCGAATTGAACGTATTCGTCTCCACGATGTCGGCACCGGCCTCGAAGTACTGGCGATGGATCTCCTCGATAATGGCGGGCTGCGTGAGGTTCAGCAGATCGTTATGCCCTTTCTGACTCTTCTTCCAATCCTTAAACCGCTCGCCACGAAACGCGGCCTCATCCAGTTTTCGCTGCTGGATCATCGTCCCCATAGCTCCATCGAGGACCAGAATGCGTTGCTTCAGTAAGGCGTCTAACGCTCCACTCATATGACCTATCTCCGCGATCGAGTCCGCTGTGATGGTGAAGGAAGTCCGGCCATCATAACCGACAGGTTCTTATGCCAGCAAGCAATCCCGATCGTCGCATCCTAATCGTCGCGCCTTGACAGGAGGGAACGCCGCCGATACGATCCGCTACCAGCTGGAGAGAAACCGTGTTCCTGCGTCTTTCTATCCATACCATCATCTCGTCTTTGCTGCTTCTCTTATCGTCCACCGGCATCTGGCTCCAGCCTTCTGCAGTACGCGCAGCACCCTATTTTGAGGATGGGTACCTTGGACTTACACAACCGGAATTACATCAAAAACTCGGGATGCCGCAGGCGGTGCGCGATCGGAAGTCCGCGCTGCGCGTCTTTAGCTACTACGCCATCACCGATTGGGAGAAGTATTTTCGGAAACTCGTTTCGCCGGAAAATGGCGAGGATGTCTATACCTTTACACGTGATGGCATCGATGTCCGATACTCGTTCAGTTACACCGTCGATCCCAACGATGAAACCGAGAATCGAACGTTATTCGTTCGGCTCGTCGATATCGAATTCTCCCCCACCGTCCCACTTGCCCAGATCCCCGCACTCGTCCCTGAATTTCACCCTTCAGAGGACCCGGCGTCCCCCTCATTCCGATCGAATATTTGGCTATTGTTGTTTAAGGGCGTCGCATCACCACAGGCTCGATTTATTGTGAAAGAGGCAACCAGGGACAAGCTGGAGTGGACTCTGGCTTACCAGCTATTCTCTTTGCAAGGCCTGCCGGACCCGCTCACGACAAAGGCGCTTGTCGATCGAGTGGAAATCAGCACTCAAAGTATCGACCTTGTGAAGCAACGCCAGCGACACACCCATGACCCCATCCTGAATCCCTACTCGCGAGAATTCTCTCAGCAAAAGCTCGCTCCTGAGCCGCCCACGGCCAAGAAGATACCTGTCCCCAAGTATGCGGATTAGCCGACATTGATGATTGGTTTCGGGGATCTCTAAAGGGGGTTACGGAATCTGCTGGGCACGGTTTTGGTGCTGTTTCTCGACCTGAGAGGCTTTGTACTTCATCACATCCATCGGGCCATCCTTCGACACGTACATCAAAACTGGAGTGGCAAGACCGAGCATGATCAAACACCACAAAGCCAGAAGGCGAACCATTGGGCCTTTACTCATGTACATGGCGACGAGCAGGACCATCGCCGCAAGACCAGCATAGGTCAGAATCTCCGACTGTGAAGGAGCGAGCCCGGAGATGTTGGGGATGGCTCCGGAAACCATACCTCGAAGCTGACTTCCCAAGTTCGACAAGCGTTCCTGAATGGTGCCAGCCGTTTGAGGAGCAGTCGATATTTGATCGGTCGTTCTGACCCTTGCACGGTACCGTTCAGGAATCGTGTTGAAATTATCTGTGATGACGGGCGTGCCTTGCTCATCGATATAGGAATACATCGTAGTCGCCAACGCTTCATTTGAAGCCAGTGGCATGACGAGGCTCACCGTGACGGCCAGGAGCCATATCGCAAGAAGCCATCGCCTCTGGTTATTTCCCTGCTTCGATCCAGGAGCCATCACAACCTCTCCTGAGCACCACAGCGCTTGCACTAATCCAGTATAGCGCACTTCCTATATCACGCTGATTAATAAGGGAAAACCAGGAGCTTCACTTGACTCTCTCCAAATCACGTTGCTACGATGCGCCGCATCATGCATCAAATCACCGTGATTATCCATGAACCCATGAACGTCTCTCCAACTGATCTGGAAGAACCGATCCCTTTCATCCGCCGCCGCCCGGTTCGTCTTATCATCTACGCAGGACTTGGCCTGTTTGTTCTCCTCATGGTGATCTGGCCGCTCATCGCACAACTCAGAGACCCGGACTTTCAAAAACATATCGTGGAACATCGGGTCATGGTCGGCATGTCGAAAGAACAGGTGTTACAGGCCTGGGGAGGGCCACAAACGATCAACACAACGTTCACCAAAGAAGGCATCCGTCGCGAGGAATGGATTTTTGAAGATTGGGAAAGCGCCGCGGTGGTGAAACACCGCTATCTGTACTTTGAAGAAGGCACCCTCACCGGCGGATGGTTCCAAGGCTCAGGCGAACGGCTCCCCATTCAGTCCCCGTCTAATCCGCACAGCCCAAAACCGCCACGCTAGCATGCGTTTACGGCTGCGACGAGACATCACGCACCGCCAACCGCAGTCGGCTCAGCAGCACTTCCGCATGGACTTGATCGCACTCGTCAACCATGACACGCGAGTTGAGTATCGGGAGTCCGGGATACAAGCTACTCACATGTTCGTTCTGAACCATGTAGGCAATGCCGCTGCCCTCCAGCAGACTTGTGATCATCGCCAACTCGCCCATACTCTGCGGCTCAGTGAGACGGATCATCGGCATGCGGCGCACTCCACATTCAAACCGGCCACTGGCAGTTGAACCCCATCGTTTCGTTGCTTTTCCTCTGCATCCCACTTACACTCATCCATAGGCTAGGGAGTTTCTGTTATTTGCACGCGGCGCTCTTTGCCGGGACCGCCAGAAATGGTCAACACACGTTTCCATTCTCGGATCTGATACACCGCCCAGGCAGAAGATTGGCCTTTAAAATAGGCATCAGGGTCTTCCCCGCTGGCATTGAGAAAGATCGGCTCCGTGAAACCTTCTTCCAACACATAGTCGAGGAGACATTCCGTCACAAAACCCGACCCTCGCAGGGACACCTCGGCCAGCATCGACAGAATGTCTTCTGGATTTTGAACCGTCACATGATTCATTGAACCATCTCCGCGCAGTCCAATTGTAACGAGCCGCTCATCAGGAAGGCAACAGATATGGCACGCCCCATGACGAAAAGCCGATTCCAAGAAGAACTCTTGCGTATTATGGACCGCAAGCATCATTGGGCCTGGCCTGCATTCGCCGATGGAACGGTCACCGTCGATCAACTCACACTCCACTTTCAACAAGAATACGGGGTGTACGTGCGTGACTTCCCTGTGTTCCTGGCACGCATTCACGGACAGAATCCCCCGGCCTCGGTCCGCCGGATGCTCGCCGATAATATTTACGAAGAAGACACCGGTGGGCTCTCGTTGGGAAAGTCGCACCCGGAATTGTTCTTGACCATGATGGCAGGCCTTGGATTGCCGGCGCGTGACTTTGACAGGGTGCGCCTCTTACCGGCCAGTCGACGCTACCGCGCCTGGCTGGAGCGTGTCTCGAATAACCGAGACTGGGTCATCGGAGCAGCGGCCCTGACTGTCTTCGTAGAAGGCAGCGTGAAGGATCGCGCCGAAATCGCCGACCCCTCCAAGCCCAAGACCGCCGAAGAGATCGAAGCGATCGTCCAACGCCACCCATTGGTGAAACACCACGGCCTGCCTCTCGATTCCATGGATCTGATTCGCGCGCACCAAATGGTCGAAGCAGGCCACCGCCATGATGCCTACTCCATGGTGGTGAACTACGCCACGACACACACCCAACAACAGGCCGTACTGAGCTGCCTCAAGAAATGCCTGATGCTCTGGCAAGCGTATCGCGATGCGGTCGCCAAAGTCTGTGGATTGAAAAAGACCTAGATTGCACCTTGGTGATCTATCTCTCATTCTTGTTTCTTATTCTGACCATCAGCCATCCGCCATTGGCCATTAGCTCTCTTCCTTCCGACGCCATGGCGCTGGTTCCTGCCGGGGAATTTCTGATGGGGAATCCGGTCGGTAGCGATGGTCTTCCCGACGAACAGCCACAACGCCTCGTCTACACCGCAACATTCTGGATCGACCGCTACGAAGTCACAAATGATACCTTTGCAAGATTTGTCCAGGCGACCGGCCATCGCGCGCCGGCACATTTGAACCCTGCTTCCACATTGTGGGAGAAGAATGCACCGATCCCCGGTATCGGCTCCCATCCTGTGGTGAATGTCAGTTGGGAAGATGCCGTGGCCTACTGCACCTGGATGGGCAAGCGTCTGCCGACCGAGGCGGAATGGGAAAAGGGTGCGCGCGGCACCGATGGCCGTCAGTACCCCTGGGGAAATGAGTGGGACTTCATGAAGGCCAACAGCGCCAGCTATTGGGCGGGACGAACCATCGCCTTTCAGAGCGGAACGGACTGGGATGCCTTCTGGATCAAAGGCGAGGGAGCAAAGATTTCAAGAGAGAAGGGTATTAGGGGAGAAGTGCTCACCATGCCGGTCGCAAGCTTTCCGGAAGGCGTGAGTCTTTATGGACTGTATGACATGGCAGGCAATGCCGCTGAATGGGTGCAGGATTGGTATAACCCGAACTACTATAGCGAGGCCCCTCTCTCAGACCCTCAGGGTCCTCCTCACGGGGCGGTCAAAGCGATGCGCGGCGGGTCGTGGTTAAAACCAGCTATCAGTCTTCGCACGAGCGACCGCGACTGGGGCACGATGGACAGCCGCCCTAGCGGCACCGGCTTCCGGTGCGCGAAAGATGCGTTCTGACAGGATGCTGAAAAAGTCCATCAGGGACTACAGACCGTGCTGAACCCCTCAACATGGTTCGGGTCGGTGAGCCAATCAAACCGTGACGCGTAAGACATGCGAGAAAAGCGTGATCCCAAGTTCAGGGTTCGAAGTTCCCAAAACCTCGAACTTCGGACCTCAACCCCTCTCCTGTCTCGCTCGTCCCGCCTGTCCCGCTCTGCTATCCTGTAGAGCATCACCGGACCATCAGATACTCAACCCGTTCAATCCTAACCACTGGCATGATGATGCCCAGGCCTTTTTCATCATGGGAAAAGTCATAGACAAGAGACTCATCGGGGATGAGCCGCCCCACCATAGCAATCTCAATGCCGATTTTCCGTCCTGCATCGAGCTGTCGGCGGAGGACGTCACGGATGCTGGGATTAGGAATCACAATGAGATTACTCGGGACTTCTTCAGGTTTGAATCGGACAACGCCCCATCTGGTCGGCGTAAAGATCGGCCCAATGGCCAAACTAAATCCACCAGTCGTCGGATCGTAGCGCGAGAGATCCGCTGACCACAAAAAGACCACCGTCCACTGGAGCGCCTCTTTCCCTTGACGCTTCGCATCGCGGTCCCGGTTCAGCGTGAACAATCGCTCATCAAGTGCAGGGTCGTGATGGCCATGGCCGTAGACCAGGCCCCAGTCCGGTGGGTTTCCATCCAGTACATCAAGAAACTGTTCAATTGAGTGAGGATCGATCAGAGTATGGCAGTCCGACGGCAAGATGGTATGAAGATCTTTGCGCGCAATCGTCAGGAGAGGTCGCGTACCAATGGCGTCTTCAGCCCATCCTCCTCCAACCGATCCTACGGTCAGGAATAGAACGGCGATGACCCAGAGAGCCCACATGGGATGAGATCACTCCTTTGCGGCGGCGACGGCTTGCTCAAAACTAGCGCGGAGGGCGGCGACCGCCTGCTGCTCACCTGTCAAGACTCCATACTCGATCAGGATTGCCAGACGAGGATGTGGATCGATGCGGCGCAAGGCCTGTCTGGTGAATCCACCAGACTCAATAACTTTTTGATAGGTACCCATCCATGAGTCGATCACGGCACGCAGTCCGGCATCGGTGGGTTTCATCCGGCCAAGCTTTACTTGTTCAAGCAGCTTGGTAAGCGGATCTGACTGAGAGATGGTGGCAATCGCATGCCGCAGAGCCTGGTCGCCGGACTCCACGGTCAGTTGAGGGAACAGGAGCCGGGGCCGCGTGGATCACCGCAACTTCCGCAGGCACCTCCACCTTGACCTGGCAGCACCCAGGCATCCGTGCTGCCAACGCCGAACGCAGAGAATTGTTTCTCCAGCTTCGTGGCCCGGCACTTTGGACAGGCGGCTTGTGTTGTTGAGCCGTACACCAATAGCTCGAATCGATGATTGCATTCCCCGCAGACATATTCGAAGATAGGCATGGATTGTACTCCTTATTCTACAGGGTATTATAAGATCAGGCCGGTCACTTCGCAATCTGCCAGGAGCTGTATGTACCAAGAAGAAAAAACCTTTACCCTTCGATTCAGCCTGGAGGCCTCGTTTCCAGACGATTATGAGGGAGATGAGGAGCACCAGGCCTGGGTGCGAGAGTGGGAAGCACGAATCAAACCGGATCTGCTCAAGGCGCTCTTCGAATCGTTACGCCAGCACCAGCCCTGGAAGACGCACGTGCGCAATCGAGGGAAATCCCCTGCCGATGAAATAGAAATCGTCCTTGCGCGGGACTTTTCCAAACCTCAAGGATTCAGCCTGTTGTCATGACGCCTCCTCCCCTCGGTCTGTACCTCCACATCCCCTTCTGTCTGCAGCGATGCGACTTCTGCGCCTTCTATCTTGAGATCCATCGCGAGGGCCGTGCACAAGCCTTTGTCCAATCCCTCATTCATGAGATCGGACTGTCGGCGAAGCAACACGTAGCCGCAGGCCGTCCCATCCAGTCCGTCTATTTTGGGGGTGGCACACCAACAGTGCTCGCCGCGACCCAGCTCATCGCGATCCTCTCCGAGATTCGTACGCATCTCGCCCTCGCCGCAGACTGTGAAATCACCGTTGAAGCGCATCCCTCCACGATCTCCGAGCAGAATCTCATACAACTGCTTCAAGCCGGCGTCACCCGCATGAGTTTCGGCGCGGAATCGATGGAGGATGGCGACCTTGCTCGGATCGGACGGCCCGGGACAGTCCATGAGACCGTCGGTGCGGTGACTCAGGCCAGAGCTGCCGGATTCACAAACATCAATCTCGATTTGATGTATGGGCTTCCCGGCCAAAGCCTGGAGGACTGGCAGCGGACGCTCGTCCACTGCCTTACGCTGGAGCCGCCACATCTGTCTTGCTATGCCCTCACGGTCGAAGAGGATACGAGGCTCGCTTCCAACATCCAGCGCCGACGGAGTCCAGCTCCAGACGAAGGCCTGCAGATTGAAATGGACGAGGCCGCGCAACGGATGCTCGACGACTCCGGCTATGAGCGATATGAAGTGTCGAACTATGCCAAACCGGGATATGCCTGCCGACACAATCTGCTCTATTGGACCAATGGCGAATATCTTGGATTGGGCCCGAGCGCACAGTCCTATCTGGACGGGACAAGATTTGGCAACGTCGCCGACCTCGCGGCCTACGACACATCGCTCGCGGCAAACCGCCTCCCTATTGAAGATTGCACCAGGCTCTCTGAGGAGGAGCAACTCCGCGACGCCGTGATTTTTGGCTTACGACTCATTCAAGGGATTCCAACACGCTGTCTTCACCAGCATGCCGCAAACTATGGACATACATTAGTCACTGCACAGTTACTCGCGCAACAGTTGATCGAAGAAGACGGTGATCACAGCAGACTATCGGCACAAGGCCGTCTGCAGGCCGACACCATCGCCGGCCAGTTGTACTAGCAGGCTGTTGAAATAGTCCGCCAGTTTCGTTCTCGCATCGCTCAGAAGCTCAACGTACCGAAGCGTAAGCCTCGCCTCAGCGCTCTCTGCGGCCTTGCTGGACAGCCTTTTTGAACAGCCTGCTAGAAAAGACACGCTTACCCTCGCTGACGACCACCTTACTCCATTGACTTTTGACTTGGGCGGGGTGACACTGAATCTTGATCATGTTGGAGCTGCCATGCCCGTTAATATGGACCCTGCCAAGAAGCGAAAAAGACAGCAATCGCCACAGGAGAGAGATTCGCCTCCGTCCGAGAATAAACCGACTGTGCCGACACAATCGGATCAGTTCGGTGAAGAGACGGATGATGATCGGGTGAAAGCGCTGGCAGATGCTGAGCAGAAGAATCTGTGGGAGGCCACGGAAGTCATCGACATGGATAAAGTCTGACAACACCGAAACGAAATGTTGAATGCTCAATGTTGAATTTTGAATGAGAGCCCTGCTGAACATTCACTATTGATTTTGGGTTAGGCGGGCAGAAAGAAAAAGGCGATCGCCAGCATCAGGTATACGCCGACCAACATCACACCTTCCATCCAGTTCGATTCTCCGTCCATCGCCACGAAGCCCACAATCAGGACCGAGATCGTCACCGCTGCCACCTCGAACGGTGTGAAGATCAAATCCAACGGCGTCCCGAAGAGATAACTGGCAAAGACGAGCAATGGCGCAACAAGCAACGCAATCTGCAGGCTAGACCCAACCGCGATACCATAGGCTAAGTCCATCTTGTTTTTCATCGCCACCATGACGGCCGTGGAATGTTCGGCCGCATTCCCCACAAGGGCAACAAGAATGACGCCGACAAAGACTTGCGTGAGCCCAAGTTGCTGCGCAGCTGGGTCCAACGCCCCGACTAACATCTCGCTCATCAGGGCCACGAGACAGGTCACCACGGTGAGTACCGTGATCGAAGCGCCACGGGTCCAGGGTTGTTCGCCTAAGTCCGAAGCATTATGGTCCTCTCCGGAAAACAGATGGCGATGAGTCTTCAAGTTAAACAACAGGCTTGCAGCGTAAATAGCGAATAAGACAAATGATATGATGAGGCTCAACTCTCGTTCAATCACGACGCCACGATCGGCGGCGGTAAAATGGAATAGAGCGGGAATGATGAGCCCCGCGGCAGCCAGAAGCAGGAGACTGGCGCCCATTCCGGCAGCGGTCTGATTAAACTTCTGCCGCTCGAACTTCAACCCGCCGGCAAACATGGAGACCCCGAGTACGAGTAAGATATTGCCCAAGATCGAGCCGGTGAGAGAGGCTTTGACGACATCGTGAAGGCCCTCGCGCAGAGCCACAAGTGCGATAATCAATTCCGCGGCATTGCCGAGCGAGGCATTGAGCAGCGCACCGATGCCGGCACCGACATGGGTCGTCAAATGCTCGGTGGCTCGTCCCAACAGGCCTGCCAGCGGGATAATGGCAAGTCCAGCCGACACAAAGACTAACAGTGGATTGGCTCGAAGGACTTCGAGCGCGATAGTCACCGGGACAAAGATGAGCAGGAAATCAAGCCAAGACGTGAAGAGAAATCGCACGCGCAAACCCTAGCATGACCGTGAAACTTTGTCGATGAATCGACCCCGAGCCCCCCACGCGCTGTTCTACCCCTTTCATCTATGCCACCCAGATACTCTGGAACGGCTCCTGACACGCTTCGCCACCGTCCATTTTCGCGACTTCATGGCGTTGCAATTGACCCCCATGTCCGGGATGACGGCGTTCCAAGACCGGATGGGCATGAGCTTCCCGGACCTCATCAAGTCCGGACGCCTCGTGCAAGGCTATGACGTAAGTGGACCGCTTCCCCCTGCTGTGGCAATCGCCATCGATCGCGACCTTCACGATCCTCTTTGGCGCGCACGCTTTCACACCGCGCTTCGCCGGGACCGGCGTCTCCAACGTGGACTATTCGAACCGTCCCACAGCCTTCGTATCGGCGACAGTCTCGTGCCAGGTCCTGCCGCACTCCTGCGCCTCATGGACGACTCGTTCAGACAGCAAGCCTATGATCTCGGTCTGGTGAGAGCACTATCGAAGAGCAGCGTCACCCTTGAAGAGGGGTACCACTTTGAATATGGGCTCGCCCTCGTGAAAACATCCGCCTCACTCGTCTATACGCAGACCCTGGCGTTGGCACACGAGCTCCAACCAGTCACAGACTCCCCCGCTCATTTCACACTCTATGCGCGGTCCTGTGTCCGAGAGAATTGGCTGCGAACCAACCACCTGCTCATCCAGGCAGGCTATTAGCAGGATGCTGAAAAAGTCCGCCAGCTTCGTTCTCGTATCACTCACAGGCTCAACATGCCGAAGCGTACGCCTCACCTCTTCGCTCACTGCGGCCTTGCTGAACGGCCTTTGTGAGCATCCTTCGTAGTATTCTCCTGTTGCTCCAGATGTGCAGATCAGTAACGGTTTGTGTGCTCACATAGTCTTTCCCGGAGCCTGTTAAAAGTTACAACCAAGTCTGCTAGAATTCGTCCTCATGGCTGGCACGGAAACCCCCTTCGCACCCCCCGTCACGACAGAGACCACCAGCGTCGACGTAGGTGCCAGGCTCGACGCGCGTGTGATCGTGTTCAATTGCGAGTGTCATACCTACGAGCAAGTCATTGCGCTCTTCTGCCAATACATTCCGGGCATGAACTCCACGAAGGCCTTTGAGCTGGCATGGAAGATCGACCATGATGGGGAAGCCGTCGTGTTCGTGGGTGCGCTGGAACAAGCGGAAGAGATCGCCGCAAAACTGGCGGGAGGGGGACTACGAGTAGCCGTGCAATGAAGCTTCCCGCAGCAGCCTACTCCGCCGAAGTAGCCACTTCGGCTATGAAGGCCGGAAGCTACGGGGTATTCGGCGAAGGAGAATAATCGCAGCCTGGCTACTTCTTATGTTTCTTTCTAGCTGCTTTGGCTGGTCGAGATTTTGATTTTCCCTTTGACTTAGCTCTTGACTTCGAGATGGCAGGACGCGACTTGGCTTTCGCCGGCGCGCGTTTCGCTGGAGCCGACTTCGCATGTCTGCGTTTCATTGGAGCAGGCTTTGCAGGCGCAGTCTTCTTGCCGTGACTCCCCGACCCACCCTTCACTGGTTTCCCTTCCGCGAGCTGAGCCTGGAGTTTGTGTGTCGCGGATGTTTTATTCATTTTCGTCACCATATCGCCACTGTAGATCCGCACTTGATAAAGCTCTAAGAGCTTACCAATGGCCTTCTGATCGCCTTTCTTCGCGGCATTCAGCAACCGGCGGCGATGGTTCATCTCTTCTTCTTCGGTATGGGAAGCAGCCCGTCGTTCCATGTCCATCCTTTCTATACTAGGCACAGCAACGCGCCGTGCAGTATAGCTGAATTTGCGCAAATGCACCAGATGCTGCACAGGCTTGTCACAGACTTGGTACCACTTGAGGCTATTTTCATCCGGGGGTTATAATCCCGCTCACATTATTCTTAGAAGGAGGCCACAATGGAACATCAGAAGCAGAACCAGCCCACCGTCGCCGACGATCCGAAGGCCCGCGAGGTGCTTCGGCAAGCGTTCGAAAAGACCGCGCGGTGGCAGAAAGACTTTAAGGGATTCACTGCCGACCTGACAGTGAATGTGAACGGAAAGGAAACCAGCGGGCCCGTCATGGTGAAAGGCCCTCGTGAGGTATCGGTCCAACTGGGCGATGCCGAGGTGCAGAAATGGGCGCAAGAACAGCTCGGCATGATCGCGGTGCACCGTGGCCCAAGAACCTTCGAGGAATCGGACGGCAAGTACTCATTGACCATGGAAGAAGATGGGCACCCGTTCGGCACGAAACTGATCATTCATGGGTCGAACTCGTTTTATCGCGTCAAAGGCAATCGTATCACCCAGATCAATCGCACCATGGCGCACCCGGGCATGACCCCCTTCGCCTTTACGATCAACGTCGAAGAAAGCTCCGTCACCCAGGACCAGAAGAACCTGACGACGAAGTACTGCGTGTACTACTATTCACCCACCGACGGGAAGCTGACCAACGTAGAAAACTTCATCGACACCCATGTGCGCATTGGATCATCGGATCTGCCAGCCACCCGCCGCATCATTACATACGAAAGCGGCGGAGTGATCGTGAAGAACTTGACGTTCACGAATCACGAACTGATCTAAGCATGGACCTGAGAAAGAGTTTCCCCCGTAGCCTGCGCGTGAAGATGGAGGGTTATATCCATTTGGCACGCATGATCGATAAGTGCCACGCTGTGCTGGCCGGCACCGAAGGGGCATACATCTACCCCTGCCCCATGGACGACCGGCTCATGGAGTTCGCAGACATCACAGCCGAGCAGTTCACCGCAGCCGTCAAAGCCAATCCATCAGACGAAGCAGTGGCGAAATGGTTCACAGAAACGGCAACGGCGCATCCTCCAGCCGAGCTGGAAGCATGGAACCGGATGATGTTGACCCGCGGGCCAAGTACACCAGAGAAGCAGGAATACTTCAACAAGCTCAGAGACGCCGTCGATCCCTCCCGAACCGACCTCACCAGCTGGGCAGATCTACAAGACCTAGAAGAAGGCCGGACAGTTCCACGCCGATCGTAACCCACGCCAAAGCTTTCGGGGGCTCACTCAAAAAATCAGCGATGGCGGGGCAAGCGAGGCCTGAACTCTTCACCTGCACCTGCGTTCAGCGAGGCGGCTGGTGTGATCTCCCACTGCGCGCATCGATGCTTACTCTCTCCCAGTTCATCACCCAACCAAGCAAGGGTGTGAGAAGCTTTCGACTGCGGCCGTCGAGCGAGTATATTCTGATCGTGCGCGTTGCTCCTCATCTCTCAGGGATGGAGACTGATTGATCTTCCACTGCGCGCGTCCAACGAGGGGAGTCCTCGACCGCGCGTTGCGCGAGCACAGAAGATCGATCAGCCTCCATCCCACTCCCCCATTCTTCAAGAGGGATTCGGCGCCACGAACACGAGTACTTTGAGCTGCTGGCCCGTGTGATTCTTCACGCCATGCTCTTCCCCGGCCGGCGCCATGGTCCCCTGCCCTGGACCAAGCACCTGCTTCTCTGAACCGACCTGAAACGTGCCCTGTCCCTCAAGCACGAGATAGACCTTATCCTGCTCACCGTGGATATGCCCCTTCTGTTCCTGCCCTGGCTCAAAGCAGTAGATGTCGCAGAAGAATCGTGGTGTCTGGAACATATTGTTCTTCTTCATTTTCTCACTTCTAAACTGCTGATAGTCAGAAATATTTACCACTTTCATTCGCCAACTCCTTCAGAATGGTTGCGGCTCCGTTCGACGACGGTCAAGCGTCGCAAGAATGGAATCGACCGAGATCACATGATGCGAGAGTCCCAAGTCCTTGGCCGGAAGCCCCATCGCCAAACCAAGTACCTGCGGCACATGCAAGATCGGTAAGTGGAGTTCGCGGTTCACGGAACGACCAGCCCGATCCTGATAAATATCCAGGCTCATGTGACAGAGCGGACAGGGCGTCACCATAAAATCGGCTCCCTGCTCCTTCGCTTCATTCATGTGCATCCCTGCCATGGCCACAGCAATAGCTTCCTTTTCGAGGATGATGGGAAACCCACAGCACTTGGTTCTTCCGGCATAGGCCACCGGCTCGCCACCGACGGCCTTGATGACGCGCTCGAGGGATTGGGGATTCTCAGGATCGTCAAATCCTAGATCCCACGACGGACGCAGGATGTAGCAACCGTAAAACGGGGCGATGCGGAAGTCTCGCATCGGCACAGAGACCAGCGCACCCAGGCGAGCCAGCCCGATGTCTCGTACCACAATCCACAACAGATGTTTGACTTGAACATGCCCGTGGTAGGCCAAACCTTCTGGTGCCAGGAGAGCGTTGATGCGATCCAGGGTCCCTGCCTCCGTCTTCAATCGTCGATTGGCTGCGCTCATCACCCCTTGGCAGGTTCCGCAGATCGTCATGACATCCAGTCCAAGTGCCTCCGCTTGCGCAAACGTCCTGGCGTTAAGCGCCAGCGCCATATCGGGATTCGCCTCCGTCACCACACCGGCCCCGCAACAGGCCGCGGCTGTGAGTTCAACGACCTCGATCCCCAATCGGCCGATGATCGCCCTCGTCGATTGATAGAGTTCCGGCGTCGCCCCTTGGGCCGCACAACCGGGGTAGAGAGCATATTTCATTGGTTTACCGTGACGGGAAATAAGACCGGGCCCGTGTGAGAGAGTCGCGAAGATCGTCCATCGCAGCTTCTGTTTTCGACTTCACCTGCTCCCAGGAAGAGGCTGTTGCGGATTGAATGGCCTCGACTTTCTTACTGGCCAGGTCCTTTTTCTTTTCTAATTCCCCGATCGCCTTCTGGATGTCCGCTCTTGCTTCCGCCGACGCATGCTTGACTTGCCCACGGAGCTGCGTGATGCGCACTTGCATCTCATCCAGTTCTGTTTGAACCTTTCGCTGAAACGCATCTTTCTGCTGAATCGTATAGTCCTTGGTGGCCGTCACCGCCTCCTGTGTTTCCCGAATAACCGTGTCACCCGTCACCGGCTTATCTGACGCTCCAGCCGGAAGGACGATTGGTATGGTGAGCAACCCTATCCCCACGATCCCCCACAACCTTCCGACATAATTCTTCATAGCGATCGCCTCCATTTCTAACGATACGGCCCTAGATTTGAAGTATAACTTCCGCCTTTCGGAAAGTCACCGTGCATAGATCGTGACGCGTGAAACGTCGTTGACGTCAACGCATATCTTCCCTGTCGATTACTCGTCAAACCCGCAATTCCTCCTCTGAAGAGCACCACATTGCTGACTTACTTGGACCGGGGCGGCGGGGCGCCCCTTGAGTAGGTTCATGATGCTGATCACCAACCCTACGAACCAGTACTCGGTCCGTGATTCAGGATCATCCGATTCCATGATTCCAACTCTATCGTGATTTCCGTGAGCACCTAGGCGCCGACCGTAGCACCCCACGGTATCAATCCACGCGGCATGTGATAGCCACGTAGGAGTAGGATAATCGGTTATAGCGAAATGGCTGCGGAGGGACTGCGTGAGGAACACAATGCACTAGGTACCGGCTTCTTTTTGCTGTTGCGCTTGCTGATAGGGCTCCATTTCTATCTGCTTCACGGTGTGCTGGAGGCGGGCCCATTCTTCCGGAGCCATCGTCACAAACTCAAGGCCGAATTGTCGCCCTCGGCTCCAACGAACTAACGCTTGCTGAATCTGAATTGGGGGTTCGTGCTCTATCGCCGCGATTCGGACCTCTAGAGAAGCTCCTGGCTGAACGTCGGTGGGACTTTCGATGCGACAACCCCTGATGGAGAGATCGACGACGCTGCCCTCTCCGCCGACCATGGCGATGGAAGAAAACGAACTGCGAAATTGGACGTGAAACCGGAGGTTCTTCCGTTGCTCCATCATCCATTGCGCCTCGCAGATCGGTATCCTGCTACCCCTTTATATTCCCGATCGGACGCAATTCCAACACCTTTTTTGTAATTCCCGCACGATCGACCGATTCCACAACTTCAGATATATTTTTGTAGGCCAGGCCGGCCTCCTCCGCGAGGCCCGACATCGACACGGCCTTGACCAAAATGCCGCGCTTTTTCATTTGCAGCTGCAGCTGCTCGCCGCGAACCGTTCTCTTCGCTTGAGCGCGGGACATTGTTCTCCCAGACCCGTGCATCGTCGACCCGAACGTGTCGCGCACCGCTTGATCTGTCCCCACGAGCAGGTACGAACCAGTCTCCATCGAGCCGCCACAGATGACCGGCTGGCCTGTCTGTCGAAACGTTTCTGGTAGCTCTGGACTCCCCGGCCCAAACGCCCTGGTCGCTCCTTTGCGATGCACCACCAACTCCCCTTCTGCATACCGTTCTACCTTGGCGATGTTATGCGCCACGTCATATACCAACTCCATCCCCAATGCCTCGGCGGACCGACCGAAGACCGTCGCGAAGGCTTCGCGAATCTGATGCGTGATGACTTGGCGATTGGCAAAGGCCGTGTTCGCGGCGCAATTCATGGCGGAAAAATACTCCTGCCCCTCGGGAGATCGAAAGGGTGCACAGGCCAACTGCTGATCCTTTACTGTGATGCCATAGCGACGCATGGCCTTTTCAAACACCTTGAGATAGTCGCTCGCAACCTGATGGCCGAACCCACGCGAGCCGCAATGCACCATCACGACGATCTGCTCATGGCCGGTGATACCAAGCGCCGCTGCCGTGATCGGATCGAAAATCCGCTCGTTCGAGACCACCTGGACTTCGAGGTAGTGATTGCCCGATCCCAAGGTCCCAAGCTGGTTGATGCCACGTTGGATCGCGTGGTCGGTCACGATCGACGGATCGGCTCCCTCGATACAGCCCCCTTCTTCCATACGGACGAGATCCCGATGCCACCCGTATCCCCGCTCCACACACCACCTGGCCCCATGGGTCATCACGCGACGAAATTCCTCTCCCGACAGCCGAACGAATCCGCCCGCTCCGACGCCGGCTGGCACTTTCCGAAAAAGTTCGGTCATGAGTTTCTCTAGATATGGCTGCACGTCCGCCAGCGTCAAATCTGTTCGAATCAGCCGTATGCCGCAGTTGATGTCGTATCCCACGCCGCCAGGCGAGATGACACCGTGCTCGACGTCGAATGCCGCGACACCTCCGATCGGAAAACCATAGCCCCAATGCCCATCCGGCATACAGAGCGCATACCGGCGAATGCCAGGCAGACAGGCGACATTGGTTACCTGATCGAAGACCCCGGAGTCCATGGCCTGAAGAATCTCCCTGGTTGCATAAATCCTGGCCGGCACTAGCATGCCGGGTTTTTCAGACAGAGGGATTTCCCAAATCACGTCTGTAATCCGATTGACCGTCATGTCAGTGTTGAGATTCATATCAAGTGGTCATGATCAACCTGGCGAGCCTTGCGGGACGGGCGAGACAAGCGCGACGTGTTCGAGACAGCTGCCTTACCTCACACTTCTCGCTCATCGCGCCTTTCTCGCTTTCAGGCCTATTCAGACGTCGAGCACCACGCGTACCTTCCAGCAACTGCCTGTCTGCTTGAGCTCGTATAGATGTTTCGTGACCCCTTTCACATCGGTGTGGAGTTCTTGCGCCTGCTGATCCACCGGAGCGCCGATCAGATGTGCTCGCAACAGCCAGACGTCCCCCTCCCGCGTCAGGGTGAGCGGCGCCTCTCGGAAGACCACCCCTGCGGCGTCTTTCCAGTAGACCACCTCCGATAACCAATCGAACAACAGCATCGACGGGTCCGCATCGCTCCGTTCAATCACACGCTTCCATTCTCCAGACACCGTGTCAGGGTTCGCCATGCTCTCAAGGAGGGCCTGCGTCGCGCCTCGACACACCTCTTCGACCGTCTCGCCTTCGGCTTCGAAGGCGATATCGGCCAGGGCAATCTCTTCAAGAAAACGAAAGGTCCAGGCCATGGGCGTCAGCCTGGCGGCATGACCCGTCGCGCTCGCCGGATGAGGGCCTGGAGGTGACTGAGCCCGGGGAGCGCATGTCCGAAGGGATTGGGGATTTTTCCTTTACGCAACATCTTGATGCCCAGGGGCAGGATACGCAAGAGGCCACGCGGCTTGAATCCCACCACTTTCAGCGGCATGATTGCTTCGTTTAACCGCCCTTGCTGTTCGATCAGATCGGTAAAGCCGAGGATGTGGCGCGCGCCGCCGGTCGCTGTCAACTCGCGTTCGAGCGAGGCCCGCCGCAACCGGACGATCGCCTCCATGGGTTTGACATCTTTCGGACAGACCTCCACGCAGAAGTTGCAGCGTGTGCAGTCCCAAATCCCATGCTCGCCTTGAAGCGCCGAGAGCCTGGCGCGTGTCGCCGAAGGGGACTCGCGTGGGTCGGAGAGGAAACGATCGGCCTTCGCCAAAGCTGCAGGGCCGGCAAACCCCTTCGAGACTTCATACACGGTACAAGCCGCGACGCAGGCGCCGCACATGATGCAGGCATCCACATTGTGAAACTGCGAATCCTTCGGAAGGATCGTCAGCTGCGCCGTCGGCCCATAGCGTTGCAGCGACTCGCGCGACGCGGTAAGCCACGGATGCACATCCAGAACTTTATTCCAAAAAGACGCCATATCCACGACCAAGTCCTTGATCACCGGCAAGTTGCGGAGCGGCGCGACCCTGATGTGCCCGTGCCGTTCAAGTTCTTTGCGGAGCGACGTGCGGCAGGCCAGCTTCTCGCTGCCGTTGATCGTCATCGCACAGGAGCCACAAATCGCAGAGCGGCAGGAATAGCGGAGTGCCAGACTCCCGTCACACTCCTGCTTGATGCGAATGAGGGCATCGAGGACGGTCATCCCACGTCCGACGTCGAGCCGGATTTCTTGAGGTTGGGGTGTGGAATCGACTTCGGGATTGAATCGTTGAATCGTAAAGGTCAGGCGCATAGAAGACGTGAAACGTAACACGTCAAGCGTAACACACGGGGAGACTTCGTGCCCCTTACGCCTGCCTAACGCCTTACGTCCTGTTCAGTCCAACTCGAACGTCTTGGGAGAGATCGTCAGATTGCGGCACCCGTCTTTCGTGACGAGTACCATGTCCTCGATGCGGACGGCACCGAGACCGGGATAGTAGAGGCCGGGCTCGACGGTAACGACGTGGCCTTCTTGGAGCAGTGATCCGGTGCGGCTGATGCGCGGCATTTCATGTATGTCGAGTCCGACCCCGTGGCCGGTGCCGTGAAAGTAGCCCTGCATGTGCCCGTTCACCAAGCCTGTCTTGTATCCCGCTTTTTCAAACCGAGCGCAAATACCTTGATGAATCCTCTTCCCGTCCGCCCCGTCTTTGACTTTCGTGATGGCCTCTTCCTGTGCATCCAGGACTGTCTGGTAAAGTCGTTTCAGCTCGGGACTCGGGATCCCACGTACCACGGTCCTGGACATGTCGGCGAAATACCGGTTGGTGGCCGAACGAGGAAACACGTCGAAGATAATGCTGCGGTGAGCCGGCAACGGCCCACTGCCTTCGTTGTGTGGATCGCAGGCCTGCTCTCCCCCGGCAACGATGGTATGCTGGGCGACACAGTCGCACTCCATCAATTTCACATTGATCAGCTTCTTCACTCGCTCCGACGTCAGCGGTATCCCATCGAACCACAGGCGATCCTTATTGATCGAGGCCTGACGCAGCATGTCGTGGGCAGCCGCGACCGCCTGTTCGGTCGCGCGCTGGGCTGCTTCGATATAGCGGACTTCTTCAGCGGTCTTCACCACACGCTGTTCGTAGAACGGGTCCCGCTTCGGTTGCAGCTGATACCCCAAGGATTGGAACTTGATGGCATGGCCAAAGGCAAAGTTCGCCGGGACTAGGATCTGCGTGATGCCGGCTTCCCGCAGAAGGATATGGACGACCTCGACCGTGCCTGGCTCGGCGATGCCTTGCGTCTTAGCTCGCCCTTCGACCTCCGAATACGAGAGCACTCGATCGACGGACGATTGGCTCTTCGCCCGATCCATTTCGAGATCGCTCATCACCAGAATCCGCTCCCCTTTAATTTCCAAATAGATAAAGGGGTCCGGCGCAATAAACTTTGTGGCGTAATATAGATTGGCGTCAGTCTCGCTGGCAGCGATAAAGACCGTGGCACGTTGAGAGTGAGGAGTAGATGACGCCATAGTGAATGCCGGTCGGAATCTAGCACGGAGGGGGAGGTCGGTCAAGGCGCGGATGGAACCGGTTCAGGCGCGGGTATGGTGTCCTTGTCGGCACCTTTCTCCTCGTCAGGCGTCATCAGATCAATGGGCAGCATGACCGTGTTCTTCAAGATGTCGAAGGCAAGTTGCGCCAGTCCCGTCACGCCGGTGGCGAACGACTTCATCGGCAGATACGTCACCTCCGGATCCTCGATTGACCCTTTGACGGAGAACAGCGCAGTGGCAACGCCTTTGCGATCACCGGCAAAGAGCCGCCCGAAGAGTGGAATCGTTTTCAGGAATTGCGAATAGGACCCGAACGGGCTGACGGCCCAGACCATGTCGATTTGATCCGTCGGCAGATCATAGTTGCCGGCCGCGGTAATCTTGACGATCGGGCTATCGATGATCAGGTTCTCGGTCTCGAAGAGCCCGTTCCGCATGACAACCTTTGCCGAAATCTTGTTATAGGGTAACCCTTCTTTCTCCAAATCCACTTTCCCTTGGAGCACGGCCGGGAGATTCAAAATGCTGATGATTTTCCAGACCGCCCGTTCCTCCGATTTGAAGATGCGTCCGTTTTCAAGCAGGACCTCCACCTTGCCGTTCAACGTGGGATATAGCCCGTGCGGGTTCTTCCCATGGCCGCGGATCGTCCCCGTCACTCGGGCTTCACCTGTGATTCCGCCTCCTTTCCCCCCCTTCGCCAGCTTCAACAGATCTTCCACCAACAGGCCCGTCGCCCGAACCGAGATCTCAGCGTCGGCTGGCTCCTTTCGCGGCAGTTGCACCACGATACGGCCGGCGACTTCTCCATTGGTCGATTGGCCGGACACACGATCCAGATCGAGCACGCCGTCTTGAATCATAATGCGGGCGGAGAGGCTCCCAAATTTGAGATGCTTGTAATGGCCGCGCGCCATCGACGCGGTTGCCAGGACCTTACTGGTAGCTGCTAGGGTTTCCAGAAATTCTCGAATCGGCGACCGTTGGCTTTTCGGGATGAGGAGGTCGAGATCCATCTGATTGGACTCGATCTTGGCGGTAATCGTGGGTTTCGCCGCCCAGTTACGGATCGTCCCATCCAGCGCGACGTCGCTGTCGAGCAGGCGAAACGACAACCGCTTGATCTCTGCGCCGTTCTTCACGAAGTGGACCCGCACATACAGATCCTGGATGGGTCCCTCGACCCCCTTGACGTTCATCAGACCGTTGGTCAACGCGAGCCACCCGGTGGTCCTCCAGGCTTTCCAATCGAGACCCTTACCCTTCATGTCGAGCGACAATTCGATATTCCCCGCCTCAAACCCTCCCTTGGCAATCCATTCCGGTACGCGGGACAATAACATCGTGCCGGTCGAAATCGCCGCATCGATGGAGAATCGCTCACCCAGTTGAATCTTGCCCTTGACCGTCAGTCTGATCGGTGGCACGCTCAGTTCGAGCCGATCGAGCAAGACACCGGAGGCCTGTGGAATCATGCCCTCGAATTCCACCGTCGCCTGAGCGCCGATCGGTTTTTCGACCAGACCGGGAAGCGTCACTGTCGATTCAGTCAGGACGACCTCACCCCGTATGTGCGGCGACAGGGTCGGCCCTGTCAACACCACCGCGCCGTTGATCAACCCATCGATCATCCCGGCTGGAATAGCTTTCGAGGGCAGCAACTTGGCCATATGGTCCGCATCGCCATTGACTCGAATCAGGAAATCCTGAAAGGTGCTGCCACTGCCCCCCGTGATGCCCCCACTGATCTGCAAAGCCAGATCGCCCAAATGTCCCGTCACCTGATCGAACAGAGTCCCGCCATCCGACAGCACGAACCGGCCCTGCAGCGCCGTCACTCGCTCGGGCAACGACGGATGGGTCAGACTGACACGCTGCACGGTAATCTCTCCCCCGGCAAAGGTGACGCCGCCCGGCTGATCGAGCGGGCCGACCAAACGAAACGTGGGAGCGGCATTGCCTTCGACCTCACGCGAAGCGGCCAACACACGTGATAGCTGTTCCGACTTGACAGTCTTCGCGAGAAACTGCAGCAAGTCTGCGGCGGCCATCTCCCCGGTAATGTCCATTTCAAGCCAGGGCCCCGCATCCAAAAATGAGACGAGCGCCTTGCTCTCATTCATGTGGATCGTGCCATAGAGTCCGCTCAGATTCGACACCCTGAGACGGCCAGCTTCAACCGACACCACCGCGGCCAAATCCTTGGCAGGGACATGACTGCCTCCGATCAAGGCTTGCCCCTGTTTCACGCGAAATTCCCCCGTTATCGACAGCTGCGGCCCCGCCACCGACGATCCCGTGACGGTCGCCGAGACAACCTCTAACATCCCGTCGATCTCCCGGTCCTGAATGATCGCTGGCAGCCGCGGATGTACCCACTCGGCCGGCACGGTCGTGAGCAACTGGCTCAATTGGATCGGGGATGCCGCAAAGGTGAACGCAAACGTGGGCTGAGGCGTCAGCAGACCGGAGAGGCTCGCTTGACCTGTGAGCCTCAGCTGTTCGAGATTCGCGGACAAATCGGACAAGACCACATCATAGCCCGCGACACCAGGCACAGCCCGGACATGACTGTGCATATTGACGGCGCCTTGCAAGTGCTCCGGAACCGGGCGGGGTCCGAAGAAGTCCGCCACCTCTCGAAGGTTCAGATTGGCAGCTTCGAGTGTGCCATCGAATTGAAGTGTGGCCTGCGAAGCAGAGGAATCGTCGATCGCTAACGTCTGCCGCTGAGCGGTGCTGATCGTTCCGGCCAGGGAGATTGTAGAGAGACCTTTTCCGCCTGCATAACCTGCAGAGACGTGCAAATCCGCCTGTCCCCGCTCCGCTCTGATGACCAGTGACGTCTCCACCGACTCCAATGTCATCGATCGAGCCCCGTCAGGGCGTGCGTCGTCGATGATGATCAGCTTCCCGTTTATCAACGTCGCTTCACGGATGCGGAAAATCCGGCTGATCGTCTGCACGGCATCCTGATCGGCTGAGCCCCCCTGGACGACCTGATCGAGGAGATTCCAGTGGCCGCGGGTATTGCGCCTAAGCGTTAAGGTCGGTTCTTCGATGAGCAACCGTTTCCCCACCACCTGCTTGCGCAACAACGGGAGAAACCGCAAGACCAAATCCAACTTCTTGGCCGATAACAAGACGTCATCGGAATTCCGATCGTGAATCGCGACCTGCGTCAGTTCCAATCGGATGCGAGGGAACAGGACCAACTTGATGCGATGGACGTCAATCTTGCGCCCGATACTCTGTTCCAGCTGCTGGAGGAAGAAATCTTTGAGATAATCGTCGCCAGTCAAGTAGGGCGAGAAAATGAAAAAGGCTCCACCGCTGACCAGCAGAATGACAATCAGGGCAACAACAACACGGGTTCGGACCACTCCTGCTCCCTGGATCGATCATCCTCGGTGGGTAAACCGCATCGTTTCTGCGGATGTGTCATCTTACCGAATCACCTGCATGAAATCTACTAAGTCTCTGTCTTGACAGGGAATTCTCCGCTTCTCACGTTCAACATTCAGCAGGATGAGGAAATCGTCCGCATACGAACTACGGGCACGACAAGCGGGACTGGCAGGATGCTCAAACTGGTTTGTTTTGTTTATCTGGTTCATCTGGTCTGTCTGGTTCAACCAAACAAACGAGACAAACCAAATAAACCAAATAACGGTCTTCTTACGCTGGCGGACTTTCTCAGCGTCCTGCTAAAGGCGCGATAGGGCCATAGACTGTTTTCGTAAGATCGATCACCAGTTCGTCATTGGTGTTGGCCAACAACGTATCCCAGAGACTGTATCGTTGTGTTATGGCTGCCTCACCTGGATCGAAGAACAAGGAAAATCCCTTGGCGGCCGTCGGGCGCATGGGATAGAGCCGATCGTAGATCATTCCATAGGTTGGAATGCCGTAGATAATCTGCCAATTCCCCAAAATGAAATGCAGTTCAGAGTCATGGATGTATAATCCACCCGTGGTGATGACTCGCTTGACGGACGTTCGCGGTTGACTGAGGTAAAACGTCACGCGTTCGTCCGGACGGGCTAGGGCAAAGGCCTCCGCGATCTGCTGAGACATGAGGACGAGTTCCTCAGGACGAAACGCCGGCGTCAGCGGTGCCTCGCCCTGCAACCATCTCTGTAACCAGATCCGATCTTCTTTGACAGAGATGCCGCCGAGAATACGAGCAACGTCCTCGGTACGCATCGCCTTCGGATGCGCATGCGCGCTGGGAGGCCACTCCGGCAGGACGGCATCATCCACCTCCAGTCGAACATAGTTCACCGGATCTTCGTAAACCGCGCGATAGGGCACAATAGGAATGGCGCAGCCTGCCAAGAACAGTACGGCGTAAGGCGTGATGCGTGATGCGATTGCCCAGAAAGAATCGCACACCGATTCCGATAGTCCATATTCTCTTCGGTCTATACCCCTCACGCCTTACCCCTAACCCCTCACGCTAATCCGTGATTGTGACCGTCATCTCGACTCGTTCGAGGGGATTGTCCCGGCCGTCCCGCTTCATGTTCACCACCTTGTCCACCACGTCCATCCCGCTGACCACTTCACCGAATGCCGTGTACTGCCAATCGAGATAATTCGCGTCCGCGACGCAGATAAAAAACTGCGAGCCAGCGCTGTCCGGGTCGTTCGAGCGCGCCATGGAGAGCACCCCGCGCTTGTGTGGCTTGCTGTTGAACTCGGCCTTGACCTTGTGCCCCGGTCCCCCCATGCCGTGCGACGCACGGTCAGGATTCTTGCTGTTGGGATCGCCACCCTGGATCATGAAACCGGGAATGACCCGATGAAAGGTCGTGCCGTTATAGAAGCCTTCTTGGGCCAACTTCATGAAGTTCTTCACATGCCCCGGCGCCACATCATGAAATAATCGCACCACAATCTCGCCCAACTGCGTCCCCTTGCTGCTGACGGAAATAGTGGCTTGTGTTTTCTCTGTAGGCTCTGACATCGTCCTCTACCCTTTCTTAGTTAGCGAAAACGGAAGGGTGCCGGAGCCTCCCCTCCCTCAAGACCCTGATTGATGGGATTCCACGTCTGTCCGTCGTCGTCGCTTCGGAATATCCCGTCACTCGTACCTGCATAGAACACTCCGGCACCGGACTCGATCAAGACTTGGATGGCCATACTCGTCAACCCCTTATTGAGCGGCACCCACTGACGCCCCTTGTCGGTCGTTTTGAAAATGCCGTGCCCCGTCGCCACAAAAAGCCCCCGGCTGTTGAACAGTATCCCGCGAATCGAATCGTTCGGGAGCGCACGGCTGATGGGCCGCCAGGTTACGCCTCCATCGGCACTGCGAAAGACGCCTCCGTCGAACGTGCCGGCATAGATGCCACCCTCGGGATCAATCGTCAGCACTCGAATAAAGTTCTCCGTCATACCTTCATGATCTTTGAGTCCATCTTGCTGACGCACCCAGCCGGTCGATTGAGCCTTAAATCGCACGATGCCTTTTCCAGAAGTTCCGGCAAACAGCGTCCCGTCGGACGAGAGAGCCAAGGCATGGACCAGGATGTCGTCGAGACCGGTGGTGACCACCGACCAGCGGTCGGCGGCGGCGAGTCGATAGACCCCGTCGCCCGTGCCTGCGTACACCCCATCACCCACGGCAAGAAGGGCTTTGATTTCCAGGCGCTTGAGCCCACTATTGATCGCCTGCCAGCTCTTCCCTCGATCGCGCGAACGAAAGACCCCACCTCGGAAAGTTCCGGCATAGATCGCGCTGTCTTTCCCCGTAGTGAGCGTCAGAATAAACGGATCGCTCACACCCTGGCCAGATTTCGTCCAGGTGGCGCCACGATCCTCGCTGCGAAATAGACCAAGGCCAAACGAGCCGGCATAGACCAGATCGTTCCCGACAGACGTGAGTGCCTGAATGCTCGTGGCCTGCTGACCGAAGGGATCGTATTGAAGCTGGCTCTCCCCATGGCCTGGGGCTTGCTGCGGGAATGGCGGGACCGGCGAGGGTGGCTGAGTGGCAGCCCTCAGTATCCCGCCTACACTCCATATAATACTCAGCGCAAGGACCGGAGGTATAATCCAAACCCAAGTCTTCATCTATCCCCTACCCTCTGACCCTTATCCTCTTAACCAGCTCTATCAGGGTGCTGAAAAACCATTTCGGCACAGCAGAACTTTGGTGGCCAGCACGTTTCGAACAAGAGGAGCCTCCGCAGGATGCTCAAAAAGACCAGACGTCTCACCCGCCCAACCCTGGCGCGCCGAGACGCGCCTTGTCCCAAGCAAGGCCGCAGCGAGCTATCACTTTTTAAGTGATGGCTGGGATGATCCCAACTGCGCGCGTCCAACGAGGGCCTTCCGAGGCCGCGCGTTGCGCGAGCACGGGGATCGTCCCAGCTACTCCGCCCCTTTTTCAGCATCCTGCTATCGGACCCGCTGCCCTGCCGGCCCTATGGGTAAATCTGGATCGAGCGGCAAGTTGACTTCGGTCGGGCCTCCCCGCCCAAAGATGCGTGCGCCAAGAATTCCGATCTCATACAACACCATCAAGGGCACGGCCATTAAGAGCATGGTAAAGAGGGTCGCATCTGGCGTGACGATGGCCGACAGGATCAACGCGGCCATGATCGCGTGTTTCCGATATTTCGCTAACACCTGGGCCGAGACCACCCCGACCCGCGCCAGGATGGTGAGTACCAGCGGCAATTCAAACGCACAACCGAATATCAGGAGAAATTTGACGTTGAAATCGATGTAGGTGCCGACACTCAATTGCGGGGTGATGTCGTGATCCATGCCGAAGCTGACGAAGAAATCGATGACCAACGGGAGAATCACGAGATTGCAAAAGATCAAACCGAAGGCAAAGAGCGCTCCCGCCAGCGCAAACAGCGGAATACCCCAGCGTTGCTCCTTGGGGAGCAGCGCTGGTTCAATAAACTTCCAACACTGATAGAAGATGACCGGCAGACTCGCCAGGATCGCCGCCAGAAAGGAAACTTTGATCGAGGCGAATAAGGCTTCCGTCGGTCCGTAGAACACCAGCTGGTTGGGAAACGGACGATTCAACCATGCGATCATTTCGCCGGAAAAGGCAAAGGCCACCATCATGGCTACCAGAATCGTGGCTCCGATGATGATCAGACGCTTCTTGACGGTCCGGATATGTGCGGCAAGTGGATTGAGAATCTGTGCCATGACTCAGGTCCCGGTTGCAGGTTGATGCCAGCCCCACAACGATGCTCCTCACTATGGAGCGGCCTGCAGCTCGTGGTCTCGCCAGACACGAATCAGCTCGGCCATCTTGTCTTTTTTCGCCAACTTCTCTTTGTGCAAATCCTTCATGGTCAGCTCTTCGGCCGGAGTCAGTACGTGGCGTTTCTGCAATTGGATCAATTCAAGGTCCAGACGGTGGTGAGCCTCTTCCAGTTCACGGAATTCTTGACTGGATTGGCGCAGCCGTTCCGCAATCATCGCAATCATACTGTCTGTCAGCATGTCGCACCTCCTGGCTATAAGATTACTGCAGCGGCCTGATATGTCCTCCCTCGCAACCGACTTCGTGTGTTAATCGCTCCGGCTCCGACATAATCGGATCCAGTTCCATCAGCAACGCATCTTCTATGGGATTGGTATAGTACGTTGGCCGGGTCGTCACGTCGCGAAACCCAAGACTTCGGTAGAGTGCATGCGCGGCATGGTTTGAAGCCCGCACTTCGAGCACGGCGCGCATCGCCGCTTGTGCCAGCCCCACCTCCAGAGCCTGTATGACCAAGGCCTTGGCGATACCCTTGTGCCGCATCGACTCGATGACCGCCAGGTTCATCAGCCGTACTTCCTCGAAGACGACCCAGAAACAGAGATACCCGACAATCGAGATGGAACCAACTTCGTCCGGCGGCACCTGCTTTGCCAATAGAAAATGTGCAAAGGGATTGCCGCTCAATTCCGCTTGCAACATTTTGCGCGTCCAGGGGGTCGAGAAGCAAGCTTCTTCGATCTGTAGAATGTCCGGCAGAGCCTCGATGGTCGCCGGCTCGATGATCCATTTGTCCATCACCACTCCCCCCAACAGGATAAGGTTAAGGCTGAGGCTACGGCTGAGATGAAGAAAGGCGGATCTTCACTCAACCTTGACCTCAGTCTACCTCAGGCGCCGTCGCGCGTCCCGCCCGTGCCTCTCCCTCGTGTGACCCGAGCCCGCGCCGACGGAATCCGTGCCGCCGCCACACGCGCGCTCACTTTTCTTGCCACCCGTTTCTGACGCAGAGCCACCGGCGACAGGCCTCCGGACTCTTCGTACTTCAGTTCCGCAGCGGTGCGTTGCACATACAGCGGACTGATGCCAGTTCCTGCATACTCACCTCGTCGAAGCCGCTCAATCCCTGCCAGTCCGATCGAGACGGCCGAGGGTTTCATTGCAGAGTCCGGCGCCTCGACGACCGTGGCGGAGGGAGGAATCGATGCACGGATGGCTGACGCTTCGACTGTCCAACCTTCGCCAAATACAAGAGTCGATCCTGTGAGACTACTCCCCAGCATCGTGGCTGTACCCACCTGTTCTGACCTCACTCGCTCCAACCGATCATCGCTGGTCCAGCGAAACTGCGCCCAGTAGAGTTCCCCACGTCGACTGTTGAGAATGGGACAGAGTAGCATCGAGGTTCCTCTGAGATTCCAAGCCAAACCCTCCAGTGTTGGCACCACCGCCAAGGGGAGATGACTGATCGCCCGAAACCCGAGGAGCGTTGCCAGGCCGACGCGAAGTCCCGTGAAAGACCCGGGACCGATCGACACGACGAGGCCATCCAACTGTTTGAGTGTCAGACCC
>DASYVB010000124.1:0-40944 GCA_036000525.1 Nitrospiraceae bacterium | reverse complement strand
CGACAATGGCCCAAATTTCGTCTTCGGACAGGGTGTACTTGAAGGTCGGCATGGTGGGCACGGCAAAATCGTCGTCGCCGATCACGTCCCCGCCCTCACTCGTATCCTTCATGTCGCGTGAAATCGTATTGAAGATGTCATTGTCTTTCAAGGTGGCCATCTCTGACTTATTCGAGAGATCTTTGGGCTTCGGATCGGGCATCGAGGACCAATTGAATCCTTCGTTCTGGCGTCCGCTCTCACCGTGACAGTGCGAACAGTAGTGGCTGTAGAGTTCATGCCCCTTCTGCTGCTGCTCGTTAGCACAACCCAAGGTGGCCATGGCCCAGATGCCAACTAGTCCACCCACCACTCCCAATACGTATCGACGAGCCGACTTCATGCTGAATGCCCTTTCTTGAGCTTGCGGATCAGTACGAACTGAAATCCGAGAGCCAGGCCCACGGCGATGGCCGCATAGTAATAGCTGGAATAATTCGGTGGCGCCTCTGCGCGGAAATTCCACCAAGCGGTGACCGCCTTTTGGGACCCCTTCTCCTTCAGTTCGCCACTTGCATCCTTCTTGCCATCCCAGACGGCGAAGGCGATATTGATGAACCCACCTGTCGCGATCTGCGTATCTTCGTCCGGATGTCCGGTGTCGAGTAGCCGCGTGAACACAACTTTCCATGTGCCGTTGGCGTAGACGCCTTTGGCTTTCACGTCTTGGTGCGTCTGTACCTTGAGTGTGCCAAAGCCCTTAGCATTCATGTCGACGCCTTTGTTGTCTTTGTTCTTCCAATACCAAATATTGACCGGGCCGCCTTCCACCTGCGCCATCGGCTGGCCATGAGCAAAGTGGGCTTTCTTGTCGCCCACCATGAACTCAACCGCGGCTGAATCGTCTGGATCTTCCGTCGGGTCGGCGTACTCCAAGAGAATGGCGACGTTGGTCCCGTCATGCAAGGCACGCACGTTCAAATCTTTAACTGTCGCGTCCAGAATACGATTCGGCCAATGGACTTGAGGCGACATCGGGAATCTCGCCAGGGTCGCGCTGTTCCACACAGCCGCAGTCGGGTCATCGCCCGGCAGGGTACCCTTCACCATCGGAGCGCTGACCGAGACGCTTTGCAGGGTTGACTCTGGCGGAGCGGTGGCCGCGACCTTTTCCTCGGCTGAGACGGGCTGCACAATCAGGAATCCCATGGCAAGCCATACAGCAACAACGACATTTGGAACGATTTGGTTCAGTCCCTGCTTCATAAGTTCCGTCCTCTCTCTACTCACTCCTCAGAGGGTGGGGCTGTGTGCCTTCCAGTGAGCAGTTTTCTCACCCGCCCAACCACCCTCACACTTCCGTGATCATCTTCCTCGTCTCTTCAAGGGGCGGATGGGTTTGTCTCCAACTGCGCGCATCCAACGAGGGCCTTCTGAGGCCGCGCGTTGCGCGAGCAAAGGAGACAACCCATCTGCCCCGCTACTCCCATGTCCTCGGCGATTGATGCGCTCCGTCGTACTCGCCCATGATGATTTTCCAGATCCATTCGTCAGGAAGTTCAACCTCCCAGCGAGGCATCGCTGATTTCCATGGCATCCCTTCGATCGGGAGGCCGACGCCGCCCTTCTTGATGCGCCAGAAGAGATAGCTTTCCTGGAGCATGGCGATTGTCGTTGGGTCGGAGAAGTTGGCCGGGGGAGGATTGAATCCCCTGGCCGCCGGACCCTTGCCATCGAAGTTTCCGCCGTGGCAGGGAGAACAGAACGCGGCATAGAAACCCTTCCCCTGCTGGATGTTGTCCGGTGTCTTTGCAACGGGACTCGACAAGCCGGTATATTCGCCTGGCGGCGCCGGGTGAATCGTCCGGTTTTCTGATGGCGGCGCATCACTCACCGCCGTATTGTTATAGGTTTGCCAGCCGACCAGCAAAGGGAACAGAATCAAGACGCCGTAACGCACTGCTTGCAGCCCGCCAATATTCTCTCCCGTCAGGAACCGTTGGATCGGGCCCCAGAAAGCCTCTTTGGACTCTGCGCTCAGTGTGGCGAAGATGATAAAGCCTGATGTCGTCAGCATCAGATAGAGAAAAACCAGACTGGCCGGCAGCGGCGCCGAGCCGGGGATATTGGGCACGACAAACTTACAGATCGCATAGACGATCACATTCAAAATGATGAGTCTGATCAACGGCCCCATATGTTCCTCCTCAGCGCGCTTGTGCCATGGCCACTGGACCAGACTGGGCTGCCTTCGTCGGAGCAGCAGGCGTCTGTCCCGGCGCGTCCAGCTCGGCTACAGTGACAGAAATCGGTTCCCCGCTCATCTGCTGCAGGAATGCAATGACCGAGAGAATCTCATTCCTGGATAGCCCGATCGGATTCTTATTGATGTAGGGCATCTTGGCCGGATACTCCTTCGCCACGCCTTCATGGCGATAGTCGAGATAGATATAGGCCTGCGGCTGCGTCAAACTTTCAAAAAGAAACTCACGGCTCAGCTTGGCTCCGATCCCCTTCAGGTCCGGACAACGGGCGGATTCGCTGGGACCGATCGTGTGACAAAGCGCGCATTGGCCCTTACTAAAGAAAATCTTTTGCCCGATGGTCGCCATGTCGGTCGGCGTTTTTACCGTGGCAATATCGAATTTCTCCTCGACGGGCGGCAACGACGCCATTTGCGGAATCGATAACGCGATGAGCGTGAAGAAGCCAAGCACAATCGCGACGACTCCAATGACCCGGACGAACGAGGCGCGAATGAAGAGGAGGATCAGGATCCCAATTCCCACCACTGAAAGACCAATCAACTGCAGCTTGACAACTTCGCTCATACTATCCCCTTCGGGTTGTTAGAAGTGCTGAGTTCTGAGTTCAACTCAAAACTCATAACTCATAATTCAGAACTTGGCCGCTTTCGGTTCATCGAGCGCACTCGATGCGCCTGCCATCGCCGGCATGCCGTGCGGCAACTCGACCTTACTCGCTCCATCAGGCGCTTTCGCCTTATCGCCCATCGTGGCCACCCAGAAGATGAAGGCGACAAGCATGCAGAAAAAAAATGTGCACAAGGACATGAGCGCAGCCGCATAGCCAAGCGCCGGTGAAAACGCGTATGGTGACGTATCGCGGACCACGCCATAGACATGCCAATGGACGCGAGAGGACGACCGTGCGTAGCCCATCAGCGTCATCAGGAGGATGACCATGACCGCGTTGAGGACAAGGGCGTACCCGGCACGGGGAGGCATCTTCCCCCAGACCATTTCCGTCGTGGTCTTGGCACTCTTCAACAGCAAGGCCGTCAGCGGAGTGATCGTCAACATGACACCGAGCACGACCAATACCTGCGACGTCGAGAAGTAATTAATGCGAATGATCGCGGGAACGAAATACCCCCACACACCGAGGACGATCACCGCGATCGCCGCGGAGGCAAGGATGGCGCCCATGATCGCTTTGGCGACCTTGGCCCAGCCAGCCGTTTCCTGCTTGCCAGCCCGCCAATACATGATGAAGCTCATGAAGGTGACGAGGATCATCAGATTCGCCACGGTCATCTTGGCCGACATGACGCCGAACACGCCAAGAAGCGGATGGTGGCTGCCCCCCATCTTTCTCGCTTCTTCCATACTGGCCACAAGGGAGTGGGGCGTCATCCAGACACCCAGGCACAGCAGCAGAGCAACCAACATCGCCAACATCGGCTTCCGGTATTTCATCTCAGAGCCGGGGATGCGATAGGTGATCCCCAGCCAGAAATAATAGTTCGATCCGAGAAAGAGCACCCCGATGAGCATGGCTTGCAGAATGAACAGCCACGACAGGAAGCCTCCCATGAGCGTGATGCCCATCTGCTGGTTGTACTGGTAGACTTCACGCATGAGCCAGTAGCCGGCAAAAGGGAGCGCCAACAGACCGAATACACCGATGAAGTTCCCGACATAGCCCATCCAGTCGTAGTGGTCCCGCTCTTCCGTGTTCTTGGATGACAAATAGCGAATCCCGGCATAGGCGCCGCAAATGTAGCCACCGAGCACCACATTCGCAATCAGGCGGTGAATGTTCACCGGCCACCAGGTCGGATTCCATGTCGCGGCCCAGGCCCGCGCCATATCCGATCCCTCGGCGAGCACGACCGGACTGGCCTGGAACGTCGCCCAGGAGTTCGGCACGATCATGATGAAGAACGCAAAGAAGTTCAGCAGGAAGCCGAGGAATATATGAAACGTCTTCTTGCCGCCATCTTGCATCGCATCCCAGCCATACCAATAGAGGTACAGCGTCGCGGTCTCGACCAAGAAGAGGATGCAATAGACAATAAAAGACGGGAAGAAAATATCCGTCAGGTAGTTCATCAGCTTGGGATAAAACGAGATCAGCAGGAACAGCAGGATGCCGCCGAAGAGCGCCGTTGTGGCATAGGCGGAGGTCAGGAGCTTGGTGAATTCCTTGGCTAACTTGTCGTAGCGCTTTTCGCCGCTCTTCCAGGCGACGATTTCGCACAACCAGGCGAAGATCGGCACACCCAGCACAAATCCCGCCAGCAGCAAATGGAGCTGAGCGACAACCCAGACGATGTTACGACTGCCGACGTAGGGAACGTCGCGATACTCGACCGGGGCAGCCGGCGTGGCATCTGCCCCAAAGACCAGCGCGGGAAGGCTGAGGAGGCCCACTGCCATCACGAGCCCCAAGAGCGTCCCCCCATGATCGCTGCCGCTCCGGAGAAGCCTCTGAATCCATCCACCCTGATGTCGCATTGCCCTCACCTCATCATCTCCCATGTTGCGGTTTCACGGCGGCAGGCGGAGCCGGTTCTGTTGCTTCCGGCGCCTTCACTGCTTCTTTGCCTGCCTCGCCTTTTTTCTTACTCTTCTCTTTTTCGAGTTCGGCTTCCGCCCGCTGTTCTACCAGCAACTCGACCTGCGCCGCAAGCTGCGCAATCATCTTTTCGTCTTTATTCAACGTCTCTAGCGGTTTGATCGCAGGAGCTGCCTTCACTTCCTCCTTCTTGCAACAGTCGTGCGGGTGCGGTGTAAACACCGGGAGAGAAGACCAGAACAGGAGGGACATCACAACGGCCACACCAGACAATGCTGTCAGCATCAATCCTTGATCCCCCGGCACCCGCATCAGATCCCAGCGGGTGATCAGCCCTTCATAATTCTCTGCGGCATGCCGTGCCGACTGCACCGTGCCCCGTATCGCCCGTCCCACGAGCGAGAAACCGATGACTAACAACATCAGAAGCACCACTGTGGACACAGTGCCCCAAAGGGTCAGCTCAATACTGATCCGCTCCGGAACGGGAGTTCCCTCCAGAAAACCCTTCTCAAATATCGAATGGGCGACAGAGATCGCGGCATCCGTGGTCGCACTCTCAGCCACCCAGAGGATCGGCAGAAAGATGGCGCCGACCAATGCACATTTCCACCAGAGAGTCAGCCCCAACCCATCTTGCGGTTCGCGCCGCAACCGCTCCAGGAAAAATGTTCGTCCCGCGACCCCAAGCGCCCAGATGTCGATCGGAATTGCCAGCAAGAACAGCAAAGCGATGCCGGCTCCTTCACCGATGTGCGAGTCCAATCCCATGGTAATCGTTGGAAGCGCAAACACAGTGACCGGACTCGCCAGGAGCATCAAGAACGCGAGAGCGATTCTGGTCTCAAAATGCAGGATCCCGAACGCCAGAAAGAGCACGGCGAAGGCAAGCTTGATCGGCAAGCCGGTCCAGAAGGCGGGCCAGAGAATGCCGAACCCGAGCTTTGAGGGGGACATCTGATCGTTCATGCCAGTACCCAACGAGGAACACAGAACGATGAACGCTGAACGACAGCGAGTCCGGATGACTTCAGCGTTCTGCACCTATCGTTCGGCATTAAATTCCCATCGGCAGGATGCTCAAAAAGGCCAGCCTTCTCACCCGTCCAACCCTGGCGCGCCGAGACGCGCCTTGTCCCAAGCAAGGCCGCAGCGAGCGAAGAGGCGAGGAGGTACAGACCGCACTTCGTGTGGGCCGTTCGCCCATTGAATGGATCTTGGCGAACGGAAAAGCCCCTCCAGTGATTCCGATATCCGAGAGGCTCTACTCGGTACGTTGAGCCTCTGAGCGATGCGAGAACGCAGCTGGCGGACTTTTTCAGCATCCTGCTAGTCCAAAAACTCTCGATTGATAATCGCCGAAACCGTGAAAATCAGGATCGAAACAATTAACACCACCCATAAGGTAAGGGCAATGGGGCGCTTGAAAATATTCCGTTCGGGGTCGCGGTCGATGAAGGGCAACGCAATCAGCAAGACCCCCAGGAGGCTGGGAAATGCTATCGCACCGAGAAACTGCCCAAACTCACCGGAAAACATCTTCAGACGCAGGTGCTGGAATAAGAACAAGAAATACCATTCCGGTTCCGGGTGATATTCGCCCGGGTCAGGCGTCGCCTCTTCCAACAAGACCACCGGCTCCCAGAAGGCCAGCGCACAGATGGAGGCAAACACCACCGCCATACCGACGACGTCCTTCCAAATCTGCCGTGGGAAAAAATAGTCGGTCTTCGCCTTCAGCTCCATCGGCATACCCCGGAATGGACCAGCCGGTCCCGCGCATCTAAAGAGAAAGAGATGCAACCCGGCCAACCCTATCAGGGCTGCGGGGAGCACCATGACGTGAATGACGAAGAACCGGCTCAAGGTCATCTGTCCTGGGGTCGCACCTCCCTTGAGGAGCCGCGCCAGGAAGTCGCCAATCAACGGCGTCTTATCCATAATCTCGACGCCGACAGTCGTAGCCCAATAGGCCCGCTGGTCCCACGGGAGTAAATAGCCCGTAAAGCCGAATCCCATGACGAGGCCGAAGAGCAACAACCCAACCAGCCAGATGAGTTCACGCGGTTTCTTGTACGCTCCCCAGAGAAAGACTTGAGACATATGCGCAAAGACACAGACCACCATGGCCGAGGAGCCCCAGAAATGGTAACTCAGCAGGAACCAGCCGTAGTCGACGTCATGAAGAATGTATTGGGTACTGGCGTAGGCATGGTCGGCGGTGGGCACGTAGTAGAACATCAGCAGAACGCCCGTGACCGTCTGCATGATGAAGATAAACAACAGAATCGACCCGAAGACATAGGCCCAGCGCGAGCCGCCAGGGACCGTCTCATTGAGCATCTTGGCTGCAAGCAGCCTCAGCCCAACCCTCTCATCGACAAAGTCGAAGACTTTTTCGACAACTGTTGGCTGCGTGCCGGCAGAAGGAGCAGAAGGAGTATGGTTCATCTAAACCATCCGCGATTGGACCTTCGTCCCGGCTTTGAATTCCATATCGATAATTTGCACCTCGCCGCTTTCGGACACCTGAATCGGCAGCAAGTCGAGGGGACGCGGGGCGGGGCCCGCCAGCACCTTGCCGGACGCATCATAGATGCTCACGTGGCAGGGGCAGAGAAAGACCGGCCCGAGCACCTTGTGTTTTCGCCATTTATATCCGCACCCAAGGTGGGGACATTTGCCGGAAAATACGATGTAAGGCATGTCCTTCTTATTGGTCCAGAGGGTTTTCCCTGTGGCATCCCGGAATTCCATATCCTTCCCCTGATACACCTTTTCCAGCACTGCGGGAGTTGCCTTGACGAGCCAGACGTTCTTCTCGATCTCAGCTTCAGGCAGATAGGCCTCTTTGACCTTGTGCTTGAACTCGAACTGGGTCCCGGTATCTTCGGCCTTTACCTTTCCAACGTTGCCGATCTTCTGCCATCTGTTATCGAACGGTGCATACATCGGTTTCATCAAGTACTTCAGCGTGGGATAGACCAGCGGCAATCCGATGAACAGCCCTATCACGTAGGTCAAGTTTGAGAAAAACTTCCGCCGCTTGACGTTCCGCTCCAACTCAGGAAACGGTACCAGGACTTCGCCCGGCGTGACGTGAATATTCCTCTCAAGGCCCGGGATTTCCACTTCATGCAGAGTGACATAGTCGCCACGCTTGAAGGGCGGCAAGGCCATGACTTCGGACGAGGACGACCGCAATTGCACCAGATCGTCCGTCACGGTCTGCACCGAACCCATCGATACTTGCCGTTCGCCTGAGCCGTTCATCGACACGACGAGATGGCTGACCTCATGGGACAGCGGGTCCATGATGACCTTGGTCACTTCTCCGACCTCTCGATCCGTACAGCGGACTTTCGATTTCAGTTGAGGCTGCATGCTACTTCTTCTTAATCGGTTTTGGAGTGTTCACCGATGTATTCTTGAATGTACCCAGCCAGGAGGCGAGCGCCACGACGTCGCCTTCCTCCATGAGGTCCTTATACTTGTCCGGCATCTTGCCCTTTTCCCATTCCTTCTCGAATCCCTCGGCCATAAAGCTTTTGGGATCGAGAATTTTCAGCTTAATCTCGTCGACCGTGAGATACGTGCCGATGTTGTCCAACTCCGGACCGCGCTTTTTCCCACCCTCACCCTTCAGCTTGTGGCAGTTGTAACATTCTTGCAGCTGCCACTGCTCTTCTCCCTGCTTCATAAAGTCTCCGGTTGCCACGCCAGTCGTTGCTGGGGCAGCACCGGCCGGCGGCTCTTTCGTCGCCTGACCCCCGCCCAGTTCCTTGAGCCGCACCTCTAAGGCTTTCACCTGCTCATCGAGCGCCTTCGCACGTGCGATCAGCTCTTCAGCTTTTCCCTGTTGAGTCGCAGCAAATTTGGGCCCCAATATCTTGGCGATCTTTCCCTTTTCATCTTCCGGATCGTATTGCGGCCACATCGAGGCGCCGGAAATATACACCGTGCACAGCACGATGTAGAATGCCACGAGGGCGATCAGGGACTTTATCCCGCTCATAGTCTTGAGCGACGGCGCGTCCAGCAATATGAAGACCGCAGCCCCCAAGATCGCGTAGCCGAAGAACATCATCTGGAAAATGAAGGGAAACTGGAGCGCTCTCGTAATACCGACAAGCACGCCGCCCACCACCAGACCGATCGCCAGCTTTTTAATCACATTCCCCATGCGAACTCTGTTTCCTTCAGTAGGCGTTCCGCAACCCGGTTACTTGGCCCTGGCAGGAACAGGACTGCCTTCAGGTTCGTGACCCTTCGCATCGGAAGGTCGAAGGGTCACGATAATGGCGAAACTCACGACTACGAAAAAGACGACCGTGATCCCGGTAATCCACCAGGCGGAATACGACAGCGTCGGCGTGAAGGACTCCGCGGTGAAGTCGGGCAACAAATTGTAGGTGTGGTAGTACTTCCGCAGCAGCGAGCGAACGGCGCCCATCAAGCCCATCGTCCAAATTGAGCTGAAGGCCAGAAAGATCAGCACAAACTGGGAGGCGAAATCGATTTTTCCCCAGACAATCGTGCCCTGTCTGATGGCCCGGTTATAAATGACGTAGTTGACGACCGTGACGAACACCAAGGTGAACGCCGCCGAATTCTTGGCCGGCATCAAAGCCAGGAAGTTCCAATCCGACGGCAGCTCCAACTCCGCCACCAACTTGGCACCGGTCGGAACGAATCCGTGGGGGGTGAGCCAGATGGCATCGCCCACGACGACCATCAAGAAGCCGATTTTAATGACGGTCCGCGCAGAAACAGTCTTCGGGATGAACCGGCCCAGAGTGAACGGCGCCAGGATCAACGGCAGGAGGAATGCCAACGACATCGGGTCGGGTACCGGATAGTCCGTCATCACCTTGGTCATCACCAAGGGGCGCGCCACCATCGCGATGGGAGCCCGGATCGTCATCCGGACCTTTTCGACCCCCTCAATGCGTTTCATGCTGAGCCAGATGTAATAGTTACTGGCCAAGAACATGAGTCCGATCATCGCTCCTTGCATTTCAAAAAACATCGAGAGCTGGTCGGCCATCATGTACGGGCAGATCGACGCATCGTAGTCGCAGAGCTCGTACGCCAACAGATATCCCATGAAGGGCAGGAACAACATCGCGCCCACCCCGATCAGATTTCCGACAAAGCCCATCCAATCGTAGTAGGCCCGCTCTTCATCCTTTTTCGCCCCCATGTACATGTAGGCGGCGATCATGCCCGCCACAAATCCTCCGAACGTCACGTTACCGACAATCCGGTGGAGATTGAGCGGCATCCAACTATAGTTGAAGATCTTGTCCCACAAGGTCGCGGTTTCGAGGTACAATTGGGGCGAGATACCCTCAGCCTTCACCGGAGTATTCATGAACGACGTCGGGCCGTTGATTACGACCAGCGTGATCAAACCGATCAGATTCAAGAGCACACCGAGGGCGATATGACGGGATTTCTTTTCACCCTTCCAGGAGTCCCAGGTGTAGAAATACAGGTACAACAAGATGGTTTCGCTGATGAACAGCGCCGGGTAGATCACCGCGAACACGAGAAAGAACTGATTGATGAACCACGTGGTGAACTGCGGGTATGTCGCGAGGAGCACGAAAATAAACAGGCCGCCGGTGAGGGCAGTCATGCTGTAGAGAATGACCGTCACCTTTGTGACCTCTTTCGCCAAGCGATCGTATCGAGGCTCTTGCTTCCGATACCCCATCCATTCTGAAATCACGACAAAGATCGGGGCGCCGAGAATGAACGCCGCAAACAATATGTGAAGCTGGGCGACGATCCATACCGCAGTCCGATTCCCCGTGTAGGGAAACTCCACCGAAGGCGCACCAGGAGCTTGGGCATACGCCACTCCTCCGAACAACGCCAGAAGCGCACATGCCGCCACGAGACCGCGCTGCCAAGTTTTCATGATATTTCGCCGCCTCTCCTCACACGAACCATAGAATTTTCACTGTGCCACAATAGTTTTTCCGCAGCCTGCTAGGCGGCAGGTGGTGGTCCAGAGCGTCAGAAGGTTGTGCGTCGTGCAGAAGCACGACGGGGGCCACAAGAAGATCTGGCCATGACCGTAGGGGCGAAACGTTCGTCCGGGTATCGCATAGCAACCTAGGCTATTATTAAGCGAATACACCGGTAGACCACCCGGAGGCTCAGGGCAAAGGGGTTTCTTGGGTTAATGTCGGACAGGCTCCTAGATTGAAGCCCCCTTACTTCCCCGCCGCTGCCGGAGCAGCCGGAGCAGCCGGAGCTGCAGCAGGAGCAGCCGAGACGCTCGCCGCATCAACCCATGATTTCTTGTCGGCGTCCCATCCCTTCCCGGCCAACCCGAAGTTCCGCTCAAACAACATCAGCTTCCAGATATCTTCTTCTGACAGCTTGCTCTTCCACGCCTTCATCTTCGTATTGGGGACCCCTTCGGAAATCCGCCAGATCCACACTGAATCGGAGTAGAGCTTCATCCGCTCGCCGACGCGGAAGTCACGGGCACCAGCCTTGACCGGCTTGCCATCCTTGCCATGGCAGCTGGCACAATTCACATCGGGGTTTGTCTCTCCGATGAAGAGCTTCCGCCCTTCTTCCATTTTGGCCGCATCGGCCCACCAACCGGCCGGCATATGTTTGTCGGCATACTCAGCAGGAGCAGGCGGCGGCGGAACGATCGGCCCCTCTCCTTCTCCTCCCCCGCATGCCACCATGAAAAGCCCCATCCCCAACACCACCGCCAGTTGCGTAACTTTCATCTGCTTCATAACCATCTCATGCTCCTTTTTTCCCGACCACATCAATGACGTTTCACTGTCCCACTCAGACGAAAAAAAACGCTTTCACAGGGGGATAATCACCCCAGTAAAAGCGCTGATCCTAACGAATCCCGTGCCGCCACGCGCACTCCCCTGCCACTTCAAGTCACCGATCCAGCGAGGTGCACACAGCCCCACGGACCGCTTCGGTTATTTCTTACGCTTATCCTGAGACTTTCCTCGTTTCTGTTCCTGCTTCCGCCACGAACGAATCAGTTTGACCCCGATGAACCCACCGACTGCTGCCGCCACGGCCCCCGACCCTAGATAGACCCACAGAGGAGTACTGCCCTTGTCGTGAATACAGCTGGTCCCAAAATTGACCTGAATGATTCGCTCTGTCTCCAGATCTTTCGGGTCAAACGAGACTTTCTGTTGCAGTTGCTGCCCGTTGGCTTCAATCAGCAGCGGATCGCCAAGATTATCGTTATGAAGATGAAACGCCGCCTTGTAGTATCCGTCTCCATCGGTCTTGATGATCTGCCCGTAGGAGATCTTTGTGTCCTTGACGAGCACGTCTATATTCGCGTTTCCTTTTCCATCTGTTCCGCAGACAAATCCTTCGACCGTAAACCGATGGTCGGCTTCATGTGTTGCAGAAACAACCGAGGGGAGACAGCCCACCACTCCAACGGCTAGGATCCATTCCAGCCATGGTGACTTTCTCTGTGCGATCTGTCTGCGCCTCACGTGCTCTGGACTGACGCCTCTTTCCGTCGCCGAGCGCTTGCGTCCGCCTCACACAACAGAACGTTTGATTACCAGCGAGCCTAGCCGATTTTCAGACCGATCCTTGTAGCATAGCCCCGATTCCGTTGTCAACGAATTGACCGCCGGACCGGACGGAGAGACAGGCCTTTTTCCAAGCACTTGGAGAAGGGCATCCGCGATAAGCCGGTGTAGAAAAAATGAGAAGAAGAGATGCGATCGGCAGACGGAGAACTTACAAAATTCCTCTTGCTTTTGCGTCGGCTGCGACACGTTCTACTTCGGCTCGTCGCTCCGAATCCTTCTTGGCGATCCAGGTCTCCCAGGATTTCCCCGTAGCCGTGTCCTCGCCCGTGAAGGCGATCGCGGCAATCTGGTCATAGCGAATGTGCCGAGCCTGAGAACTGTCGGAAGGGAACACCTCAATATAGGAGTCGGAACCGTTGACTTGACGATTAAAGAGATACCCGGAGAGGGATTCGCCGGATTTCAATGACACGGTCACATCGCCTCGATAATCGAACGCCAGCTCCACCGCTTCCGATAGCTCAGCGAAAGTTGCCGGCTGAAATACGCGACCTTCGGGCGATCCGGTTACGCCGCCACTACTATGATTCTTGGTATCGGTCATCGGGGAACCGTGAGGCGTGAGGGGTAAGGGGTAAGGAGTAAATCGGACGACAAGAAGACCGTCTGGAGGCTCCTATGAAAGACCAACGACGCTGCACGTTATCTATCATCGCGAGGTAGGGAGCATCGTCAACTTGACAGTCCGGCCAAACCCGGACAACGTGCCGAACGTATCTTCGACGGCAGACGGTTCATAGCCGCAATGCACCATGCAATCGGCGCATTTCTCATTCCGCCCGGTTCCGTAGTGATCCCACTCCGTGCTGTCCATCAGTTCACGGAATGTCTTCGCGTAGCCCTCTTGGAGCAAATAGCAGGGCTTCTGCCATCCAAAGACGTTATAGGTCGGATTGCCCCAAGGCGTGCATTCGTACTCCCGCCGGCCCATCAAGAAATCTAAGAACAGCGGCGACTGATTGAACTGCCACTCCTTCTTCGGACTCCCCAAAATACGGGAAAACAATTCCTTCGTGCGTTCTCGCTTCAGAAAATGCTGTTGGTCCGGCGCTTTCTGATAACTGTACCCCGGCGAAATCATCATGCCTTCGACGCCGAGCTCCATCATCGCATCGAAAAACTTCCGCACGCGCTCCGGATTCGCGTCATCGAAGAGGGTCGTATTGGTCGTGACCCGGTGCCCCCGCTTCAACGCCGCTTTGATCGCCTTCACCGCCACGTCATAGACACCGTCTCGGCAGACCGCCAAATCGTGCTCATTTTTCAGTCCGTCCATATGGACGCTGAAGGTGAGAAACTTTGAGGGCTGATACTCGTCGAGTTTTCGCTCCATCAAAATCGCATTGGTGCAGAGATACACATACCGCTGCTGCGCAACCAGCCCACGGACAATCGCGGGCATCTCGGGATGGATCATCGGTTCGCCACCGGGAATACTGACGATCGGGGCGCCACATTCCTCCGCCGCGGCCCAGCACTGCTCAGGCGTGAGTCGCTTATCCAGCACATGATCCGGGTATTGGATTTTTCCGCAGCCGGCACAGGCCAAATTGCAGCGGAATAGAGGCTCCAACATCAGCACGAGCGGATACCGCTTCACCCCGTTCAGCTTCTGGGCAAGCACGTACTTCATAACAGTAGCCATCTGGGAAAGTGGAACGGCCATTCCTCTCTCTCCTTCTTTTCAATCTGTATCGATATTGGCGGAGCCCGGCCCCCGGTCTAGCAGGTGTAAACGTTTGCGATTCTAACACTCAGTCTCGCCGCCCGTCAATTTTCTTTCCGCCTCCGTGCTAGCCCGCATTATTCATAAAGGTTCGTTGTCCCCCCACCCACCCATCCCTCCCCCACGGGGTAGCCGATGGGGCCACCTCACCTCATTGCTTGACTTTGCACTCCCCTGCCGGCCATCAATAAAGCCGATGGGGTCATTGCTTCGAGATTCTGAAACAAACACAGCTCGGCTAATTCATGCCGTGCAGCAATTGGTGAACAACTGGTCGAGATTCTCCATGAGTGAACGGGCATGAAGCTGCTGAAGGGATGGTGGAAGTGGTTTGGGCGGCAAAGTCGGCTCAACAAGGTTGTCATCGTTGGATTTTCAGCCGCTTTGGTGCTGTTTCTGGTCCCTGAGGTTGTGTCCTGGTTCAAGCCACCCCCTATCCATGTAGGCGTAGCCTTCTACACGTACGAGCGTGCCTTTCTACTGGAGGGAAACACCAAGACATATATTTATGAAAATCGGAACTTGGTGTCCGATTGCCGTCTCCGGCGGATCGAACAGGCCGTGCCGAAGAACCGCGCCAAGACCCCTGATCCGCAGTCCTGGGTTTTGATCAAGTTTCTCCTTGAAAATGTGTCGGACCAGCCCATCACGAAATTCCGTATGGGCATCCGGTCTCCCATCCTGCGTCCCACCACCACGCTGTTTGCAACATCGAATGTACAAGCGACAGGGGAGTGGGACACGACGGCGAAGGATACCCCGCGCACATATGTGATTTCTATTACGGCCATCGAACCGATGGCCTCAGCAGTTATCAGCGTGAAGACTCCCATCGACGAGACATTGCGTCAGTTTGTATATGTGGATCATGGTCGGGTGACTATCCAGGTGCCCTTTTTGTCAGCGGACCAGTTCGAAACGTTTCCACTCAAAATATCTCGCCTCAACGCCATGAAGATATTGAACCGGGAGACGGTACTGCGAACCGGAGACGAAACGTTCGCGGATGAAAAGATTGAGTTTACGATGCTACGCTCCGAAGAACCCGATCTCAAGGACGAAGCAGTGTCGTATCGACTTCTCCCAAAGGCGCGCGTATGCCCGGAGGGAACGGCGGGCGACTGGTAGAGTAACAGGATGGTTGATCTGGTTTGTTTTGTTTGTCTGGTTGATTTGGTTCATCTGGTTAGTTTCGATCAACCAAACAAACGGATCAGACCAAACAAACCAAGTACCAATGCGGTTTGGAGGCGCCGAGCGGGGTCGAACCGCTGCATCGCAGTTTTGCAGACTGCTCCCTTAACCACTTGGGTACGGCGCCACGCGCGCGCATTATAGCGGGCCTTGTTCCTATATCTCAACTTACACTTTGAAGGGGATGACGAAGAAACGGGGACAGGTGCGTGATTATCGGTTGGGCAGCACGGGGATTTCTTTTCCGAGAGTCGCGGACTGATCCGACTGCGGGATCATCGATTCCCAGCCCTCGTTCGAATGGACCGCGGCCTCCCCATTTCCCTCGGCATCTTTTTCCTTGGCCATCAGCTCGACCTCTTGAATCAGCGTATCCATCAACTCTTCGATTGGCACCTTTCGGACGAGCTTGCCCTTCTTGAACAGGATGCCTTTGCCTTCACCGCCGGCGATCCCGATATCCGCTTCCTTGCCTTCGCCGATACCGTTCACGACACAGCCGAGGACCGACACATTGAGCGGGGCCTTGATATGGCCTAGCCTCTTTTCCAGTTCATTGGCCAGCTTCACTACATCAATCTCGACACGGCCGCACGTGGGACAGGCGATGACATTGATCCCTCGGTGGCGAAGTTCGAGCGACTTCAAGATTTCGAACCCCACCTTCACTTCTTCGACTGGATCAGCAGCGAGTGACACGCGCATGGTGTCGCCGATCCCCTGCGAGAGCAAATACCCGAGACCAATGGAGGACTTGACGGCCCCGGTCATCGCCGTTCCTGCCTCTGTAATACCGATGTGCACCGGATAGTCGGACTGATGCGCAAACAGCCAATAGGCATCGATCGCATGGTGGACATCCGAGGCCTTCAGCGACACCTTCATGTTAGTGAATCCCACGTCTTCTAACGCGTGGACGGCATTGAGCGCCGATTCGGCCAAGGCTTCCGGTGATGGCCAGCCATATTTATCCAGCAATGGCCGCTCGAGTGACCCGCCGTTCACGCCGACACGCAAGGGAATCCCTCGCTCGTTCACGGCCTTGATGACTTCTTCGACTTTCCACCAGGCCCCGATGTTACCCGGATTGATCCGGACGCAGTCCACAATCTTAGCCGCTTTCAGCGCCAACCGATGATCGAAATGAATATCCGCGATCAGCGGCACGGTCATCGCCGCTTTGATCTTGGGCAGCGCCGCCGCCGCTTCGTCGTCCGGCACGGCCACGCGGATCACTTCGCACCCTGCGGCCTCCAACTGGCGAATTTGCTCGATCGTCGCCGCAACATCGCGCGTGTCAGTCGAACACATCGACTGCACGGACACGGGCGCATCTCCACCAATCTTGACCTTGCCGACCGCGATCTGTCTGGTTTTTCGTCTGGTAATGTGCATTACGATTACACTCGCCTCACCCCTAACCCCTTACGTCCTCTATCAGCTCCCCTGTTCATCTCCGTTCGACAGCCGATCGGCCGATAAAACAAGGGTGAACCTCTCTCGTGAGGAAACCTGGGTCTTGCCGATTAATTCCTTCACGCTCTGATAAATGCCTTCCGCCGTCAACCCATATCGTTCGCGTAGGAAGTCCTGCGGTCCTTGCTCGATGAACCAATCCGGCAGCCCAAGAATCTTCGTCGTCACATCCGTCACGCCGGCATCGGACAGGGCTTCGAGAACGGCTGAGCCGAACCCGCCCATCTTGCTGCCTTCTTCAACCGTCACCACGTAGCGAACGCGCTTCGCCACCTCGACGATCAAGTCCTGATCCAGCGGCTTTACGAAACGCGCATTCACCACCGCCGTGGAAATACCTTCTTCCTCAAGCCGTTTCGCCGCCGTTACCGCATGCCAGACCGGTACACCGATGGCAATGATCGCTACCTCCATGCCATCGCACAACAACTCGCCCTTCCCGATCGGCAACGACTTCGGCTCTTGATCCATCGTGACGCCCAGGCTCAGTCCGCGCGGATACCGCACCGAGGCAGGCCCGTCATGCTGGATGCAGGTTTTCAGCATATGCTGCAACTCATTTTCATCCTTCGGCGCCATGACGACCATGTTCGGTATGTGGCGCAGGAACGCATAATCGAATGCGCCGTGGTGCGTCGTCCCGTCTTCTGCAACCAGCCCGCCGCGATCGATGCAGAAGGTCACCGGCAGATTTTGCGTGGCGACGTCGTGTACCACCTGGTCGTACGCACGCTGCAAAAAGGTGGCATACAACGCCACCACCGGCCGGAGGCCCTGTGTCGCAAGACCAGCCGCGAATGTCACCGCATGCTGTTCGGCAATCCCCACGTCGTAGAGCCGGTCCGGGAACTCCTTCTCGAAAATAGTGAGGCCGGTCCCTTCGCACATCGCAGCCGTAATCGCGACGATCCGCTTGTCTGCTCGGGCCAGCTTGACCAATGATTCGATGGCGATCTGTGTATAGGACGGCCGCGCCGCTTTCTTCGCCGGTGCCCCGGTTTCCCGAATAAATGGCGGGCAGGCATGGAACCACACGGGATTGTTCACCGCAGGTTCATAGCCCAACCCTTTTTTCGTAATGACATGGAGCAACACCGGCCCCTTCATCTTCAACACATTTTCCAAGGTGGGCAGCAGATACTCGAAGCTATGTCCGTCAATCGGCCCCGCATACCTGTACCCAAGCTCTTCAAAGAGCAGCCCGGGAAGGATCGCGCCCTTGGCCAGCTCTTCAGCCCGGCGAGCCAACTTCTGCATATCCTGCCCGATGTGGGGGATTTTCCCCAAAAGTTGCCCTGTTTCCTCCCGCACCTTGGCATAAAAGCTTCCGGTCAAGGTCCGGTTCAAATAGGAGGAAATGGCTCCGACGTTCTTCGAGATGGACATCTGGTTGTCGTTAAGAATTACCAGGAAATCTTTCCCCAGCCCTCCAGCATGCTGCAGACCTTCCAGAGTCAACCCAGCCGTCATGGCGCCGTCGCCGACGATACAGACGACCTTGTGTCGCTGTTTCAACTGCTCACGCGCCTCGACTATGCCGTAGGCCGCGGATACGCCGGTACCCGCATGGCCTGCGTTGAACGTATCGTATGCACTTTCCTCACGCTTACAGAAGCCGCTCAGCCCTCCATACTGCCGGAGCGTATGGAACCCCTCGCGACGCCCGGTGAGTAGCTTATGTGCATAGGCTTGATTGCCCGTATCCCATACGATCTTATCCTTGGGAGGATCGAGCAGGTAATGCAATGCCACCGTGAGTTCAATCACTCCGAGGTTCGAAGCGAGGTGACCTCCGACGTTGGACACCACGCCGATAATCTGCTCGCGCAGCTCTTGGCACAAGGCAGGAAATTGCACCGGTGATAGCCGTTTCAGGTCAGCCGGGTTCTGAATGGTCTTTAAAATCGACATGAATGATGCTCCTTTGCGTAAATGCATGCACCTGTAACAACGAGTTGGGCTCAGATACGCACTGGCGAAGCCCTGTGGCAGTTTGAACGCTCGCAGGGGTGAGTTTCACATGGGAATCCCACGCTGTCAAGGGGTTCGCCAATGCGACCCCACTCATTGGCGACTCGAGCCTGGTTCGAACCGATAGGTAAATACTGTTGAAACAGTGAAGTCCGCGGCACTCCCTGTAATAAAGTCGAGATTCTCGACCGCGTACACTTGCCACAGAAAGTGCGGGGCCACACGATAGTTGAACCCCAGAACTGATTCTGTCACACCTTGGTCGAATGCTTGTGCGCCGGTCCCGGAAAACGGCGACGAATAATAATCAAAATGGGTTGTGATCGACAGATTCTCCGACCACAAATACTCGATGGCGGCAAGCCCGGAGAAGGTGGGCCGTAAGCCAAAACCTGCGATAGTGCCTGTCGGGACAACTCCGGTAACATTCGCATAGAGCAACCATCGCCCAGCCACAAGCTTCTCAGCCGCGAGACCCAATCCGAAATCCGGACTCCCGCTTCCGAAAAAAGCCGATTGATCCCCAGTCGGCAACTTCACTGCGCCACGGAGCGACACAGCCGGCATCGCTGCCCCTTCGGTCAGGAGTTGATACTTACTCATCAGTGTCGTATCGCCCAACCCCACCGCGCCAGGACCTCCGTTCATGATTGTTTGTCCGTTCCGAGTAACATTAAATAAAAAGTTGGAGTTCCTAAACGCAGATCGTGCCGGATTCAAGCCAGTCGTTGCCCGCTCAGTCGCAGTAATGGCTCCATTCATAAATCCCTGATACCGGTAGAGCACCGGTACTTCCAGTCCAAGCTCCAATTTGTCAATGGCACCATAACGAAGGAAGAGACCGGATCTGAGGGTTTCGAATTTTACTGTTACGTTGGTCGGTGGCGAATTGTCGTTATAGATACTGGAGGTCTCGGCGAGTTCCAACCGCACATCCACCGTACCCGGTTTCACGATGGCTGCACGGTCGCCAGGAAGACTCAACACCAACTGCTGAAAGGCCTGGAAGTTTCTGACCGGGAATGGACCGAAACCCTCCGCCCCAACCAGTGCAGGCTGGAAAGAAAGGGGGACGAGGAGTGAGGCGAGAACGACTCGATAAAATATCATGCCCCAGCAAACATGACACGATTGTCCCTCAATATGGGAAGTCGAGTCCCGCAAAGATCGCACCCCCCTCACGGCTGTAGCCGTAGTCGACGCGTCCGACGACGTTGGGCTTGACGATCCCACGGAATCCAATACCCGGAGTGATGCGGTAGTCCTTATAGCTGACGTCTTTGAAGCTATTGAAGACCTGCCCTGTGTCCAAAAACGGCGCGATCTCAAAGTCCGCCGTCACCCCCACAAACTTCGTTCGCACCAGGTGAACACGTTCTTCGACGCTGAGCGCCACAAGATGCTTGTCGATGAAACGATCGACGCCAAATCCTCGCAGATTGTTCTGCCCGCCCAATGAACTTTGCTCGAAGAACGGCACCTGATCCCCGATGGTGGCTTGAAGGTCCGCCCGCACGATGAGAATCGCGCGCTTCGATTCACTCGGGAATAGCTTCTTGGCCTCGAGTTCATAGCGGGAGTAGACGGGATGATCGCCGTTGCGGATATTCTGGTTCACCTCCGCATAGGCCGTGACGGCCATCCCGTCGGTGGGTGTAACGAGGTTGTTCCGCGTATCGTAATAGAACGTCGCCCGGTGTCCGAGAATGAGCGTCTCGCCTTGAACGCCGTCGACGGAGGGGAACTGGTCCCCCGTAAATGGAAGATCCGTTGCGCCCCCCTGCAGACTCACTTGACGAAATCGCTGACCGACGGAGATCTGCGTCACCTCATTCACATGGACCCCAAATCGCCAATTCACGCGTCCTTCACGATCGGTGTAATTCGTTTCCGCTGACTCTGATGTCGCTTGCCCTAAGCCGAAAAACCGAGCGGTGGCGTTCTTGAAAAACGAGGCACCAAAGTTCAACGAGTAGCGCCCATTACTGAAGGCCGGATCGGCATAGCTGAATACCACTCTGCGCTCGATCTGTTCCGTATAGGATCCGATGAATCGAATCTCCTGCCCGCCCGGCTCGTATCGAAACAGATTGAACGAACCACGCGTTCCAACGATGGAATTGTGAACGAGCATCGGGGCGATCATATACTTCAACTCCCCGTCAGGATCCGTGATCATAATCGGGACGACCACACCGGCATCGCTCCCATCATTCTTGCTGTTGGACACTGCTGGAATCGGGAAGTATTGAACATCAGCCCGTGCATAGTCCTGTAAAGTGGCGGCGTTCGCCGTGAGGAACACGATAACAACGGCGACGAGGTCGCGCAAACTGATCATGGATTTCATGGTGAGATCTACGAGGCTTTGATCTTATCGGATTTCTTGCGAAGCTGGTCCACCAAGTCAGCGTAGTTTGAAGAACGGAGAATCTTTGAGAACTGCCCCCGGTAGTTATTCACTAAACTGACACCGTCCACCACCACGTCATACACCCGCCAATCAGTACCCTTATTGAGCAAGCGGTAGTCGAGCGGAATTTCGGTCTTGCCGGTCAACACCTTTGTCCTGACTTCGGCATAGTCTTTCTCAGTCCGTTCATTGATATACTGCACACCTTCTCCGGAATAGTTTTCGATCTTCTCGGCGTAAGAATTGGTCAAGAGTGTCTTGAACAGTACGACGAATTCTTGTTTGTCTTTGTCGGACAGCGTATTCCAGGGAGCCCCCAGTGCCCGTCTCGACATTTCCTGATAGTCGAAGCGATCTCCGACTACCTGTTCCAGTCGCTGCCGGCGTTCTTCAGTTCTCCCCGGCTGTTTGAGTTCCTTGTCCCGAACGATTTTCAACACCTCGTCGATGGTGCTTTTCATGGCCTCGGTCGCGCCACCTGCCACTGCCGGCTGGACGGTCACCTCGCCAAGCAGCAACAGCAGACACGCCATCCCGCTTGCGACTCTACCCCAACTCCATCTCTGCGATTGTGCAACGGCAGATCCCTGGACCTCCATGTATCCTCCTCGGTATACGGACCGTGGCACGTGAAGCGCAAGACAGGTGAGAACTGCGCGACGTGGACAGATTGGATTCCGACCTCGTCTCGCTCGTCCCGCCTGTCTCGCGCGATTATCCTGCTTAGTTCACTTTGCCATGAACAAACTGACTCACCAACTCCTCAAGATCGAGGCCCGATTCGGTATCGCGTATTGTATCCCCCGGCTTGAGCGGATCGCCACCCCCTCCCGGAGACAGGGCCAAAAATTTCTCTCCAATGATGCCTCGCGTCTTGATGGAGGCAATGGTGTCCGAATAGAGCTTGACGGTGTTGTTGACCGCCAGTTTTACCATCGCACGATCCTGGTTGAGCGTAATCCCTCGGACTCTGCCGACTTCGACACCCGCGATTTCGATCGTCGAACCCGGTTTGAGCCCCGAGGCGCTGTTGAACTGAGCTTCGACTTCGTAGACGTCGCCGCCGATCATCTCGAGTTTCCCGAGCTTGATCGACAGATACGCGAGGCACAACATGCCGATGAACACGAAAACGCCGACCACCATCTCCAACTTGGCTTTTTCCATCCTTGGTACTCCTCCTCACCCAACGAGCGACCCAGGGAGCGCCACAGTCCCACCGACTGAAATGAATTCATGAATCTCCGAATCGGTGGTCCGTTGGAACTCAGCAACCGTGGCCATCGCCGCAATCTTGCCTTTCCGAAGCATCGCCACCCAATCGGAAATCGCGAAGATCTCCGGAATTTCATGGCTGACCATGACCGCCGTAAAGCCGAACCGCCGGTGCATCGTGACAATCAAATCGTGAATCGATTTCGCCATCAAAGGATCCAAGCCTGTCGTCGGCTCATCAAAGAGGATAATCTCCGGCTCCATGACCAATGCGCGTGCCAATCCAGCCCGTTTTCGCATGCCGCCGCTCAACTCGGCGGGAAACTTGTGCCCCATCCCCGCCAACCCAACTTCCTCCAGCTTTTCCTCAACCCGTCGCGCCACCGCCGGGCCCTTCATGCGCAACTTCTCCCGCAACGGGAACGCCACGTTCTCGAAGACCGAGAGCGAGTCGAACAGCGCTGCACCCTGAAAGAGCATCGCGAACTGTTTCCGCACATCGTTCAAGCGCGTGCCCGACAGCCGAGAGATCTCCACATCGCCGACCCACACCTCACCACGATCCGGCTGCATGAGCCCGATCATGTGCTTGAGGAGCACACTCTTTCCCTCTCCGCTGCGACCGATAATGGTCGTGAGTTTGCCGACAGGGATAGAGAGATCAATGCCTTGCAAGACCGGTTGCCCACCAAGCTTTTTTTCGACGCCGATCAGCCTGATCATGCGTGCTCCGTGAGTTGTACGGCGTCAGGCATAAGGGATACAGGACTTCGCTTATTTGAAATCGCCTCACCCTTCACCCCTCACCCCTTACGGTTCTACAGGAGCACCGACGTCAAGACATAGTCCCCTACGAGGATGAGCACCGACGACAATACCACCGCCTCCGTCGTCGCACTTCCAAGTCCCTCGGCGCTCTGCCTCGTGTAGAAGCCTTTATAGCAGCAGACCCAACTGACGATCAGCCCAAAGCTGATCGACTTGAGAATGCCGCCGTAGACGTCTTTCCATTCCACGGCCGATTCGATCGAGTTCCAATAGGCCCCTTCGCTCACTCCCAGCAGATCCACTCCGACGAGGGAGCCGCCGTAGATACCGACCACATCAAATATGGCCACGAGCAACGGCACCCCGATCACGCCGGCGACCAATTTTGGTGAGACCAAATATTGCAGCGGATTGATCGCCATGGTATCGAGCGCATCAATCTGTTCCGTAATCCGCATGATGCCGATCTCGGCGGTCATGGCTGATCCGGCCCGCGCGGTCACCATCAACGCAGCCAGCACCGGTCCCAACTCCCGGATCATGCTCAACGCCACCGCGGAGCCCAGCAACCCCTCGGAACCAAACTTCCGCAAGCTATAATACCCTTGGAGCGCTAGCACCATCCCCGTAAACCCTGCGGTGAGCACGACGACAAACGTGGATCTATACCCGATAAAATGGAGCTGTTTCATGATTTGATGGAATCGAAACGGAGGCCGCACCAGCCAGGCAAATGCCGACAGCACAAACAACAGCATGCGGCCCATCTCCTGTACACGAATGACGACCCACGCACCTAGTTGTTCAATCACGTTCGTCATCAGTCACCTGGGCAGTCGAAGAGATTCACTGTCTGTCTCCGCATAGCGCTGAAACCATTCAGTCAATCGATCCGCTGCCACCCGGCTCTGCTTTCGCAGCCGATTCAGCCCCTCAACGCTGGAGGGGCGACCGATGAGTGCCTGCATACCTTTTATCCAGCCAGTGGGCCTGAGAAAGAGATTGAAGTCAAGAGGAAGATCTTCATCCACCAGATCGGAGACCGTCCGCACGATCGCCATAGGTAGGCCTCGCTCCTGAGCCACCGCCGCTACCGCGGCACTTTCCATATCGAGCCCGGTCGCGTCGGTCAGACGACGCAGCAAGCGCTTCTCCTGCGCCTGCCACACCACGGTCCCCGATGACACGACTGTTCCGACCCGTGCGACCAACCCCGCATCCTGCGCCACGATGAGAAGGCTTGCGCGTACAGCCCCATCGCAGAGTACACGGTCATTCCTCATCGTCCAGGTCCCTTCAGCATGCACAGAAGACACCGCTGTGCCAACGATGAGGTCTCCCACCTGAGCCGGTACGAGCGCGCAGGCAAAACCCGTAGACAGGACCAGCGACATGGCCTGCTCCTGTAACACCCTTCCCGCAACAGTGCCGGCCGCAACGGGACCGACGCCGGTTTGGATGAGCCAATACGTACGATCCCCTCGCTGTCCAATATGGCAACGGACTCCGGCGATTGTCGCAACGCGATCCGTCGCGAGCGCGCGCCGAACGGCCTGGAGTTCCCAGCGAGTCGCGGCAAAGATGGCGATGGGATGCACCGCAGATCCTGAGAGGGGTTGCCCCGCGCCAACGGATGACGTCGGCGGGCGGTTCAACGATCGGCTCGATGACGCCCGGACGCGAGTACGTGCTCCCGTACTTCGTCGGCCCGCATCTTCCCGCGCGTCCGCAGATTCCGGTACATGGCCAAGGCCCACAACGGAAAGTACCGGCAGTACCAATGGTAGCGGAGATAAAACACCCGAGGGAATCCGGTGCCTGTATGGCGAACCTCTTCCCACGACCCATCCTTCATTTGGTGACGGAGCAGATATTGGACGCCGCGAGCGACGCTGAAGGCATCGGTCATCCCGGCCGACATGAGTCCCATGATGGCCCAGGCCGTTTGAGAAGGCGCACTGTCCCCCTTCCCGTTCCACGCAGGGTCGTCACCGTAAGAAAGACAAGACTCACCCCATCCGCCATCGGGATTCTGCTTCGACTCAAGCCAGGCGACCGCACGGCGAATATAGGGTTCCGAGATATCCGCTCCGATCGCACGGAGACCAGCTAGGACGGACCAGGTGCCATAGATGTAATTAACGCCCCACCGACCATACCAACTGCCGTCGGTCTCCTGCTCTCGCTTGAGGAACCGGAGGGCCGGCGCCACGGCGGGGTGCCTCTGATCGTAGCCCAACGCCCCAAGCATCTCGAGGCAGCGACCGGTCAAGTCGGACGTGCTCGGATCAAGCAAGGCATGGTGGTCGGCAAATGGGATATAGTTGAAGACGATGCGATTATTGTCCTTGTCGTACGCGCCCCACCCGCCATCGGACCCTTGCATGGCGAGTACCCAATTTGCCCCCCGTCGGATGGAATCTTGTAACTCGGCGGTCTGAGCCATCCGGATTTTCGACAGCGCCATCAACACCACTGCCGAGTCATCCACATCGGGATAGAACTCGTTCTCAGACTGGAAATACCAGCCTCCCGATTCCGCATCGGGAGACGAGAACTTCCAATCTCCAACCGTTTTCGTTTGGCGCGAGACCAAGTACGCAGCCGATTTCTGGAGGGATGGGTGATCCTGCGGCATCCCAGTTTCGATAAGAGCGTTCATGAGCAATGCCGTATCCCAGATTGGAGAGTCGCAGGGCTGGAGATGCAAGGCCTCGACTCGCTGTTCGCCGATCGACACTGTGTCGTAGACTTCCAGCGATTCGATTTCGTGAAGCGCCTTCCGTACCAAGGGATCGTCCACCTGATACCCCAAACATTGCAGCGCCATGATCGAATTGGCCATGGCCGGATAAATGCCGCCCAGCCCCCCGCTACCCTTGATGTGTTCCAGCATCCAGGTCGCGGCACGATGCAACGCTTTTTCGCGCAACCACATGAGAGGCATCCGGTCGTACAGTTTCAGCATCGCATCCAACGCGACAAAGAAATTGTGCGGGGTGAACCACTTTTGATCTTTGTTGAACGGCGGGAACTTCCAATAGCGGATCTCCTTGCGCGGAATGAGATACAACTCATCAATCCCCTGCTCCCGCGGGATCTGACACACCGGCCGGTGCGCGAAGATGATCAGCAAAGGGATTAAGACGGCGCGGGACCAATACGAAATGGCATAGATATTAAAGTAGAATCCCTTCGGGAGCAGCATCAGCTCAACCGGCATGTGGGGGATGCCTTCCCAGTCGTATTGGTCGAACAGCGCCAGCGCGATCTTGGTAAACACATTCGTTTGGGCAACTCCACCCTTCGCGAGGATACAGTCCTTGGCCCTCACCATGAAGGGCTCATCTACAGACACCCCGCTCAACTTCAAGGCAAAATAGGCTTTCACGGAGGCGCTGATCTCCGAAGGCCCTCCGTAGAAAGTCGGCCAGCCGCCATCGGGCAATTGCATGGCACGGAGATAGCGGACCGCCTGGCGCTCTCGTTCGGGATCGACCCGATCGAGAAATCGCCGCAGCAAGAGGTATTCAGCGGTCAGCGTGGTATCGGCTTCGAGCTCCGCAACCCAGTACCCCTCTGATGCATGTTGTCTGGATAAAAACCAGGCTTGACTGCGCCGGACCGCGTCGTCGAGCACATCTACTTGACTGATTGAATGGCTGCTGGAGCGCCGTGTCGCAGCGTCGACGGGTGCCGAGGACACGGACTTGTCCGACACCAGGCGCAATGGCGGAACGTTGGACAGCTCGGTCGCCAGCCCCAGCTTCTCCTGAACGGAGACGGAGAGGCTATCGGATAGGCGATCCAGAAGCGTTCGAATCAGCTTCATTGTAGTATTGGTCTGTAGAAAACTGTAGATGGATGGGACAACGCGGGTGACTCGCTTCGCCCCCATGAAGCTTGCACTACGAGCGGCACGCTCATAGATCTGCTCATTTAGGGCTATATAGCAGACACCCTACTCTGACGTCAAGAAACAGAGAGGCGGAAGTCCTCTGAAGTACGAATGTTTTAACCGATCTGGTGTGTTTAGACCGGCTGTAAGTTGCCCAGTCTCACCGAGACCATTTTTGAGATGCCTGGCTCTTCCATGGTGACCCCAAACAACGAGTCTGCAATGGCCATCGTCTGCTTGCTGTGGGTGATGACCATGAACTGCGCACCTTCGGAAAGTTCACGCAATACGCCGGTAAAGCGCCCGATGTTCTCTTCGTCCAGCGGCGCGTCGATTTCGTCGAGAATACAGAACGGCGTCGGTCTGATCAGGAAGCTCGCGAAGAGCAGGGCCATCGCCGTCAAGGTCTTCTCACCACCCGAAAGCATAGTTATACTCTTCAAGCGTTTGCCCGGCGGTTGCACCACGATGTCGACTCCAGGCTCCTGCGGTCCGCGCCCTTCTGCCGTCTCATCCGCCGGCACCTCGACCAGCTGGAGTTCGGCCCGGCCACCGGGGAAGAACTTCACGAACACCTCACTGAATTTCTGTTGGAGCTCGGCAAAGGTACCGGCAAACATGTCTTTCGTGGTGCGGTTGATGCGCTGAATGATTTCTTTGAGCGAGCCGATGGACCTGGAGAGATCCTGTTCCTGCGTCGTCAGGAATCGATACCGTTCATCCAACTCTTGATGTTCGTGAATGGCCGCCAAATTGATCGGTCCCAGGCGATCGAGCTTCTCGCGAATCTTCTGCAATTGCTCCCGTAGCGCGACTTCATTGTCTGCCGGGTGGCCTTCCGGGATCGGCTCCTCCCCGCTGGCCAGCTGTTCGGGTGTCATCTCCACGACCGGTGAATCGAGCAGCGTCGCAAGATCGACTTGATACGTTCCCAAGAGCGTGGATTCGACAGTCCCCAATTGCATCCGAATTTCCGCCTTCTTGACCTCCACCGCCATGCGAGATTCACGAAGAGACGACAACGCCCGACGAACATCCTCCAAGCCGGAATCGAGCTGGTGCGCCGCCGCCATGTCCTGCGCTTGTTGCTCTTGCACCTCGACCAGCCGAGCCTTGACCTGGGCTGCCGACTCACCAAACTCGCGACAATGCGCCTCTTGGCGCTCACGTTCAACCCGGCTCTGTTCGATCGAGCCCGTGAGCCCCTCGACATGGCGCGTCAACGTCTCAATGCGTGCGATCACGTCTTGCTGCTGTTGCTGAATCCGTAGGAAGTCGTGATGGCGATACTCACGGGTTGTCCGGATTCCCTGCGCCACCAATTGTGCCTCTGTAAATCGCTGCTGGAGCCCCTGCGTGTCGTGATCAATCTGCCCCACCCGTTCGCGCACACGACTGAGCCCGGCTTCCTGGCCTGCCTTCTCCGCGAGCCACTGTGCGAGCTGCGCTTCGCCGGAGCGCGTTTCATGATTGAGCCGCTGCACCTCCGCCGAGCCTCGCTGCGCATCACTCATCAATATATCGATCCGCTGATTGAGATCCCCCAGCATATGCAGGAGCCCGGCCTCGTCTTTCTGTAGTGAGAGCCCCCGCATTTCTGCGTCCCGCAGTGACTCCACGAGTTGTCGACTCTGCTCGCGCAACTCCTGTCCCTGCACCAACAATCGTTCCCGTCGCTGCTTCCCTTCTTCGACGCTTCCCATTAACGAGACGCGCTGGGCTTCCAGGTGAAACACCTCTCGACGCCGTTGCAGCAGGCCTCCCGTTGCGCCGGTCTGTCCACCGGTGATCACCCCGGCCGCATCCAAGACTTCTCCTGCACGCGTCACGAAGATGGGCCCATCGGGAGCAGAGCAGGGCTGTAGCTCCCACAATCCCGTCGCGTCCTTAAGGGTGTCGACGAGCACGATCCGATCGAAGAGATAGTCACGGGCCGCTTCACGCTGACCCTCCACCTGGATCAGATCAACCGCACGTCCGACCACGCCGGGCTGGCCCTCCATCGCGGGCCACCACGGGTGAGAGGCCTTATCCCGAGTCGTCCATCGAGGTTGCTGAGGAATGAACGTGCCCCGCCCGAGATCTTTCCTTTTGAGAAACTCAATCGCCTCACAAGCGGCGGCGGGATTGTCGACGAACCATCCCCTGACCCGTTCGCCAAAAATCGCTTCCACCGCGCGGTCCCACCCAGGAGGCACGACCAACCACTCGACAATGGCATCGCGAACACCGGCACAGGTTTTGAGCGCAGTCGACTCTTCGTCGCCGCGCCGGCCATAACCCATATCTTCCTGCAGCACGCCTTGCAGTGCTTTTAGGTGAGAGTCCACTGCGGCCAACTCTTCCGACTGACGAAATACCAACTGGTCGACTTCGACCAACTTGGCCGACACGCGCTCGCTCTCTTCCTCAACACCTTGCCGCTGCCGACGCAGGTCATCAACCAATTGCTCCGCATCATGGGAGGCCTGTTGGAGCACCTGACACTTGTCCGTTGCCGTGACATGCTGCAGGCGAAAGTCTTCCCGCTCACGAGCCAGCCGCCCTTCACGCTCCGCGGCCTCTTGAATGCGAGCGGCCAATTGCAACAGGGTCTGCTCAGTATTTGCGACCAATACCGCCAGGTTGAGCATGTCCAGACGCCCTCGCTCTTCTTCAGCCAAGGCCGCGGTTCGTTGCTGGACCAGCTCTTTCATCTCCCGGTCGAGCGTCGCGAACACCTGCTCCCGCTCCGCACATTCACGCTCGAGCGCAGCCAGCGTAGTCTCAAGAGTCGCGGCTTCTGCCGCACCCTGCATCTGTTCCTGGGTGAGGCGCTCGAGTTCCTGCCCTTCCTGACTCTGCTGCTGCGCATAGAGTTCTCCGCGATTACGCTCGACTTCTGCAGCCGTCAGTGCCCGCGCCTGTTGCTGCTCAATCTTCGACAGTTCCTCGCGCCGCAGCCCGATCGCCTCGTACGCTAGGGCAACCGAGAGCTTGATCCGCTCAAGTTCTGTATTCAAACGCGCCAACTCGGCGGATCGTTCGGACTCGTGGTCCCCCAACGTCTGCAGTTCCGACTCCACCTCCTTGAGCGTGGTTCGTAGTACACGGTATTCGTTGGTCAGCAACTGAATCTCCAGCAACTTAGCCTCATGGTGTAAAGTCTGATAGAAACGCGCCTGCCGCGCTTGGCGCTCGAGGGAATTCAACTGCTTTTTCACCTCAGCAATGATGTCCCTCACGCGCAAGAGGTTTTGCTGCGTCGCATCCAACTTGCGCAATGCTTCGGCCTTCTGCTTCTTGTAGCGAATGATGCCGGCGGTTTCTTCGATCAACTCGCGCCTATCTTGTGGTGATGCGTTAAGGATCTGATCGATTTGCCCCTGCGCAATGACGGTGTGTCCTTTTGTCCCAGCCCTGGTGTCTAGCAGGAGGCTCCGGACATCCTTCAACCGGCAGGCGGTCTTATTGATGAGATATTCGCTGTCGCCATTACGGTACAAGCGGCGAGTGATCATGAGTTCTTGATATTCCGACAGCTGGCTCGAAAGATCGGACAGGGGATCCATATTGATCCGATCCAGCCCGCTGATCACGAGCGAAACTTCGGCCAGGCCGAGAGGCTTCCGCATTTCGGTCCCGTTAAAGATCACATCTTCCATCTTGTCGCTACGCAGGGCCTTTGTGCTCTGCTCACCAAGTACCCAAAGAATCGCGTCGACGACATTACTTTTCCCGCTCCCGTTTGGCCCCACGATGGCGGTGACGCCATCGGGTAATTCGATCCGGGCTTCCGTGAACGACTTAAACCCCACCATCTCTATGGATTTCAAATACATCGGCGACTCCTTCGGTAGACTGTCTCGAGAGAACTCAAGCGGATTGACCGCCTGGTTTGTAGCACAGACCTAGGGAGAAAATCAAAGAAAAATACTGCCGGTGGTAGGCACGAGGAGAGAGACCTACAACATTTGGGGAGTGGAATGGTGGCGAGGGATGCGGTTATCCCACCTGAGCCCCAACAGATTTGTTGGAGGACTCAATGGTGATCAGTTCCTTGGGGAGAAGAAACTCAACGTCTTCTTCGATCACAGTCAGGTCTTGGACCTCTGCGGTCCCAAACGTCTTGAGGTACGTCACCACCTCTTCGACCAGAACCTCGGGTGCTGAAGCGCCGGCGGTAATCCCGACCGCTTGCACGTTCGTAAGCCAGGTTGGATTGATATCAGACGCGGCATCGATCAAGTAGGACGCAATCCCGCACTGCTCCCCCAACTCACGTAGCCGGTTGGAGTTTGAGCTATTCGGAGAGCCGATGACGAGAATGACGTCCACCAGCTTGGAGAGCTCCTTCACCGCATTCTGGCGATTCTGTGTCGCGTAACAAATATCCTCCTGGTGCGGCCCCTTGATATGCGGAAACCGTTTATGGAGCGCACCGACAATATCTCGACACTCATCGACGCTCAGCGTAGTTTGCGTGACGTATGAAAGGTCGTGGACGTTATCAACCTGCAGCTTCTCGACATCTATCACGGAGGAGACCAGATGGAACTTGTCCGGGATCTGTCCGAGTGTCCCGATCACTTCGGGATGGCCGGCATGGCCGATCAGAATGAGATCATACCCCTGCGTATAGTCGCGGTTGACCTCGTTATGCACCTTGATGACCAACGGACAGGTGGCATCGATCACATGCAGCCGCCGCCGATTCGCTTCGTCCCAGACCGACTTGGCGACCCCATGGGCACTGAAGATCACGACCGAACCTTCCGGCACTTCTCCCAACTCCTCCACAAACACGGCACCCTTGGTGCGGAGCGAGTTCACGACATGCCGGCTATGGACGATTTCGTGTCGCACATAGATCGGCGCCCCATACTTCTTCAGCGAAAGGTCGACGATATCAATCGCCCGGTCGACTCCGGCGCAAAACCCTCGTGGATTAGCGAGATAGATCTTCATGATGGTAACCTTTCCTTCACACCGGACATGGCCACATTCGTGCCCACGTCCCCACACATCGCTGGAGTCCACCTTACGTCAGAGCAGCGGGCTTCGTCAACACAATTGGCCCGCGCCTCTCTTCTCTGCCCGTCTTGACACAATGCCCTCTCCCTCGTAGGCTCACACCACCAGCAATGCCAAGCCCTGCAAGCAAGAAAATCCTCATCGTTGAAGATGAGCACGACATTCTCCAACTGATCAAGCTGTATTTGGAGAAAGAAGGCTTTCGAACCCTATCGGCCACGACCGGTACAGAAGGCCTCCAGCAAGTGAAACAGGAGAAGCCCGATTTGGTCGTCCTCGACTTGATGCTGCCCGAGATCGACGGCATCGAGGTCTGTAAACGCCTTCGATCGGCTCCAGAGACCGCGATGCTCCCCATCATCATGTTGACCGCCAAAGCCGAGGAATCGGACACCATCATCGGCCTGGAGCTGGGAGCCGACGACTACGTCACCAAGCCATTCAGTCCCAAGACCCTGGTTTCCCGCATCAAGGCCCTCTTTCGACGGCTTGAGCGGAAGCCGGACGACAGCCCGGCCCAGTATCGCTACGGCAATCTCGTCATGGATCTCGCGCGACATGAAGTCACCGTGCAGAAGATAGAAATCCCACTCACGGCGAAGGAATTCGGCCTGCTCGAGCATCTCTTGCGCAATCCCGGTAGAGTCCTGACAAGAGACGTCCTCCTGAATACCGTCTGGGGATACGATTACTACGGAACGACGCGGACGGTCGATGTCCACATCCGACGACTCAAGCAGAAACTCCCTTCGCTCAACGAGGCGATTATTTCAGTCAAATCCCTGGGCTACAAATTAAAAGATCGTGAATCGTGAATTGTTAAACGCAAGAAATGTCCGGAAATCTTTCAGCGATTCACGATGAGCGGTTAACGAAACGCGTCTCTTATGGCACTCTCCATCAGATGGAAGGTCACCATCGGGACTCTGCTGGTCCTCGCCTGTGGGCTTCTCATCGCCTGGGCATTGGCGGTTCGCTTCCTTGATCAACAGGAGATCGTCCAATCGGGCCAGATACTGGAGGCTCGAACCAGTCTCGTCGCGTACGGGCTGCAGCCGTTTCTGACGCAATCAGGGGGGCTGTCTTCGACCCCCCAACTACAGGCAGCCGTACGAGATCTCAGCGCGCGAGCCCTCGCACGCGTGACCGTCATTGCTCCGGATGGACGGGTGTTGGCCGACAGCGCCGTCTCGGATAGCAACCTCGCCACGCTTGAGAACCAACGGGCGCGACCGGAAATTCAGCAGGTCGCTGTCACCGGTCGCGGAACGGATCTCCGCACGAGTCACCCCACCGGTGAGCGTACGTTGTATTTGGCTGTCGGTCTGAGCGGTGCGAACCAGGCTGCGCCCACCGTCTTTTTGAGGCTGGGGTTATCGATGACGACGTATGATCGTGAAGTGGCCAAGTTGCACCGAGACTTGGCCCTCGCCTTCGGGATTGCATTCTTGATTGCCATCGCACTGAGTGTGTGGCTCGCTCACAGCATCACGAAACCCCTGTCCGATATTGCAATCGCTGCGCGACAGCTGGCGAAGGGTGACTATGTGGCCCGCATTCGGACTGGATCGCGGGATGAAGTCGGCCTCTTAGCCGACACGCTCAACCACATGACGGACCAACTGAGAACCAAGATCGATGAACTCTCCGAAGATCGGTCCCAGCTCATGGCCATGTTGACCTCGATGGTCGAAGGCGTGATGATTCTGGACCGTCGAGGTCGCGTGCTGCAAATCAATCCAGCGTTGGAACGGATGTTCGATGTCACCAGGATGGAAGCACGAGGACAACCCTTCTCCGATGTCTTCCGGCATCCTCAGTTGGATTCGTTAGTCTCAACGGTCCTGACGAAACGAAAGAACGAAGAAGATGAAATTCTCCTGCATCCGAGTGGTCGCCGTCTCCATATCGAGGCCTCGGTCACTGAATCCGATCGAGAAAACGAAGCGTGCGCGGTGCTTGTCTTTCACGACATGACAGAATTACGCCGCCTGGAAATTATTCGGAAAGATTTCGTCGCCAACGTGTCCCACGAGCTGAGGACCCCGCTCACGTCCATCAAGGGGTATATCGAAGCATTGCTCGATGGCGCCAAAGACGATCCTGAGACCAGCACAAAATTCCTTGACATCATTCTCAAGCAAAGCGATCGGCTGAACCTCATTCTGGAAGACCTCCTCCAGCTGTCAATGATCGAATCCGGGCAGGTCCAGTTCAAGCGAGAGCCGCTTCATATCCAGAGTGTCATCGAACGAACGTTGGCTATGATCAAGCCCTTAGCAGACAAGAAGGGGCACCGGCTCGTCTCCTTCGTGGAGGACAATCTGCCTGCTGTGCTCAGCGATGAAGATCGGCTGATACAAGTCCTGTCCAATTTGCTCGATAACGCCGTCAAATACACCCCCGGGAAAGGGACCATCACCATTGCTGCCCGCCCGGTTTTGGACGGTGCCGAACAGCCCGCGATGGCCACGGCTGTGGAACTGAGCGTGACCGATACCGGTATCGGAATTCCAGAGTGGGATCGCCCGCGTGTATTCGAACGATTCTATCGAGTCGATAAGGCCCGCTCGCGTGAGTTAGGTGGAACAGGGCTCGGGCTGGCGATCGTCAGGCATATCGTCGAGGGTCTAGGCGGGCGGGTGTGGGTCGAAGGGAACGCCCCGATCGGCAGCCGTTTTGTCGTCCGGCTGCCTGTTCAACAGATCAGTCCGCCGGTTAGCTAGACCTGATCCCGATCAGATAGATGAGCGACGCGAGAAGAGCGGCTCCAGGAAGCGTGAAAATCCAGGCATACAGAATTTTTGTGGTGACGCCCCAGCGCACCGCCGAGAGTCGCTTGATCGCGCCGACCCCCATGACCGACGTCGTGATGGTCTGAGTGGTGCTCACCGGCAGACCAATGTACGCCGTCACGAGCAGCACCGCCGCGGCACCGGTCTCCGCAGCAAACCCATGCACCGGTTCCAGCTTGACGATGCCCATTCCCAGCGTCCGGACGATCCGCCAACCACCCACGGCCGTTCCCAATCCCATCGCGACTGCGCAGACGCCGATCACCCAACCCGGCACCTCGCCCGAAGGAATCTGCCCCGCAGAGAGCAAGGCCAACGTAATGATCCCCATGGCCTTCTGCGCATCGTTGGAGCCGTGACTGAATGCCATGAAACAGGCGGACACGAGCTGCAGCCGTTTGAACAGCCGAGTGGCCACGCTCCGGGTCACACGAAAACAGACCCAGCTGATCAACACCATCAACGAAAACCCTATGGCAAAGCCAAAGAACGGCGCAAGCACCATGGCTTCCATCACCGGTCGAAGCCCGGACCACTTCACCGTGGCCCACCCTCCATGGGTCACCGCAGCCCCGACCAGTCCGCCGAGCAAGGCATGAGAGGAACTGGTCGGCAATCCCAACAACAGCGTGAAAAGATTCCACAAGATCGCACCGGCCAGCGCCGCCGCAACCATTTCTTGGGTGACAATAGCCGGATTGACAATCCCCGACCCCACCATCTTGGCCACGGCAGTGGACATGAAAGCCCCAGCCACATTGAGGACGCCGGCTGCCATGACCGCCACTAACGGGCTCACGACTCTCGTCGAGACCACGGTCGCAATGGCATTGGCACTGTCATGCCATCCGTTCGAAAAGTCGAACAGGAGCGCCAACACAACCACAATGAGCAGCATTCCAGTCAGGTCCGGCATCCTAGACTCGTGAGGAGTGAGGGGTAAGGGGTGAGGGGTGAGGAACCGAGGGGGGAGAGAAGAGGACGAACCGGCCTCTTCGCATAGCTGTGATCTCTTGCGCCTTACGTTTCACGCCTTATGCCTTACGAGTTGTCAGTGGTGTTTGAGTGCGATCCGCTCAAGAATGTTCGCGACGTCTTCGCAGCGGTCGGTTCCCGCCTCGAAGTTCTCGTAAATTTCTTTCCACATAATCACCGCGATCGGATCGGTTTCTTTTTCAAAGAGGGCGGAAATCGCATCGCGGGAGACTCGGTCGGCCTCGTTCTCCAAGCTGTTCACCTGCACACTGCATTTCTTCATCTCCGGATGCGGAAGGCCCAGGAGGTCCACACCTCGCCCCACGGCCACGGATGCCTGGTGAAGAATGTCGGCCAGCTTGATCGCCATCTCGGTCGGCTTCTTCACCTTGTATAACACGAAGCGGTCGGCGATCGCCTCCGTGACGTCCAGGATATCGTCGAGGGCGCTGGCGAGGTCATGAATGTCTTCCCGATCGATCGGCGTAATAAAGGTCTTGTTCAATCGACGCGCAATGTCGTGTGTAATGCCATCTCCAACGTGCTCAACGTCTTTGATCCCCTGGGCTTGTTCGATGGGAGACCGGAAATCCTCCATCATCACCTTCAGGAGACGACTCCCCTCAATCATGTTGTGTGCGGCCTTCTTGAACAGGTCATAGAAGGCTTCTTCTTGAGGGATCAATCCAAACAGCATCGCGCCGCTCCTCAGTTCAGAAACAATCAGCGGTTTTCACGGCCAGATCGCGGTCTGTCTGGTCCATCTGGTTTGTCTTGTTTATCTGGCTGATTTGGTTCATCTGGTTAGTCTCGTTCAACACAAAAACCAGACAGACCAGACAAACTAAATAAACCAAATAACAGTCTTCTTCCGCTGGCGGATTTTTCAGCAGCTTGCTAAATAGCCCTTACCAGCGAACCAACCCTGTCGCCCACGTCACGCCACCGCCAAAACTTCCCAGCAGGACGATGTCGTGGGGCAGAATCCTTCCCGAACGGACTGCGTGGTCGAGCGCGATCGGCAATGACGCCGACGATGTATTGCCGTAGCGTCCGATCACGGAACAGACCCGTTCTGGCGGGACCCCAAGCCGCTTCGTGAGCTGATCGAGAATCCGCCTGTTGGCTTGGTGCAATACCAGCTGCGCAATATCGTGAATATCGATACCGAACTCTTTCACGATCTCGCGGATGGCCTGGTCCAATCGCTTGACCGCCAGACGAAAGACCGGCGCCCCTTGCATCCGCAACGTATGGCTCTTCGCTTCGACTGTCCCCGACGTCGTTGGCCGGCGCGATCCGCCTGCGGGAATCGTAATCAAGCCATGTTGGGCACCGTCCGCGTGGAGACGGAGCCCTAAGAGCCCTCGACTCAGCTGGCCTGCCGCTGGCTCGCCCCGCAACACGACCGCACCTGCCCCATCGCCGAATAAGAGACCTGTATCGCCATCGGTGGGATCGACGGAACGAGACTTCACCTCCGCGGCCACCACCAAACACGTCTTGACCTGTCCGCTCCGAATCATCGCATCGGCCATCGAGAGTCCATAGAGAAAGCCCGAACAGGAAGCCGCCACGTCGAATGCCGGTATCGTGGAACAACCAAGCATCCGCTGAACATGGCAGGCGGTGGGGGGAAAGACCGTATCAGGAGAGGTTGTCGAAAGCACAATCGCCCCCAGCTCAGAAACCGGGAGTCCGGCGGCTTCAAGCGACGGCCTCGCTGCTTCCACCGCAAGATCAGAAGACGCTTGGGATGCAGCAGCCCTGCGTCGCTCCTGAATTCCTGTCAAGCGAGAGACGACCGCCGGCTCGATGCCCAACAAAGCCCCCACCTCGCGATTCGACACCACCCTTTCGGGAAGATACGATCCTGTGCCGATAATCCTCGTGCGTATCATAGACTGGCGACCTTGCAATTAGAGCGCAATTCCGGCGGGATTATAGGTCTCGGTGCCGCAGGGGTCAACTCGAATGCTCGAATTCATTGCTTTCATTCAGGACTCCTGCTACATTTCGGCGGCAGATTATGATACGTAAGCTTCCCACCTTCCGCTCTCCACGAGTTGCAATGGCCGTCGGCCTCTGCGCGACAATTTTCTGCGTCGTCACCGCCTGCTCCAGCACACCCAAGAATCAGGATACTGCGAAGAAGGCCCTGCGGGGTACTGACGAGCAGATTTTCTTGGGCGATTCGATCAAAAAGAACTATGATCCCAACGTCATCATGAAGCGAGGAGAGGCGTTCTTCGAGAAAGAGGAGTATACGGAGGCCATCGTCGAGTATAACCATTTCCTCGATCTACATCACAACCACATCCTCGCCTCCTATGCGACGTTCCGAATCGGGGAAAGCCAGATGAAACTGACCAAGGGAATCCAGCGTGATCCGGACCCCATTCAAAAAGCCATCGAAGCCTTTGAACGGCTGCGGAAAGATTTTCCGGGAAGCCGGTATGACGGCCCAGCGCTCCAGAAAATCCAGGAATGTCACGACCTCCTGGCGCAGATGCATCTCTTCGTGGGCCAATTCTATTATCGGCGGGGCTCATATCTGGCTGCCGCACATCGCTTCGAACAAATCATGAAGCTGTATCCCGACAAGTCGGTCGCGCCCGACGCCCTGTATTTTCTGGCGCTCAGCTACCACGACCTGGGTGCGGACGATTGGGCCAGCGAACAGCTGACGCTGCTGGCAGCAAAATACCCGGACAGTGCGTATTCCAGCGAGGGAAGGAGCCTGCTCGCGAAGATCGAAAGAGAGAAACCCGCAACGTTGCTGGCTCTAAAGGCCGAACCCACGCCCTCGTCTACTTCGTCGACTACGCTCCCATCGGGAAATCAACCGAGCCTTCCCGCTGGACTGATCCCCTCTGTCCCGTCTGGATCGTTCCGCCTCCCTTCCGCCACAGCAGTGAGCCAGTCTTTTGTAAGTTGCCGCCTCGGCTCCTGGTGCTGACACAAGCCCACATCGAAGCTTTCGGCATTCAGCTGTCAGCAGACTTCAAAATCTCTTGATTGTCTTGATTGTAATTCGTTAGCTGAAAGCTAATCGCTGAAGGCGGTCCTGAACTCAACGGAGCGAAACAGCTTCGAGGAGCAGGTCCTTGAAGGAGGATTTGACCACACTCTTCGCGCGGGCGAAGAATGTTTGGTAGGTCTCACGCCCACGGAGTACGTCGTAGTAGAGCATGACGATGTGTTGATAGCGGGGCAGGAGGCGATGGCAGAGACGCGGATACGAATAGACGATACTCGCCATGCGGGCCGCCACTCGAAATTCCTCATAGATCTCCCGCCGGACGGCCTCTTCGTATTCGGCCAGTGACCGTCGCCGATCATTGACTTGGTCCAGAATCGATTCCGCAGCCAACTGACCGGACCTCACCGCGTAATAGATGCCTTCGCCGAACAGGGGGTCGACCAGGTGCCCGGCGTCTCCCACCAGCAAGGCGCGGCCACTCACTAATCCGACCGACTCCCGAGAGTCCTTGGCCTCGCTGTGCTCACTGAAGAGCGGAAGTGGATGGCCGACCGGCTGCGGTACCTTCCATGGAGCCAATCCTTTCTCATCCCGCACGAACTGATCGAAAATCTTCTTCGGGCTCGCTAGACCTCCGCGAAGATCCCCCACGCCGATCGAGAGCCGTTCCTGCTTCGGGAAAATCCAGGCGTAGCCTGCGGGTGTCGCGCCGATATCGATGAGTGCACGGCCGGTGCCGGGATAATGGGGGGCAGGCCCGATCGGGATTTCACTCTCCAGGGTCGCCATCCGACGGCTCCGGCGTCCCGGGAACAACTGCTGCGCCACCAAGCTGTTCGCCCCATCCGCCCCGATCAGAACCTTGGCCAGATACCGGCCCCGATCCGTCGTCACTTCGATGCCGTCGAGAAGCTGCTGACAGGACGTAACCGGCTCGTCTTCGTGCACCTCGGTGCCTACTCGCCTTGCTTTCTCCACGAGGAAATGGTCGAACCGATCACGCATGACCATGTAGGCTATCGGGCTGGAGCAATCAAGGGATAAGAGATCCGCACCGCGGTAGGAAAACTGTATGCCGTAGACTGTATGCTCGACGACCGTCTTGTAATCGTCTTCCAAAATGCGGTCGATGCGGGCGGACAACCCGCCGCCGCAGACTTTGTACCGTGGATGCGTGGCCTTGTCGAGCCCGAGCACAGACAGGCCGGCTCGACTCAACTGGTAGGCGGCGGTGGCTCCGGCCGGCCCCATGCCTACCACAAGCGTGTCATACACTTTCACGTCTGGAAGTATGAGCATGGCGCCGGCTTCGCTTGTCAGTTCTGAAGTTATGAATGCTGAGTTCTGAGTTGTAAGTTAGACCACAGAGGTGGAGCGAAACGTTTCTATCTCAGGACTCAAAACTGAGAACTTAGAACTTGGGCAGTACCGCCCTGCGTCACTGCCCAAGGTACCAGCCAATCCCATACCGCTCTAAGAAACCGGTAATCATCGTGATGGTATTGGCGTAAATCATGACGCCCACGACGACCAGCACCACCCCGCTCACCGTAGAGACGCCCCACAAATACAGACGCGCCTGTTTGAAATAGGTAAGGAACCGGTCCACCCCCAGGGCCGTGAGAAACAACGGCAACCCCAATCCCACCGAATAGCTCGTCAGCAACAGCACCCCGTTCAGCATCGAATCGGTGGTGCTGGCATACAACAAGATGGTCCCGAGCACCGGCCCGACGCAAGGCGTCCACCCGGCGGCAAACGCCACGCCGATCACGAACGATCCCACATACCCGACCGGCCGATTTCTGAATTGGAACCGGTGCTCCATTTTCAGAAAATTGATATTCAAGATCCCCAATAAATAGAGGCCGAAGATGACGATCAGGATCCCGCCGATCCGTCGAATGTGATCTTGATAGGTAATCAAGACCTGTCCGATCAAGCTGGCCGATGCGCCGAAGGACACAAAGACTGCTGAAAATCCCGCGATAAACAACAGGGCGTTGACGACAATGACCTTTTTGAACTTCGACCGCACGGTCGAGTCGGTGAGTTGTTCGATGGACAGCCCGGTGATGTATGAAATGTAGGAAGGAACCAGCGG
>DASYVB010000123.1:0-12362 GCA_036000525.1 Nitrospiraceae bacterium | reverse complement strand
GCAGAAGCACCCGAACTGACATTCATTGCTCTGAAAGGCTGGCCTATGGCGGGTAAAGAAGTCATGCCAATTGATAGCGTGATTGTGTCGATCCGCGGCCATCGGGTTATTCCGGCCTCCGATCTTGCCAGGATCTACGGGGTGGAAACTCGCACACTCAACCAGGCGGTGAAACGAAACCAGGAGAAATTTCCCAGCGATTTCATGTTCCAAATGACTCGGACCGAGGTCGAGACGTTGATCCGTTCAAGATCACAAACTGTGATCTTGAAGCGGGGCCAGAATGTCAAGTACCTGTCCTACGTCTTTACGAGCATGGGGCCATCATGGCCGCCAACGTGTTGAACAGCCCGCACGCAATCAACATGAGCGTCTTCGTGGTCCGTGCCTTTGTGCGGTTGAGGCACACAATCAGCACGCATAAAGAGTTGGCAGCCAAGCTGAGCGAGCTGGAGCGGAAAGTGGTAAGCCACGACGGACATATTAAGTCCCTCTTCGACGCCATCCGCCAACTGATGGAGCCACCTGCGACCAAATCCCGGCGCATTGGATGCAAGACCTGAATGGAGCCCCTCAGGTCTCGCCTCTCTTGTCTATTTGGTTCTTCTAGTTCATATGGCTCATTTGGTTTCTTTGGTTTTCCGTTCTGCCCAACCATACAAACAAGACAAACCAAATAGACCAGACAGACGAGACATACCAGCCCCGAGTCGCGCGTTTCCCGCCAGTCCCGCTCGTCACTCTTGTTCCTCTGGTTCATCTGGTTTCTTTGGTCTATCTGGTTTCTCTGGTTTCGTTGGTTCGATGAACGAAATTAACGAGATAGACCAAATAGACCGAACCAACCGACTTCGCCCTTCTCCTACATCTCGGTACTGGGCCAGACAACTCAGAACCCAGAACTCATAACTCAGAACTTCCCCAAAACGGGCGGGGTGATTTCTCTAAGGGAAAGGGGTGGAAGTGGGATGCCTTTAGGCTTCACTCACGGACCTCCCGGAGCAGGGGACAGGTGACCGAGTGCGTCTCGCTCCGTCGCCTCTCGTGGCACCCCTTCTACGGCGGTCCGAGCGGAAGCCTTCCGGAATTCCTTTAGCAGGATGCTGAAAAAGTCCACCAGCGGCGTTCTCACATCGCTCAGGGGCTCAACGTACCGAAGCGTACGCCTCCCCTCTTCGCTCGCTGCGGCCTTGCTGGACGGCCTTTTTGAGCATCCTGAGGCTATTGAGTCCGTAGCTCCATCTGAAATAGTTCAACGGTGTTTTATGTATAAACCAAGTTTTTCCGCAGCCTCTCAATCACGGTTGTGCCACCCGTGATTCTTCAGTCAGTTCCAGCGTTCCTTCTCAGGACGCCGGGTGGGGACCCCGCCACTACGGCGAATGTCGCGGAGCGCACTCGCTTACCTGAAAGGGGAAAAGGAGTTCAGCCAGGGCGGATACCTCGCTCCTCCGGTCATGTGCGCGAAACCCAAAGGCATCCCTATGGAGGGGCGTGATTTATCGTAGGGGAAAGCGTATTCTTCGGCACTAGAATTACTCAGAATTTCTGAGTGGGCAGTGGTGCAAGGATAGCGCAGCAGCAGAAGGAGCAATGCCACCAATGGCAAACAAGGGGAAAGTAAACTCTAAACCTGAGACAGGAGCGAATCTCGGCTTTGAGGCCAAGCTCTGGCAGATGGCTGACGGCCTCCGCAACAACATGGATGCGGCGGAGTACAAGCACGTTGTCCTCGGCCTAATCTTTCTGAAGTACATCTCCGACGCCTTCGAGGCGAGACACGCCGAGCTCGAAACGCAGCGGAAGAAGGGCGCTGATCCTGAAGATCCCGACGAATACAAAGCCGCCAGCATCTTCTGGGTGCCGAAGGAGGCGCGCTGGTCATATCTCAAGGCGAGCGCTCCGCAGCCGACCATCGGCACGCTGGTCGACGATGCGATGGCCGCGATCGAGCGCGACAATCCTTCCCTCAAGACCGTGCTGCCGAAAGACTTCGGGCGAGTAGGCCTCGACAAGATACGACTAGGGCAGATCATCAACCTAGTGAGCGACATTGCCCTGGGCAGCACTGCCGACCGTGCCAAGGACACCTTGGGCCGCGTCTATGAATATTTTCTCTCACGCTTCGCCAGCGCCGAAGGCAAGAGCGGCGGCCAATTTTACACGCCATCCAGCGTTGTGCGGGTGCTGGTCGAGATGCTCGCGCCCTACAAAGGCCGCGTCTACGACCCCTGCTGCGGCTCGGGCGGCATGTTCGTCAGTAGCGAAAAGTTCATCGAGGCCCACAGCGGCAAGCTCGGCGACATCTCGATCTACGGCCAGGAGTCGAACTACACCACCTGGCGTTTGGCCAAGATGAACCTCGCCATCCGCGGGATCGACGCGCAGATCGGCCACGGTGATACCTTCCACAATGACGCGCATCCTGATTTGAAGGCCGACTATGTACTGGCCAACCCGCCCTTCAACGACAGCGACTGGCGCGGCGAGCTGTTGAAGGACGACAAGCGCTGGGTCTACGGTACACCGCCAGCAGGCAATGCCAACTACGCCTGGGTGCAACACTTCATTCATCATCTCGCGCCTACCGGACTCGCGGGCTTCGTGCTCGCCAACGGTTCGATGTCGTCAAATCAATCTAATGAGGGCGAGATCCGCAAGGCCATCATCGAGGCCGACCTGGTGGACTGCATGGTGGCACTGCCCGGTCAATTGTTCTACTCAACGCAGATCCCGGTCTGCTTGTGGTTCCTCTCCCGCAACAAGAAGAGCGGAAGGTTCAGAGACCGTCGTGGCGAGACGCTCTTTATCGATGTACGAAAGATGGGAATCTTGGTGGACCGTACGCATCGCGAGCTGACCGATGACGACCTCGCCAAGATCGCCGGCACCTATCACGCTTGGCGCGGCGACAAAGGAGCGGGTCGGTACGCCGACGTGCCTGGCTTCTGTATGGCGGCGAAGCTAGGTGACATCCGTAAGCATGGCCATGTGCTCACGCCCGGACGCTACGTGGGTGCGGAGGCAGCCGAGGATGACGGCGAGCCGTTCGAAGAAAAGATGAATCGGCTTGCCAAGACACTGCGGGAACAGCAGAAGGAAGCCGCGAAGCTGGATGCCGCTATCGCAGCCAACCTGAAGGAGCTGGGCTATGGCTAAGGGGAAAACAGCCCGAGTACCGCCGTCGAATAATAATATTCGTCGCATCATGCTCCAATACTTCTACGACCGTAACACCAATGCTACGAGCAGCCGAGGCAAGAAAGGTTCGGCCGTCAAAATCAGCGACCTCAAGAAAGAACTCAAGGTTGCGCACGGCCTGACCCAACCTGAGGTGCAGAGCAACCTCACCTACCTCATAAGCCAAGGGTGGGTTGAGGAGGACACCATCGAGAAATCATTTACAGCACCTGGCGGCACCGTCATCCCTTCCTCCACAAGTTTCTTCAGGATCACAGCCGCTGGTATCGACAAGATCGAAGGACCAGGAGAATTTACGATGCCAAAGTTTCACGGGATCAAGATTGAGGCCACGGGGCAGAACATTATCACCCTGGGCGACGGAAATCAGATCAACGCCAAGTTCACCGAACTCGGACAGTCCTTAGTGGCACTCCGAGATGCAATCACCGCTTCTGAAGCCCCAGAGTCCGAGAAGATGACCTTGGTTGCAGACATCGAGACCATTCAGTCGCAACTTGCGAAGCCCGAACCTAATCGAGGCATCATTCGGTCAGCATGGGAGACAATAAAAGCCGCCGCCTTAATCAACGGCTGTGCATCCCTTGTCCAAAAGGTCGTCGGACTAATTGAAGGATTTCTGTGATGCAGTGGCTGACCGTGACACTGTGTGAACAGCGGGCCGAGGTCGCGAAGCTGGAAGCCACCATCGCCGCCAACCTGAAGGAGCTTGGGTATGGCGAGTGATTGGCGCACCTGTACCGTCGATCAAATCAAGGCGGACGACGGTCGCGCCATTGCCATCGGCCCATTCGGTTCTCGCATGAAGGCCGATAGGTATGTCGCGGATGGTGTTCCGGTGATTCGGGGTAACAATATTTCAGACACACGCACACTCGTCGGTGACCTCGTGTTTGTGTCAGATGAGACCGCCGACGAATTGCGTTCATGCAACGTGTTCCCCGGTGACTTGGTTTTTCCGCATCGGGGCGCAATCGGACAAGTCGGAATCGTTCCTAGCGATCAGATGAGTCGGTACATCCTTTCATCGAGCTTGATGAAGCTCACTTGTAACCAAGATTTGGTCGATCCGCTCTTCATCTTCTACTTCTTTCGATCGCAGGATGGTCGTCACGCACTACTCCAGAACGCATCAACTGTCGGAACACCTGGCATAGGACAGCCGCTAGCTTCGCTTCGCTCGATTTCCGTGCCTGTCCCGCCGCTCCCGGAGCAACGCGCCATCGCCCACATCCTCGGCACGCTGGACGACAAGATCGAACTGAACCAGCGGATGAACGAGACGCTGGAGGCGAAGGCGCGGGCGCTCTTTAAGTCGTGGTTCGTGGACTTCGATCCCGTTCGTGCCAAAGCAGAAGGCCGCGACCCAGGCCTGCCAAAGCCCTTCGCCGATCTGTTTCCGGATTCCTTCGTGGATTCGGAGTTGGAGGAGATTCCGAAGGGGTGGGAAACACGTTCTTTGTATGAGTCAGCAGAGTTCATCAATGGAGCAGCTTTCAAGAGCGAGGACTTTTGCGATCCAATCCAAGGGTTGCCTATCGTGAAGATAGCCGAACTTAAAGACGGCATCAGCGCGCAAACGAAATTCTCTGATCGTGTTATGGATCCGAAGCAGCTGATCGATACGGGAGAACTACTCTATTCGTGGTCAGGAAGTCCCGACACTTCGCTCGATGCATTTCTGTGGACGAAGGGGCGTGGCTTGCTCAACCAGCACATCTTCAAAGTGGTAACGCCTACGATTGCTGAGAAGCGATTTGTCTATTACCTGCTGAAGTTTCTCAGACCAACGCTCGTTGAAATTGCACGCAATAAGCAAACCACAGGACTTGGGCATGTAACAGTTGCAGATATGAAGAGGCTATATGTGTGCTCACCACCTCTAAAGGTGCTGCTAGCATTCGACAACCGAGTTGCGCCGCTTTTCGACAGAGCTTTCAAGAACACGATTCAGAATCAAACCCTCGCCGCTCTGCGCGACACGCTGCTGCTCAAGCTCATCTCCGGCGAGCTGCGGGTGAAGGACGCGGAGGGCGTCTGCGAGAGGGTCTGCGCATGATCAACCGCCTACAACTCCTGCGGAACGTTGGCCAATTCGATTCCGTAAGCAGCGCGGCGAACATCCCCCTCACGCGGCTCACCCTCATCTACTCGGAGAACGGCAGGGGCAAAACGACCCTCACGGCTGTGCTGCGGTCGCTGGCCACGGGAAATGCCTTGCCGATCGCCGAACGACGACGTCTTGCTGCTCAGCATCCGCCCCATGTCATTCTCGACTGCTGCGGCGGCCCGCCGCCAGCGATCTTCGACAACAACGCATGGAACCGTACACTCGCAGACCTCGTGGTGTTCGACGACGTCTTCATCGACCAGAACGTGCACTCTGGTTTGGCCGTTCAGACGCACCATCGGCAGAATCTGCATGAGCTGATTCTTGGCGCCCAAGCGGTCGCGCTGAGCACGCAGCTCCAGCAACTCGTTGCGAGAATCGAAGAACACAATCGCGAGCTGAGGGCCAGGGAGAGTGCGATTCCAGCCGCGGACCGTGGGCCGTACTCCGTGGATGCTTTCTGTGCGTTGCCTGCACGTGCCGACGTTGAGGAGGCGATCGAGGAGGCGGCGCGGGCTCTCGCCGCAGCACGGGATCAAGATGCGATCCGCACGACGCAAAGCTTCGATGCGCTGAATCTGCCCGAGTTCGATCTCGCCGCGACCGAGCGAGTCCTGCACCATGATTTGCCTGCCGTGGACGCGGCAACTCTGGCGCGTGTCCAAGAGCATCTGGCTGGCCTGGGGCTTGGCGGTGAGGCATGGGTAGCTGACGGGATGCGTCGGATGCCGCAAGGGCAAAGCAGTAACGCGTCCAGTAATTGCCCGTTCTGCGGACAGGATCTCGGAAAGTCGCCGATCCTCCAGCATTACCGCGCGTACTTCAGCGAGGAATACGCGTCTCTGAAGCGTGCGGTAGCAGACGCCATCAGGACAGTAGAGCAGGCTCACGGCGGCGATGTGCCTGCAGGACTGGAACGCGCGGTGCGGGTCGCTATCGAGCGCCGGCAGTTCTGGTCGCGCTTCTGCGATGTGGCTGAAGTCACCATCGACACAGCCACTATCGTCCGGGATTGGCGAACGGCGCGGGAAGCCGTCGTTGCGCAGCTCGCTGCAAAACAGGCCGCTCCGCTGGAGCGCATGGAGGTCTTCGACCAGACTCGGGCGCTTGTCGTGGCCTACGAAGCCCATCGGCAGACGATTGCCACGATCAACCAACGGCTTCAAAACGCCAACCACGCGATCGAGGTCGCGAGGGAGCGCGCGGCAACGGCCAACTCAACTCTGCTGGCTCAAGATCTCGCTTGGCTCAAGGCGACAAAGGCTCGACACGAGCCGGCGACGACAGCGCGCTGCGAGGAGTACCTACAGGAACGGACGGCCAAGGAAGCTACTGAACGGCAGCGCGATCAAGCCAAAGCCGCGCTGGAGCAGCATCGAACACAGGTATTCCCCGGGTATCAGACCGCCATCAACCTCTACCTCGCACGGTTCAACGCGGGTTTCCGTCTCGACAGCGTGACCTATGCGAACACACGGGGAGGACCGACCTGCACGTACAACGTGCTCATCAATAACACCCCCGTGCCGGTCGGCGGTGCGGAGCCCGCACTTGGCGCGCCGTCTTTCCGGAACACCCTCAGCGCTGGTGATCGCAATACCTTGGCCCTGGCCTTCTTCTTCGCCTCGCTCGACCAAGACACGCGTTTGACGAACAAGGTCGTCGTCATCGACGACCCGATTTCGAGCCTAGACGAGCATCGAGCCCTGACGACGGTGCAGGAAATTCGTCGTCTCGCGGAGCGGGCCGCCCAGATCATTGTCCTCTCCCACAACAAGCCGTTCATGTGCCGGCTCTGGGAGGGCGCCAACGCGACCGTGCGATCGGCTATCGAGGTGGTGCGCGACGGGGCAGGCTCCACCCTCCGTGTATGGGACGTCGCCCATGATGCGGTTACGGAGCATGATCGCCGCGATGCCAAGCTGCGCGCCTTTCTCGATACCGGCGCAGGAGACATGCGAGAAATCGCTCGGTCGATCCGTCCGCATCTCGAAGCGTTTCTTCGCGTTGTGTGCCCAGGGAAGTTTCCCCCTGGAACGCTGCTCGGCCCGTTCCGGAATCTCTGCCGACAGAACCTCGGTACTCTCAATCAACTTCTGGATCAGAACGCGATACGAGAACTCGATGAGATCGTCGAATACGCGAACAGGTTTCACCACGACACCAATCCGTCCTGGGAGGCCGAGACGGTCAACGACCACGAACTACGTGGCTTCGTAAATCGGGCGCTGCGGTTCGCCGGGCCATGAGCCTATGAGCCAATCCTTTAGCGAATCCGTTGTCGAAGACGCTGCCCTCGCCTGGCTTGAAGGCCTGGGCTACGCAGTCCTCCACGGACCTGAGATCGCAGCCGGTGAACCGGCAGCCGAGCGGAGCGACCCCAACTATCGCGATGTGATGCTGGAAGGCCGACTGCGGCAGGCACTTGGAACCCTGAATCGCGACCTGCCCGTCGATGCCCTGGAAGAGGCCTATCGCAAGCTGACGCGAAGCGATGCACCGTCGTTGGTCGAACGCAATCGCGCTGTGCATCACATGCTCGTGAACGGAGTCCCTGTCGAGTACCGTCGGCCGGATGGATCGATTGCAGGCGCACAAGCGCGGGTGCTCGATTTCGATCAACCCGACAGCAACGACTGGCTGGCCGTGAACCAGTTTACCGTTGCCGAGGGTCAACACATGCGTCGCCCGGACGTTGTGTTGTTCGTGAACGGGGTGCCGCTCGCGGTAATCGAGTTGAAGAATCCTGCCGATGAGAATGCCACCATCTGGAGTGCCTATCAGCAACTCCAAACCTATCAGGCACAGATTCCCTCCCTCTTCACGACTAATGCGGCGCTGATTGTCTCTGACGGTGTGCAGGCGCGGATTGGTTCACTGGGAGCAGGGCGTGAATGGTTCAAGCCTTGGCGCACGATCATGGGGCGGGAAGATGCCGCGGCGAACCTGGCTGAGTTGCAGGTTGTGCTTGAAGGCGTGTTCGAGAAACGACGGTTCCTTGACCTGGTGAGGCACTTCATCGTGTTCGAGGACGAGGGTGGCGGCAAACTCACCAAGAAGATGGCAGGCTACCACCAGTTCCACGCGGTGAATGTGGCTGTAGAAGAAACCTTGCGGGCAGCCCGCCGTGCGATGGAGCATCGGGCCGCAGATACCTTGGGCCACTATATGTCGGGGCATCAGCCGGGTGGCGAGCTGGGGGATCGGCGGGTTGGTGTGGTGTGGCACACGCAAGGTTCTGGCAAGAGCCTGACGATGGCATTCTACGCAGGCCGCGTGATTCTGCATCCGACCATGGCCAACCCGACGATCGTGGTGCTCACCGACCGCAACGACCTCGACGATCAACTCTTTGGCACCTTCGCCCGTTGCCATGATCTGCTTCGCCAGCCGCCGGTGCAGGCAGCGGATCGTGCTGATCTGCGCGAGAAGCTGAAGGTCGCGTCCGGGGGCGTGGTCTTTACCACCATTCAAAAGTTCTTCCCCGAAGAGAAAGGCGACCGCCATCCCATTCTCTCGGACCGGCGCAATGTCGTGGTGATCGCGGACGAGGCGCACCGTAGCCAGTATGATTTTATCGACGGCTTCGCCCGGCACATGCGCGACGCGCTGCCGAATGCATCGTTCATCGGATTTACCGGGACACCCATTGAGAAGACCGACGCTAATACACGCGCCGTCTTCGGCGACTACATCAGTGTCTACGATATCCAACGGGCGGTCGTCGATGGCGCCACGGTCCCCATCTACTACGAAAGTCGGCTTGCCAAGCTGGAGATGAAGGCGTCGGAACGGCCCAAGATCGATCCAGAGTTCGAGGAAGCCACCGAGGGCGAGGAGATCGAGCGCAAGGAAAAGCTCAAGAGCCGATGGGCGCAGCTCGAAGCCGTGGTGGGATCGAACAACCGGATCAAGTTGATCGCGCGGGACCTGGTTGATCACTTTGAGAACCGACTTTCGACAATGGACGGGAAGGCGATGGTGGTCTGTATGAGCCGCCGAATCTGCGTCGAGCTGTACCGCGAGATTGCTGCGTTGCGTCTCCACTGGCATGGCGATACGGACGAACTCGGCTTGATGAAGGTGATTATGACTGGGTCGGCATCCGATCCGATGGAATGGCAGGGCCACATCCGCAACAAGAAACGGCGCGAAGACATGGCGCTACGGTTTCGCGACCCGAAGGACCCTTTTCAAATTGTGATTGTGCGGGATATGTGGCTGACGGGCTTCGACGCTCCAAGTCTCCACACCATGTATGTGGACAAGCCGATGTGCGGGCACGGGCTGATGCAGGCCATCGCGCGGGTTAACCGCGTCTTCAAGGACAAGCCTGGCGGGCTCGTGGTGGATTACCTTGGCCTTGCCGACGAACTTAAAAAGGCGCTGGCGACGTATACCGAAAGCGGCGGCACCGGAAAGACGGCTATCGATCAAGCCGAGGCCGTGGCTGTGATGCTGGAGAAGTTCGAGATCTGCCAAGGACTCTTTCACGGCTTTGACTGGTCGCGCTGGATTACGGGGAAACCGCAAGAGCGTCTCTCGGTGTTGCCCGCCGCGCAGGAGCATATCCTTGCCCAGCAAGACGGCAAACCTCGTCTGCTGCGCGCAGTCACCGACCTCTCGCAAGCCTTCGCGCTCGCCGTGCCACACGAGGAGACCTTCCGCGTCCGCGACGACGTGGGTTTTTTCCAGGCCGTCCGCTCGGTGCTGGCTAAGAATACACCAGGTGAGCAGAAAACTGACGAAGAACTCGACCACGCCATCCGGCAGATCATCTCGAAGGCTGTAATGTCCAACGAGATGGTGGATATCTTCGCTGCGGCCGGACTTAAGAAACCAGACCTCTCGATCCTCTCCGACGAGTTCCTGGCGGAAGTATGCGGAATGCCGCAGCGCAATCTCGCGGTTGAGTTGCTCCGCAAGCTTCTGGCTGGTGAGATCAAGATCCGATCGAAGCGGAACATCGTTCAGGCACGTTCCTTCGCGGAACTCCTCGAACAGTCGATACGGAAGTACCAGAACCGAGCCATCGAAACCGCCCAGATCATCGAAGAGTTGATTGGCCTTGCGAAGGATATGCGGTCAGCCCATACGCGGGGTGAGACACTTGGCCTAACTGAGGACGAGTTAGCCTTCTACGACGCACTAGGGACCAACGACAGCGCCGTGAAGGTGTTGGGCGAGCCGACGCTGACCAAGATCGCGCGCGAACTAGCGGAGATGGTGAAGAAGAACGTGACCATCGATTGGACAGTGAGAGAAAACGTACGAGCGCAACTCCGTGTTCTGGTAAAGCGCATACTTCGCAAGTACGGCTATCCTCCGGACAAGCAGGAAAAGGCTACACAGACCGTGTTGGAACAGGCCGAGGTGCTGTGCGCGGAGGTTGCTGCATGATCATAGACGCGTTCGCCAAACTTCCCGCCCCCGACGTCATCGCCCAAGAGATCGTCGACGACCTCGAAGCAGCACTCGAACAATTCAGGCTGATTGCGAATGACCTAGGCAAGGAAAAGTAAGAGTCGTTAGCTCGCGACTATGAAGTTTTATGTTGGTGTGACCAACAATAAGTGGTTTAAGTTCCTTGCTGACCGCAAGCCAGATGAGGTTAACTTCTGGCGACCCGGAGGGCCTAGTTCTTTCCAATCTATCCCAGTTGGAGCTCCATTTCTTTTCAAGCTACACAGTCCGGATGATTTCGTGGCAGGAGGTGGGTTTTTTGTAAGCCACTCCAATCTTCCTTTGTCCCTCGCATGGGAGGCGTTCAGCGAAAAGAATGGCACCGATACGATCGAGTCCTTACGAATCATGATTCAGAGAAGCAGGACCGGTAAACCTCCCGAGCACGATCCAGTTATCGGATGTACGATCTTGGCGAACCCCTTTTTCTTTGATAGAAGCGCGTGGATTCCAGCTCCATCGGACTGGGCGGCCCCTATTGTAAAAGGGAAGGGCTACGATACCGACCAACCTATTGGCTCCAGGCTATGGTCTGAAGTTCAACATCGGCTCCATACGGCAGCCGTCGCAAGATCCACTCTACTCGAAGGTGGCGCCTCTCCATCGGCCGAAGAGGTTGCAAGGTACGGGGCTGAATTCCTAACCAGGGCCAGACTCGGTCAAGGAGCCTTTCGAGTTCTAGTTACAGACGCGTACACGCGTCGTTGTGCCATCACTGGTGAACGCACTCTCCCTGCACTTGAGGCCGCTCACATCCAATCGTTTGCGAAGTCAGGCCCAAATGTTACGGCGAACGGCCTGCTGCTGCGATCAGACCTTCACAAATTGTTTGATTCTGGCTATTTGTCAGTCACGCCGGATCTTTCTGTCGAGATAAGCAGAAAGATCAAAGAAGAATATGAGAATGGCCGGGATTACTATGCGCTGCACGGCCGAAAGCTTGCTGTTGTGCCTGCAACAGCGAAGGATAGGCCTTCGTCAAAGTTTTTGGAATGGCATAACAGCAATACCTATCTTGGGTGAGTGAGGAGAAGGCGGCAATGGTAAACGATAACGTCATGACAGCTCTGCTGGAGTTTCGACGCAAACGAAACTGGGAGCAATTTCATAAGCCAAAAGAGCTTGCCGGTGCACTTACCATCGAAGCCAGTGAATTACAGGAATTGTTTCAGTGGAAAACAGATGAAGAGGTTGCGCGTCTACTGAGCAGCTCTTCCCGAGAAAAGGTTATGGATGAAATCTCCGATATTGCAATCGTCCTATCATACTTGTGCCACGACCTTGGCATTGATCTAAATGCAGCAGTCCTCTCGAAGCTGAAAAAGAACGAGGCCAAGTATCCTGTCGAAAAATCTTACGGCAATGCAATGAAGTATGACGAAGGCTAGGTCGTTGTTTGAAATGCCAATGGGGGGACGGTATCCGGGCTTGCTGTTGAGAAACAACCCCTATACTGGAACAAAGGGCAAAGCGACACGTCTACCGAGCTAACCAGACTATACGCTGATTAACATTCAGCGGGCTCAGGTGAGCATGGCATAAAACGTCACCAACACGAGCCCGAAGAGGGCGGTTAACACAACCCACT
>DASYVB010000122.1:0-8782 GCA_036000525.1 Nitrospiraceae bacterium | reverse complement strand
GGCTCCTGATCCGGCGTCAGGAAGACCGTCATCGGCCATCCACCCTGACCATGATTGAGAGTCACCGTGGCCTGCATATAGATCTCATCGAGATCGGGGCGCTCTTCCCGATCGACTTTGATGCAGACAAAATTCCGGTTCATAAGTGACGCAATGGCCTCGTTCTCGAACGACTCCCTCTCCATCACGTGACACCAGTGACAGGCGGAATATCCGACCGAGAGCAGGATAGGACGGTTTTGCGCTTTCGATGCCTGCAAGGCTTCCGGTCCCCATGGGTACCAGTCGACAGGGTTCGAGGCATGTTGGAGGAGATAGGGACTAGTTTCGTGGATGAGGCGATTAGGCTTTGCTGATTCTGATGAAGTGTGCATGGCCCCACGGTAGCATCGGGGCCGGAGAGGGGTCAATGAGCGGATAACGAATGGATGCAAGATACTTTTGAAAAGATTGAGTGTTTCAAATGGTTTCCCCCCTTTTTCTCTTTTATCAGGCGCTCAGGTGGTTTTCACTACCTCCACTGATTCTGTTAAGTCTTGGCTATAGGAGAATGGTTAGCACAACTTTGCACAAGCTTTGAGTGACGCTTCGAGTCCTGATCGTCTCCCGGACCAGAATCCATCGGAGCACTGGCGCTCACAGTTCGTGTCGCATGTGAGTGAGAGACTCACTGACCACTGCTAAAGATGCGACTTGCCGACCACTAACGTGAGGGATATCAGCGGCATGTGCCAATCGCCCATCACCAAGCGGGGGTCGGAGCTTTCGTCAGTCAATCGCTTACCGGCGTGTGGCTGCGCTATGAAAGCAAAGATGAACACTTTCGAACTCTCATCCTATGAGCGAGGCCGAGCCTTCTGCGGACAAAAAGCTCGCCGCCGATACCGGCCATACAATACCCAAAATCGAAGCAACGTAATCGTTCATAGCAACCCGAATTGAATTTGCAGCCTGACTTACGTGATGCTCCCATGCCTTCAATCATTTCACTTTCACAGTGGTGCGTAATATGATATCTAGGGCTTAAGGAACCTCGATTGACGGAACCTAAAAGACTGTTTTTTCGGCGAGTCACAGTTCGAATGAAACCCGTCGAGATCGCTAACTACTACACCCCCGAGAAGCAGACGAAGCAAGGCGACGGCAGGATACCAGTACGCCTCGGGCTGACCTCTGACTGACCTGAAGATGTGCTTTGATTCGCCTATAATCTAGTTTTCACAATCGGCGATTGCGCAGGGTTCTTGAGGGGAGGCCCGCTGGAGCCTAGAGGCTGTTGTTGTACCGATCGGTCCGTAGCGGACCGACCGAGAGAGGACGTTTGTAGTTTCTTCTGCTCTTCTTGACGGTAAAAGGAGATTTGAGACTTCCTATCCTACCTGTATTCTGAAAAACAAATAGGCATGTCAAGGAAAGGAGTTGAAATGAAGGGGGATTTCGGCGAGTTACAATCCATCACTGGGCTTGGCCCCACCCGGAGACGATAACGATGTTTAAAAACCCTTTTCTCGTTTTGGGGGTCGGGCTTCTCTTAGGCTTCGGGCTGACCCTCAGTGTCGGAGCGGACGATACCGGTCTTGACCGCCCGGGATTGGCGCTCACCACCCTGGACGGCCCAGGCAACGTCGGCCAGTACACCTCCGTGACCATTGGGGCGGACGGCTTGGGCCTCATCAGCTACCACGACGTGACCAACCGCAATCTCAAGGTGGCCCACTGTTCCAACCGGGCCTGCACCTCCGCCACCCTCAGTACCCTGGACAGCACAGGCGAGGTCGGTCTGGACACCTCCGTGACCATTGGGGCCGACGGCTTGGGCCTCATCAGCTACCACGACGCGACCAACGGCAACCTCAAGGTGGCCCACTGTTCCAACCGGGCCTGCACCTTCGCCACCCTCAGTACCCTGGACAGCGCAGGCGAGGTCGGTCAGGACACCTCCGTAACCATCGGGGCGGACCGCCTGGGCCTCATCAGCTACCGCGACGTGACCAACCGCAACCTCAAGGTGGCCCACTGTTCTAACCGGGCCTGCACCTCCGCCATCCTCACCACACTGGACAGCGCAGGCGAGGTCGGTCAGGACACCTCGGTGACCATCGGGCCGGACCGCCTAGGCCTCATCAGCTACTACGACGCGACCAACGGCAATCTCAAGGTGGCTCACTGCCCGACCTGTTCTGCGTTCCTTCCCACCGCCGCCGCTGAGCAGCTCGGCATTACGAAGTCACACCATTCAAAAAAGGGCGTTACAGAATCGCTGCCCGTGAGAAAGAAAAAGGATGGCGCAACCACGGAACGGGAAAGTATGCACGTCGGGAGCTTTTGAACAAAATGCCTTTCCTTCCTGCCCGAGCATCGGAAGAGCGTTCCGGCTGGATACGGCGGCGGATTAGCTGCGGCTCAGATTTTTATTGTTTGCACTATTTCAACCCAACCCTTTTCCACACTCTATGGACTAAAGAGGGCTCCATTCATCACGAGATGAACGGCAACACTTGCGGCATAGCCCAAAGCAATCGCCCATATCCATTTCAGGTGGGTAGAGAACGTATAGATTCCCCGCGCCTGCCCCATAAGGGCCACGCCAGCCGCTGATCCGATGGACAGCAGCGACCCGCCGACACCGGCTGTGAGTGTGACCAGGAGCCACTGGCCGAGACTCATATCCGGGTTCATGCTCAGCACGGCGAACATGACGGGGATGTTGTCTATGACCGCTGAAAGAATCCCGACAAGGATATTCGCTGTTGTGGCTCCCAACCCCCCATAGAGAAAATTAGAGAGTGTGGCCAGATACCCCAGTGCGCCGAGCCCGCCAACGCAGAGCATAATGCCGTAAAAGAACATCAGCGTATCCCATTCCACACGCTTCATACTGATGAACACATCGAACGGCTTGACTGCAGGCTTGAACAATGCGCTGAGGTTTTCGGTGTTCTCGCCCTCAAGCGCAGGGGGGTCCGTCCATTCGTCCAGCTCCTTGCGCCGGATAAAATAACCATAGGATTTAAGGACACCCAGCCCGGTCATCATGCCAAGAAACGGGGGGATCGCAAGAAAATGATGCGTGAGAACCGTTCCGGCTATGGTGATGAGAAAAAGGACGACAATGACATAGCCGCCATACTTGACCTCCATGTGTTCTGTTCTGGCTGACGGCTTCTCATGTGGAATAGTCATGGAGATCAGTGTCGCTGGAACAAGCCAGTTGATCAGCGAGGGTATAAACAGCGCGAAAAAATCGCCAAAATGAACCACGCCTTTCTGCCAGACCATGAGGGTCGTGATGTCACCAAAGGGGCTAAAAGTACCACCCGCGTTGGCCGCGATCACCACATTGATGCAGGCCGCGGCGATGAACCGTCCGTTGCCTGCCCCCATCGCCACGACCACGGCCCCCATCACCAGCGCCGTCGTCAAGTTATCCGCGACAGGGGAGATGAAGAACGCCAGAATGCCGGTCAGCCAGAACACCGCACGGAGAGACAGTCCCAATGCAACAAGGCGCGTCCGCAATGCCTCAAAGATGTTGCGTTCGCTCATCGTATTAATGAACGTCATGGCGGAAAGAAGAAATAGCAGCAGTTCGGCATATTCGAGCAGGTTATGGCGTAGGATCTCAGCAACGACATGGGATTGGTTTTGAGAAGCGTACGCAATCGCCGTCAGTATCCAGATCGCGCCTGCCGCCACCATGACGGGTTTTGATTTTCGCAGATCAAGATTTTCTTCGACAATAACCAACACGTAAGCGGCCAGAAACACAGCTAGTGCCACGTAGCCTGTCCAGTGATCCGTAAAGCTCAACATCCCGTCCCTTTGAAAATTACAGTCCAGCGAAATAGCGCCACAGAATATGGGCGAAGTAAAGAAGCAATAGGACCGCCTCTTCCCTTCTGCCTTTCCTATTTTTCTTCGGATTAAATACCATAGTTTCTCAGTAGTGTTCCAACGTTATTCGAACAGATTCAACTGGTTGAAGGAGTCCGATGGCATGCCCTCGGCATCTATGAGTAGAGGTAGTTCATCTAAGTGGATTCACTCGAATATGCGCGAAGACTAGCTGATCCGCACGGCCAACACAATGAGCGTCAGACTTAGGAAAGTCTCACTCCCGCCAATTCCTTCGGGTCGCACAGCTCCCGGGTTCGGTAGGGAACGCCGTCCACCCCAGCGCCGTTGCCCTGAGCGCAGGTAATGAAGATACGGCGAACCATCCCGCTCAATCAGCCGGTGCTTGACCTGCTGAAGCAGAAGTAGGAAGCCGTTCAGTGGAAACGAAGTGGGTGTATCGGAGCGAAGCACAGACACGGCTGAATGCGAGCAACATCAGCCGAAGCACAAATCTCGCTCTGGAGAAGGCCAAGATGACTGATTTCCATTTCGATGACCTTCGCCATACCTGTACCACGCGCATGGTCCAGGGCGGAGTGGATCTGTACAAGGTGCAACGGCTACTGGGGCATAGATCGCAGATCATGACTCAGCGATATGCCCATCATTATCCGAAAAGTTTGCGGGTTGCGCTAAGAGGTAGATGTCGGTCGGGAGGTTAGCTCAACTATAGTACATATAGTACAGTTGTAGGTAGTACCTCAGTCGGACTCTGAATCATGCTGAAAAAGTGATGCCTCGATACGAATTTAACGTAGGGCAAACGGTTTAGGAAAGAGGCCTGCGATCGTGAGATCGCAGGCCTCTTCAGAATGGTTCAAGTTAGGCTTATCTGATCAGACAAACGACTTTCGTCGCGCTTACTTACCCTTATCGTCCTTCTTCTTCTCCTCTTTCTTATCCTCTTGCACGACGACTTTGCCGTCCTTCTTCTCCTCCTTCTTCTTCTCTTCAGCGAAGGCCGGAGCGCTGAACGCCACTGCCACTGCCACTGCCATAATTGCCATCAAGATGCGCTTCATAATATGTCACCCCCTTTGAATGTTAGTGTTAGGATGCTGGGTGCCCACTCAAGTAGGACACAGGGCCATTACGGTAGTCAGAATAGGCCGCTGTTGTCAACCGCTTATTTTTCCTCCTCAGCCACCTCCATGAAAACCACAACACACAAACCGCTCTGGCTCATGACCTGTCTTGTGGTAGTGTAATAAGGACCAGCTATGACTGAAATTGGGCCCTATTCCAACTACCGCCTGACCGTTCGCCTCGAACTCGCCAACACACCAGGCATGTTTGCAAGGGTGGCCGCCGTCCTGGCCGAGGAAGGCGCCAACTTGGGCGCGGTGGATATCGTCTCTGCAACGGCCGACTGTATGGTGCGAGACGTGACCTTCGACGTCCAGAACGAAGCGCATGGAGAGAAGGTGCTCACCCGGCTCGGGGCGCTGCCGGACGTTGAGGTGCTCTCCGCCTCCGACCGGATTTTTCTTCTGCATCTCGGCGGAAAGATTCGCATCCAAAGCAAGTTCCCCATCACAACAAGGAATCTCTTATCGATGGTTTATACGCCGGGAGTCGGCCGCGTTTCGCAAGCGATCGCGAAGGACAAAGCTAAAGCCTATGCCTTTACCAGCAAAGGCAACACGGTCGCCGTGGTCACCGACGGATCCGCGGTGCTCGGCCTCGGCAATCTTGGCCCGGAAGCCGCGTTACCCGTCATGGAAGGCAAGGCCATGCTGTTCAAAGAATTTGCGGGAATCGACGCATGGCCGATCTGCCTCAACACGCAAGATCCTGACGAGATTGTTCGTACGGTTCAGGCCATTGCTCCGGGGTTCGGCGCCATCAATTTGGAAGATATCAGTTCACCGCACTGTTTCGAGATCGAACGCCGCTTGAAAAGCACTCTGGATATTCCGGTCATGCATGACGATCAGCATGGCACGGCCGTGGTCATCCTCGCCGCCTTGACCAATGCGCTCACCGTCACAGGGAAACGGATGGAGGACATCCGCGTGGTCGTCAATGGTCTCGGCGCCGCTGGAACCGCCTGCTGCAGGATGCTGCTTGCCGCCGGCCTCTCGCACCTGGTCGGATGCGAGCCTCGAGGTATCGTCTTACGAGGGGACGGCCAGCAGCTGCGGGCCTGCCGAACGGACCTCGCCGCTTGCATGACCAAAGACCATCCCCAAGGCACACTCCGTGATGCGCTCAAGGGGGCTGATGTCTTCATCGGATTATCCGTCGGCAATATCGTCACTGCGGAAGACCTGGATTTGATGTCAACTGATCGTATCGTCTTTGCCATGGCCAATCCCGACCCCGAAGCCCCTCCTGAATTGGCTGCCTCCCATTGCCGGATCTTTGCCACCGGGCGCTCGGACTATCCAAATCAAATCAACAACGCGCTCGCATTTCCCGGCATCTTTCGGGGTGCACTGGACGTGCAGGCACGCGAAATCAACGAAGCGATGAAACTGGCTGCAGCAAAGGCCCTGGCTGAGACCATTCCCCCTGCGGCTCTCAGCGACGACTACATCATTCCGAGCGTGTTCGACAAGGGAATCGTACCGCGTGTGGCAAAAGCCGTGGCGACATCCGCACGTGAAACGGGCGTGGCCCGACGCCGCACCAAACTCAGCGACGACTTCGCGTCACGCTGACCAGTCAATACACATGAATCCAGCTGTTTCTAGTGCCCTTCTGGCATGCGACCGTGCTGTGCTACAATACGCGCCCTAGCATAATGCTAAAAAAGTCCGGCAGCAGCGTTCTCGCATCGCCAGAGGTTCAACGTACCGAAGCGTACGCCTCGCCGCTTCGCTCGCTGCGGCCTTGCTGAACGGCCTTTTTGAGCATCATGCGGAAATATTCTTCTGTTGTGCCGTACGTGCGGACCATCGACGTTCTGGCGTAACCACATAGTTTTCCCTCAGCCTGCTGGGAGAGAGTCTGATTCACATGCCGTTCTCACAAAGTAAATTCATCAAGTTTCAGAAAGGGATGAGACGACGGATCGAGTCGTTGCGCCCGAAAGCCGAAGAGAGTCTGGAACTCGCCATCGATACGATGATGCAGGAGCGGGTCGATAGCTTCTTTCGTGTTGAACAAGGACTGGAGGAAATCATCAAGTCACTGGTCCAGATTGAAGAGGAGATTGGGGAGATCCGTGAGCTCTCCGGTGCAATGCGGCTGGAGTCCCGTCTCGAGTTTGTTGAAGATCGATGGGACGATTTCGACAGCGAGATTCGAGAGCGCCCCCGTCGCCGGCGCAAGAGAATCAGCCTGGCTGATATGCTGAAAGCCGCCGGTGGGGGAGGCGGCGATCTGTCACAAGGATCGAGCAGCATCAACAACGCGATGGACGCGTATGCCGCGATGGGCATGGAATTCGGCAGTTCGCTCGCCGATGTCACCGCCGCATTTCGTCAAAAGGCCAAGCAGTTCCATCCTGATTCGAATAACGGCGACCGCAGCGCCGAACCGGAATTGCGCCGCATGTTGGAGGCCTACCAGTTCTTGAAGGAATACTTGAGCCTCAGCAATGTCGAGCCTCCTCGGTCACCAGACGCCACCTACCGTCCAACAGAATGAGACACAGGTGATGCCCCCCAATCCACCTCTGCCGTATGTGACCGACCAGCGTGCGCTTGAATCCCTCTGCCACACGTTGCGGCAGAGTCCGCGGTTGGCTCTGGATACGGAATTCGTCGGGGAAGACACCTTTATTCCACGACTCGAACTGATCCAGGTCGCCACCGCCACCATCGCTGCCGTCATCGACTTTCCTGCCGTGCAGGCCAGCGGATCGCTCGACGTCTTCTGGGAACTCATTTGTGATGCCAAAATTGAGAAAATAGTCCACGCAGGGCGGCAAGATCTCGATCTTTTTGCCATACATGCAGGGCAAATCCCGAAGCCGTTTTTCGATACCCAGATCGCCGCCGCCATGGTCGGGTATGGCGCCCAAGTCGCCTATGCGAACTTGGTCCAGCGACTCCACGGCACGAAGCTGGCGAAAGCCCATACCTTTACCAACTGGAGTGCGCGACCGCTTTCGAATGACCAAATCGCTTACGCCTTGGAAGATGTCGAATTCCTCCTGTCAATCCATACGCATTTACGAGATCGCTTGAACAAACTTGGCCGTTTAGAGTGGGTCAGTGAGGAATTTGCACGCCTCGAAACGGCGGTGGGAGAAAAAAGTCGAGAGCCACAGGAACGCTACCAACGAATTCGGGGGTGGGACACGCTCAAGCCCAAAGGAGCTGCGGTGCTTCGTGATTTGACTGCCTGGCGAGAAACGGAAGCCCGCCGCCGGAACGTGCCTCGCGGACGCGTCATGCGAGACGAGGTGCTCCTCCAACTCGCACGCCATCCACCCAAATCGGTCAATGAGCTCCGTGGTCTCCGTGGCGTCCATTCCTCCGAGGTTGATCGACACGGAGGACAACTACTAGCCACTATCACCTCGGCACTAGCGCTTCCATCGTCTGCATGGCCAGAGGTCCCTTGCGAGCGAAAACCGGATCCTGAGTCGACCGGCATCGTCGAACTCCTGCAAGCTGTGCTGAAGGCCCGCGCAGCAGAGGAGGGGATTGCCCCCACCATGCTTGCCACCAGCGCCGACCTACAAACACTCGTGGAAGCCAGGCAAAATCCGACGGCCCTTGATCTGCCCATCCTTCGTGGCTGGCGACGGCAACTGGCTGGGCACCTGCTATTACAAGTATTAGATGGAGTGGTCACCGTCTCCGTAGACCGAACTTCCGGTGCCCTCCGGATGACCTAGCAGGATGCTGAAAAAGCCCGCCAGCGGCGTTCTCACATCGCTCAGAAGCTCAACGTACCGAAGCGTACGCCCTCGCCTCTTCGCTCGCTGCGG
>DASYVB010000121.1:0-19768 GCA_036000525.1 Nitrospiraceae bacterium | reverse complement strand
CTTGCAGAAGATACGGGCTCGTGGCCCAGGCAACTGTGCGGGCTTGGGTGAATGCGGACGTGACGATCCGGCTCCCTCCCGGTCTCAGAGGACCTCAGGCATATCGACCTATCACGTCCGAACAAAGAATTGACAATCATCATCTAGACGGTCTGCGGAGAAGATACAAGGCATACTTGAAACGGTATGTTGACCGACCGAGCGGCGAGCCCGCCTGCCTGGACGCCAGGCCCTCCGCGTCCAGGCTTGTTGCAGCGGCGAATCCGCGATTGCAGCAGAAACGTCATGAATAATGTGGGCTGGAGTGACGAGAGACTTCATGACTGACCAAGAGCTCAATCGGGCAGTCCAATATGTCACAGCCAGCACGTCCTATGGGCGCGACATGGTGGCCGATATTCTCAAGACAGGGCTGAGTGAAATGACTTCGCTGGCCATGCAGTCGTCGGAGCGGTTCGAGCGGGGGGTACTGTTGGAGTATGTCTGCCAATGGACCATCAAACGTACGGGCCAACCGGAACCGTTGGTCAGGGAGATCCTTGGCTGCGCGAGCCGCTGGCTCGATGAAGTGTACGAGGAAGTCGCCAAACGCCAGCCGGAGGCCCGTGGTCTCTCATCCGATGATGACGACGAAGGGGCAGAGCCAGTGTGAACCATGCCACCGAGAGCGCTGCTCCCAGGCTCACGCGGGACGAGCCGTGAGTCCGGCTTGATTCAGAACCCTGGCACGGCGACACCAGAGAGTGGGCGAGAGGAAGAGGCGTTTCGACAGATGTTGTGTAGGAAGTGAAGCGTGAGGCGCATCAGTAACGTGACAATTATAAGGCAGGCAGCGAGCCTTTGAGTAGTTCAAAGTTCTTCGTTACCATCGCGTCGCCGTTTTTCGTGGACACATCGATGCCGGTGGCGCAGACGGTTCGGCATTCATCGAGCCGTCCCAGTTTGTGCAGTGACTGGGCCAGGGCATAGTAGGCGGCTGAGTAGGTGGGTTTCACTGCAACGCATTGTTGAAGGGCTTTGGCCGCTTCTGCGAAGTTTCCATCTTCCATGTAGGCCTTCCCGAGACCAAACCACGCCACCTCGTCGTTCGGATCAATCGTCAGGACTTTTTTGAGCGGTTCAATGCGGGGATTCGGCATTCCTCTCTCCTCGTCGCAGACATGCTTTCACGACCGTAGCATGCGTTTCCGCTCGTTGTCTATGCTGTTTCCTGCATGTTACGATTCGACAGGACGCTGAAAAAGCCTGCCGGCTTTGTTCTCGCGTCGCTGGACAGCCGTTTTGGCATCATAATGCTGGGCAAGTGAGATAGAGCATGTATGGGTAAGACAGGCTTTGTGTACCATCCGGCATATCTGGAGCATGACATGGGGGCAGGGCATCCTGAGTCGCCCAATCGGCTGCGCGCTATCATGCAGCAGCTGGAGGAGAGCGGTACGGCGGCTCGGCTGACCAGGATTGAACCGCGAGAGGCTGAGGACGAATGGATTACGCAGATCCATACGCCTTCGTATCTTGCGATGCTGAAAACACACGCACCGACGACTGGGCGGGTCTCGCTCGATCCCGACACATCAATGTCTCCAGGCTCATTGACCGCTGCCTATCTGGCAGCTGGCGGGGCATTGGCCGCTGTCGATGCGATCATGAGCCGGCAAGTGGACCATGCCTTCTGTGCGGTCAGACCGCCGGGGCATCATGCCGAAGCGGGGCAAGCGATGGGCTTCTGCCTCTTCAATAATGTTGCGATTGCCGCGCGCTATGTACAGAAGAAGCATGGCCTCAAGCGCGTGTTGATTGTCGATTGGGACGTGCACCATGGGAACGGCACGCAACATAGTTTTGAAGACGATCCCGCGGTGCTCTTCTTCAGCACGCATCAATACCCGCACTATCCAGGAACGGGTCGAGAATCGGAACGAGGACGAGGAGCAGGGGAAGGGTTCACGATAAATGTGCCGATGGAAGCGGGTGAGGGCGGTGAGGAGTATCGCGACATCTTTCAGAAATCGTTGGTGCCGACGGCCGATTCGTTCAAACCGGAATTCGTGATCGTCTCAGCCGGCTTCGACGCGCACAAAGACGATCCACTCGGGAACATGGGGCTGACGGAAGAGGGCTACGCGGACCTCACCGGCATCGTAGCCGGCATCGCCAAGCGCCATGCCGGCGGACGCATTCTTTCGTCGCTCGAAGGTGGGTATCATTTGACGGCCTTGGCCGCCTCAGTCGATCGCCACATTCAGGCGCTCTTAGCCGCATGAATACCTCTTTCAAAATTTTGGTCGGTTGTGTCCTGGCGGGTGTGCTCGTTTATCTCTATTACACCGAGATCAAACCGGTCGTGATTTTCGGGTTGCGGGCGGATTATGCCCATGCGATTCCGTTTCAAAAAATCCCGGAGGGTTTGACGAGCCTGAAGGCCGAATCCTGCGGGGAGTGCCATCGCGAGATCTACGACGAATGGAAGACGAGTATCCACGCCCATGCCTATGAGGATGCGTTCTTTCAAGCCTATTGGAAAAAGGACAAGAATATTTGGGTGTGCTTGAACTGTCACTCTCCACTGGAAAACCAACAACCGACATTGGTGAAAGAGATACCGCGAGGGAGGGTGGAGAAGGCGACTCAACAGCCCAATCCACAGTACGATCCCGAGTATCAGAAAGAGTCGGTGACCTGCGCTGCCTGTCATGTGCGGGATGGAGTCATCTACGGACCGTTCGAAGATTCGGCCGCGCCGCACCCGACCAAATTTGATCCGAATTTCAGGACGGCACAGCTCTGTTATCGCTGTCACAATGTTGTGTCCGGACCGTCCCAGTTCTATAACGTGGGACCTTGCGGGACTTACGCAGAATACGAAGGCAAGTACTTCATGCAGGAGCGGGGCTTCATTTGCCAGAGTTGCCACATGCCTGAAATCGATCGGCCGATCGCGGTGAATAGTCCGATCCGACGTGGACGCCAGCATCTCTGGCGCGGCGGGCACGATCCCGATATGGTAAAGCGGGCAGTGGGGGTGCAGGTGAGGGCAGATACCGTTTCGCCCAAACCGGGCGATCGAGTCGCATTTACGCTCACGTTGATCAACGCAGGAGCTGGCCATAAGATTCCGACTGGCGATCCTGATCGATACTTCACGGTAGAGTTTTCCGTGGAAGATCAGCAGGGGCGGATACTGGATCACCAAACATCGACGATGGGCCGCTGGATCATGTGGCAACCGGCCATCGTCGAGTTGTATGATAATCGCTTGTTGCCCTTGGCTAGCCGGGAATACCAGTTTGTGTACCAACTCCCGCCTCAGGCAGAGGGCATGAAAGTAAAGACCCGAGTGCAGTACCACATCCTGACCGATAAGCAACATGAGATGTTACAGACTCGATATGGGTTGACGGGGAACGATCCCTATAGATTCGTCGTATATGAGCGGGAATTTCCTCTGTCCGGTGCGCTTGCCGCGGTATTGAACGAGGGCAATCAGCTTTCAGCTGTCAGGCGTCAGCAAGACGGAGGAAGTTGCAAAGCAGAGCTCAAGGTCGACAGCTGAAGGCTCAGGACAAAAAACGCCATGACACACGGATTGCTTATTGATACCGAAACTCTTCAACAGAGCTTGGGGCAGCCGGACCTGGTGGTTGTCGACGTGCGTGGACGGGCAGCCTACGAATTCGGTGGCCATATTCCAGGTGCTGTGCATTCGACCTGGCATGAGTACAGCGACCCGCATGTCGTGCCGAAAGGATTGCTCGATCCTGATCGCGGACGCATGGAACAGAAGATCCGTGCCTTGGGCATCAGCCAGGACAGCAATGTGGTCATCTATTCCAATCCGTTCGACAACTGGGGAGACGAAGGCCGCATGTTCTGGATGTTGGAATATCTCGGACACAAGCGTCTGCGTATTCTCGACGGCGGGTGGGTCAAGTGGGTGCAGGAAAAACGGCCGTTCGAGCATGGGTGCGTGACGCCCAAGCTGGGGACCTTCACCGTCAAGCCGGTGGCCTCCGTGATCGCCGGGAAAGACGAACTGAAGCACCTCGTGAAGCAGCCGCATCCTGGCACCGTGATCGTCGATGCGCGCAGCCTCGAAGAATATCTTGGGAAAGAGATGTCGGGGATACCGCGACCCGGACACATTCCCTCCGCGATTCATCTGGCTTGGACTGGATTTCTTCAGGCGAACGCCACGGTGAAAGATCTGCACAAGATCACAGAAAGTCTCGCCGAGAAAGGTCTCACGAAGGATCACGAGGTTATCTGCTATTGCACCGGCGGCGTCCGTTCAGCCTGGCTGTATTTTGTCCTCAAACTCGCCGGATATCGGAAGGTCCGCAATTATCCGGGATCCTGGTGGGAGTGGAGTCGTGATTTTGCCTGTCCGGTGGAAAAAGACGCCAAGGGATTGCAGCAAATCCTGAACGTCGAGCCACAGGTAAGGCCTTCTTGACAGTGAAAAAATGGCTGTGTAAGGTAAAGCCTGTAGAAAATGCCGCGGATACCGTTCATCCGTCGAATGAACCTTAACCACTGAGGAGGAACCCATGCAAATGAGAATCCATCGCGGAGCACTGGTTGTGGCGGCAGTTGCCGCGCTTGTTGGTTTCCCGCTCTTCAGCGGGCTCGCCCTTGCCGCTGACAAGCATGCGGCTGAAGCCTTGGAACATGCCAAGGAAGCTGTGGCGCACGGCAAACAGGGGCATGCCGATGTCCTGGTGCAACATGCTGAAGAGGCACTCAAGCATGCTGGGGCAGCCGCGAAGAATCCGCATGTGGATGAAGGGATCAAGCATCTCAACGAAGCCGTAGCCCATGGCAAACAGGGGCATGCTGATGTAGCAACCAAACATGCCGAAGAGGCGGTCGCTCATTTGTCCGAAGTGAAGTAAACCTTTCGGTCAGAGTTTTTTCTTGAACGGGCAGGGCCTACCCTGCCCGATTTGTTCTGGGGCCAAGACGATCATGCGTGTCGGATTTTTTCAGTTCACCCCACGGTTCGGCGAGGTGTCGCACAATCTCGATAAGGTTGTGGAAACACTCGACCGGGCTGATGCTGAATTGATCGTCTTGCCCGAGTTGTGTGCATCCGGGTATCAGTTCCTGTCGCAGCAAGAAGCGATCACGCTGTCAGAGTCGGTGCCGAATGGACCAACCACACAACGGCTGATCGACCTTGCGAAGCGGCGCCGGATGGTGATTGTCGCCGGTCTCCCGGAGCGCGCTGGGCTTGCCTGCTATAACTCCGCCGTGGTTGTCGGCCCGTCGGGATTTATCGGGTGTTATCGCAAGACACATCTGTTCTTTGAGGAAACGCTGTTCTTTACGCCAGGCGACACGGGATTTCAGGTGTGGGATATCGGAACGGCCAAAATCGGCGTGATGATTTGTTTCGATTGGTACTATCCGGAGGCTGCTCGCACGTTGGCGCTCAAGGGGGCAGAGATCATTTGCCATCCCTCGAATCTCGTGTTACCCAATTGCCCGGACTCCATGCCGGTTCGGTGCCTGGAAAATCGTGTTTTTGCCGTGACCTGCAACCGCACAGGGAGCGAAGCACGAGGCGACAAAGATCAACTGACGTTTATCGGGAACAGCGAAGTCGTTGCTCCATGCGGGGCGATTCTGCATCGTGCGCCACGGGATCAGGAAGAACTCTGTATCGTCGAGATCGATCCTGCCGACGCACGGAACAAGGCCCTCACGCCGTACAACGATCTACTCCGCGATCGACGCGAATCTATCTATCGCTAGCAGGGTGTTGAAACAGGCTGCCAGCATCGTTCGCGCTACGCGTGAAGCCTGAGAACCGGCGGTTGCTCTGGTTTGTTTGGTTTGTCTCGTGTGTTTGGTTGAACTAGACTAACCAGATGAACTAGATCAACCCGTCCCGCCCGTCTGGCTTGGATATTCTACAGGGCCCGGTTCATCGTGCCGCTTGCGCGACACAGGCCAGCGCGGTAGGATTAACAACATGAAAGCTCCACTCGGGAAAGGCATCTTCCTCATCGCGGCACCGTCCTTGCGCGATCCGAACTTTCGGCAGACCGTCGTGTTGCTCTGCGAGCACGGGTCAGAAGGTGCGCTGGGTGTCGTCGTCAATCGCCCGACGGCGGTGTCGGTCTCGGAGGCCTTACCTCAAATACCAATTCTCGAAGGCCAACAGCACGTCCTCTTTTCCGGAGGGCCTGTGCAAACAAACCAGGTCATGATGTTGTATCGATTGGATCAACTTCCCGAGAATTCTCATCATGTCTTCGATGGGATCTGTCTCGGCGGGGATACAGACCTCGTCGATCGTATTTTGACTACTAGTGAGGGGCGTGAGGCCTTCCGCGCCTATATCGGATATTCCGGATGGGGCCCAGGGCAGCTGGAGTCTGAAATGCAAACCGGATCCTGGTTTACCATTCCAGCAGATCCCAATGCCGTCTTCGACAAAGATCCCACACGTATCTGGCCGGACATCGTGAGCGCCATGGGTGACGACTATCGCCATTACGCGGACATGCCGTTCGACCCTTCTTTGAACTGATCCCTATCCGTCCTCCCGCCTCTCTGCGTTGCAGCCCTCGCTCCCGGAGTGTTACGCTTGCAGTGATGCCGATGCAGCAGGCGGTTCCTTCCATCCAGTGTTCCGCGCTCATCCTCACACTCGTGATCGTAGGTCTTGCCTGCACACTTTCGGCTTGCGGGGTCGCCTACACGATTGTGAAGTCGGAATCCAAGCTGGACCGGCTGGCTGTGCCGATGACGAAGGCCGAGGTGATCGAACAGATCGGTAGGCCGGACCGTGTACTGCGTGACGATGGCCGTCTGCTGGTTTGGGAGTATTCCCTCACGGCCCGCAAACAGTGGCTCTATGAGTTGGCCCTCTGCCCGATCTCGATCTGGGTCGGCGGCTGCATTTTCTATCCCTTCACCAACATTGCCGCAGAACATCAACGCGAATATCCCTATCACATCGTGCTGGTAAACGACGAACTCTGTGCTTGGGGCACGCCATCTGCCATTCTGCAACGGCGCCGCGCCTGTGCCTCGTCCGGCATCGCCGCCCTAGGATCCGGCGGAATGCTCGGACGTCCTGAGCCGGTCATCACCGGCGTCGGCCCGATTAGTCGAGATACGATCGGTCGCTATCGCACGATGGCCGTGATGCCGTTCGTCGATGCGGTAGCCGCCAAAGGATCCGGCTCTCGTGTCGCCGGGATTGTGACGACCTTATTGTTGGATTTGGACGTCAATATGGTCGAGCGAGCTAAGCTCGACGAAGTGTTCAAAGAACAGGTCGTCCAACTGCAGTACGCGGATGATGCCGACGTTTTGAAAGTCGGAAAACTCGTCGGTGCTCAGGCCATTGTCGTAGGCGAAGTGCAGCAATGGGAACGAACTGTGGGAGAGCAGGTCAGCCGCGTGTCACTGGCTTTTCGGATGGTCGATGTCGAGAGCGGCGTAGTGTTATTCAACGGAGAAGGCCACAGTTCTGACGCCACGGCCGACGATCCCGAGGGCTTGGCCCGCGTCATCGCGCATCGCATTCTCACTCGGTTCGGTTCACAAACCGGGTTACTCGGGTCCGGACGGATCGGCGTCAATTGGGACTTACAGGAATCAGCGGGCGTTCGATACTACCTCGTGCGGGAACTCCGCAGCGGTCTGCCCGCCGAGAACGCGGGCCTCAAGGTAGGAGATCGGGTAGTGGCCTGTAACGGCGCGGTCTTATCTAGCGTGTCTTCAGAGCGGGAGGCGAAACAACTCTGTCAGGTCGAAGTCGGGCAGATCCTCCGGTTAGATGTGCGTCGAGCCGGACAGCCAATGGAGATATCTCTGACGGCTGAGAAGCGGCCGGGGCTATAGTCGCTGGCGTGCCTTCTGTTCATACGCAAGCAGAGGGGCGAGAAATCGTCCAGTATGAGAGGCCGTGATCTTCGCCACCTGTTCCGGTCTCCCTTCTGCCACGATGTGTCCGCCTGCCGAGCCGCCTTCTGGCCCTAGGTCGATAATCCAATCCGCTGACTTGATGACGTCGAGGTTGTGTTCCACCACTACCACGGTATTGCCGCTGTTCACCAGCTTCTGCAGCATCGCCAGGAGTTTTTTGATGTCTTCTACGTGAAGGCCGGTGGTCGGTTCGTCCATGATATAGAGTACATTCTTCGCGGACGAGTCTTTGAGTTCGGCGGCAATTTTCAACCGTTGGGCCTCGCCGCCTGAGAGTGTCGTCGCGGATTGGCCGAGCCGGAGATAGCCGAGTCCGATGGACGAGAGCAGGCGGAGTTTTTCCGTGAGCTTGGGCGAGCCGCTAAAAAAGCCCAGCGCCTCTTCAGCCGTCATCTGCAACGCTTCATGGATCGTTTTTCCGCGATAGCGAATGGAGAGGACGTTCGGTTTGAATCGCTTCCCGTCACAGGCTTCGCATGTGGCATAGATATCTTCAAAGAAATACATCTCGAGTTTTTCGACGCCACTCCCTTCGCATCGGTCGCACCGGCCACCAGTGGTATTAAAGGAGAAATGGCCTGGTGCGAGCCCGCTGCTGAGCGCATCGCGCTCCGAAGCGAAGAGGGAGCGAACTTCATCAAATGCTTTCAGGTAGGTGATCGGATTCGAGCGTGGCGTTCGGCCGATCGGTTCCTGATCAATGAGCCTGATGCCGGTCAGATGTTCGATCCCCTTAATCGCGCGAAACTTGCCCATTGGCAGTGACTCAACACGAAAGGCACGGGCAACGGCTCGGTAGAGCGTGTCTTCGACCAACGTGCTTTTGCCGGACCCCGAGACGCCGGTGATACAGATCAACATGCCGAGCGGAATTCTAGCAAAGATATTTTTGAGGTTATTCTCACAAGCACCAGCAATAACAATGAATTTTCCATTTCCACTTCGCCGAGAGCGGGTCGTCGCAATCCCGTCTTCGCCACGCAGGTAACGCGCCGTGATCGACCGCCGGTCTGCAATAAATTCCTGTTGTGGTGCCGCACAGATCACTTCGCCACCCTTTTCTCCTGACAAAGGGCCCAGCTCGACAAGATAGTCGGCCGCCAGCATCATCTGGCGATCATGTTCGACGACGACCACCGTGTTGCCCTGGACTGCCAGCTCTCGCAGGATGCCGGCGAGCGTTGCGGTGTCACGCGGGTGGAGACCGATGGTCGGTTCGTCGAGGACGTAGAGCGTGCCGACCAGGCGTGCACCGAGTTGATTGGCCAAGGCTGCGCGCTGGGCCTCTCCTCCCGAGAGCGTGCGGGTCTGACGGGAGAGCGTCAGATAGCTGAGTCCTACGCGTAAGAGAAAGCCAAGCTTGGCCGTCAGTTGTCGGAGAATGTCGCGGGCGACCTGCCCTTCATAGGAAGAGAGGGTGAGGGATGTGATCCAAGCGGTAGCCTCTTCGATCGTGAGCGCAGAAAGCTCATGAATATCTCTGCCCGCGATCTTCACGTAACGGGCGTCCGGTCGGAGCCGAGAGCCCTCACAGGTTGGGCAGGGGACCGGTGTCCGGTAGCGGCTGAGCATCACGCGCACATGCAACTTGTAGCGCTTCCCTTCCAAGTATTCGAAAAATTGTTGCACGCCTTCCATCTTTCCCTCTCCTTGCCAGAGCATCTGCTGGATATTCTGTGGCAGGTCTTTGTAGGAGAGGGTGAGGTCGACCCCACGCCGCTTCATGGAGAGCAACATTTGTTTCTGCCACCAATCGCCGCTGGGTTTGCTCCAGGGCTCGATTGCGCCTTGGGCCAGCGATTTGCTGTGGTCGGGAATGACGAGGTCGGGATCGTAACGGAGAATATTGCCGAACCCTTTGCACTCCGGACAAGCCCCGAGCGGATGGTTGAAGGAAAAGAGGACAGGACGAATCGGTTCGAATGTTCGGCCACATTGTTGGCAGCGGAAGTTCGTGCTGTAGGTTCGGGGGCCCTGATCGATGACCTCCACGCGGCACAGGCCCTCGCCCTCGCGAAACGCGGTTTCGATCGCTTCGACGAGGCGGGATCGGTTGTCTTCCCGGATCACAAGCCGATCGAGAATCACATGAAGATGGTCGGGCCTTGTTTTGGGAAGGGTGTGGATCTCATGGAGATCGAGGATCTCCGCACCGCACCGCACTTTGGTGAATCCGCGCAGCAATAGCGATTGGAGAAAGGCCTGGTCTTGTTTCGGCGTCGGTGCTGTGACAGGGAAAAGGATCATCGCTCGTGCGTCGCCGCAATGGTTCAGAAGATCGTCGACGACGCTGCCAGGGTGAAAGCTGCGTGCATCGATGGCGCAATCGGGGCAGACCGGATGGCCCACTTTGGCGAACAGGAGTCGCAAGAGGTCGGCAATCTCGGTCGTGGTCCCGACCGTCGAGCGGGCGGTGCGGATGGGGTTCTTCTGCTCGATCGCAATGGCGGGGCGGACGTTGATCAGCCGGTCGACATCGGGCCGATTGACCTTATCCAGAAACATGCGGGCATAGGTGGAGAGCGATTCCACATAGCGCCATTGGCCTTCGGCGAACAGCGTGTCGAACGCGAGAGAGGATTTCCCCGACCCTGATACGCCGGTGATGGCCGTGACCTGATTGTGCGGGATACGGAGCGAGATGTTCTTCAGATTATTCTGCCGCGCACCCTCGACGATGAGGTCTGCAGACTGGTTCTGAGGTAAAATAGTACGTTCCACAGAGTGCGCTCCAAGCGAGACAATTACATAATCGTAGCGCGGACCATTCATGAATATCTACTCCGGCGTCCGATCCTCTCCGGGGCATGGTGAGTATCGTTCAGATTTCTCGGGAGCGGGGGATTCGGCGAAAGGCTTGGCGATTCCTTCCAAATGGTGAGAGGATGGGGGCGTTCAGCGGGAGGGGAATATGATTCTATCGACAACACCGAGTATCGACGGAAAGAAAGCGGTCAAGTATTTGGGATTGGTCTCTGGGGATGCCATCCTCGGCGCGAACATCTTTCGGGATTTCTTCGCGTCGGTTCGTGATATCGTGGGAGGCCGATCGGCGGCGTATGAAGCCGAGCTGCGCAAGGCCAAAGACATAGCGCTTGACGAAATGCGCGAGCAGGCTCGGAATCTGGGCGCCAATGCCATCGTCGGCATCGACATCGACTATGAAACGATCGGCGCCAGCAGCAGCATGTTGATGGTCAGCGCCACCGGCACGGCGGTGGTTGTGGAACCACAATAGGATCATGCAGCGCCTGTCTCAAGCAGAGTATCTCGGGCTCGGTCGCCAGTTGGCCCGTTTGCTGGGCTCCTGCCTTGAAGGAGCGTCGGGCGACGTGTTGCGCGAGCTGGCCCGAGCCTACGATCCTTCCGCGAATGAAGCACGTATCAGTGCCGAGGTGTTCCTCTTTCACAAATATCTGCTCATGCAATCTTGTATCGGCGTGTTCCCCGAATCGGAGGTCGACCATATCGTCGGGGGACTCTCCGCGGCGCTCAACGAACGGGCCAGTGGGCTGGAGTTCAGTCCCGAGCGGCAGAAGGCGATGGAGCAAATGTGGCAGATGCGGGCTGCGCAGTTTGACCAGCCCTTCTCGCAGGATCGAGTCCAATTTCTTGATGAAGGATCAGGTCCCATCCACTGGAAACAGACTATCGTCCGGTTCTGTCAGAACGTGCGAGAGATCGAAAACCCTCCCAACATTTGGGCTGGGGCCGATGGCCCATCCCAGGCTGCGAGCCGCTCTGTCACCGCAGCCCTCGAGCAAATGGTGTCGGCACTCGGTGAAATGAACCGGTTCCATTTCAGCGGATCGGCCTGAGCATTTGGTAAAGAGACCACCGGGCTAGTGTCCCCCAAAGACCTACCTCAACACCAGCTTCACCAGCCCAACGCAGCCCAGATACAGCACGAGAGAGCCGATCATGGCGGGCCAGAAGCCGAATCGGGGGACGCCCGCTATCATGGAAACGACGTAGACCATCCAGGGCGGGACGAACCACAGCAAGCTTCTCGCGTAGCTCACGATCGCGTCGTTGCCCCCATTCAGATAGATGAGGATGAACGTAGCACCGGTAATGGCGGGGAAGGTACTGGCAAAGGCGGCGAGGAACGATTTGCCTTGAGACCCGAGGTAGGTAGAGACGCTCACAATGGTTCCGCCCAGCAGAAAGTACAAGGAATATTTCACGAAGTCGCTCACGTTATCTCCTCCTCAGATTCTTTGAAACGCTTCCATCGCTTCCCGCTCCAACGTCTCGCCTTGACCTGTATACCGGGGTGAGAAGTGAAAGACAACGAGGTCGCGCACTTGGGCCTTGCGTGCCATGAGTCCTGCTTGCTTCGCGGTCAGGTGGTAGCGATCGCGGGCCTTTCCGGCATCTACCTCCAGATAAGGCGACTCGCAGTAGAAGAGGTCCGAGCCCTGGACAAGGGCGACGATCTTCGCTTCGTTCTCTTCATCGTATCGAGCGTCGACGACGTAGGAGATCTTTTGCCCGCGTGAGATGGTGCAGAATCGTTCTTTGATTTCGCCCAACACAAGCTCTCGCTCCTCGCGATGGTGCTTGTCATAGAGTGTGGCCGTGAAGCGAAACTCATCCGGTTGACCCTGCCAGATGTACTCTTTCACGTCTTTGAGCCAAGAACCGACCGGCAGGTTCGCCTCGTGGAGCTTCTGCTTGTTCACATTGATGTGGAACTGTTCCTCCAGGGAATAGGCAAACGAGGGAACGCGATGGTTCAAGGAGACCGCGCTCACGGTGAACATGGGATCGTTGAGGACCGTGAATTTACCTGTGGCTGGTTCCGGCAGGAGAGGGCGAGCCGGTTGTTCAACCTGGCGGAACCCGTCGGTTGCGCGGAACAGTGCCCGCCGGACTTCATGCGTATGAAATTCCTGGACGTCGAGGGTCAGTGGATAGCCATCAACCAGATTCCATGTGTAGCCCTGCAATTTGCCCTGCACATTGTTGATTAATCCAGGAGGGCCTAATAGTCGGACGGTCTTGCCTCGCCCCAAGGCCACTCGCAGGACTGCATCGAACCCGATGAAGTGGTCCACGTGCGTGTGAGAAATAAATATGTCGTTGGCATGCAGGAGCTTCCTTGGTCCCAGCCTGTCGTTGTGACCCAGGTCGAACAGCAGCGCCCGCTTCGACCAGCGGACCTCGACATAGACTCCGGGATCACCGAAGACATCGTTGACGAGGTAGCTAGAGAAGGAGGGATTCATTGAAATTGAACCAGTGGGTCATTGGATCATGGAATTATTTCAATAAGTCAATCGTAAATGGAAGAATGAAACGATCGTTATCCAATCGCCATTCTCACCGCACTGTACATCACGATGACCTCGACCGCATGCGCGACGATCGTGATGCAGAGATTACGTGTGCGTAGCCAGATGATTCCCCAGATGAGGCCGTCCCATAGCGCGATCCAATGAAGGTGCTGGAAAGTATTCACCATGAAGGGGTCGAAAGCAAATGTCAGTGCGCAAATGATGAGGGCGAGAGGCGAGAGGCGTTGGGCGAAGCCGGATCTCCATAGCCCCGATTCAAGTGCGGCCAGCCGTCCGAGGAGAAATCCACGAAAATTCAGCTCCACAAAGAGGGCGACGCCACAAATGAACCAGGGGACCATGACCAAGAGGGGGAGTCGGCCATGCGGCGTGGTCTTGAGGAAACTAATGTCATAGCCCAGATGCGGATAGGCTGAGAGAATCACGAACGTATTCAGGCAGCCGAGAAGCAGGCCTGTCAGAAGTCCCCAGCGTAGGCCATCCCGTACGTTCCCTTTCTCCAGCCCAAGCCGAGATACGATGTCGCGGTTGTGCGCGGCCCAAAAGCCTAAGGCGAGGTAGCTGAGGATTTGTGGCGCGAACAGAACCAGCGTCTGCTCTTGGAGCGAGGCGGGAAGGGCGTAGAAGCCGAGCGTTGCGGTGATGGGGAGCAGTGCAAGGGCTGCTCCCCATTCTTCAGCCTGAGCCGGTGTCGTGTGCGGACCAGGCTCAGGCGCCATCATGGAGGTCGTCAGTTCAATTGGAGATTATAGCGGTCGAGTGTGGTGGCTTTGTGCCGGGCGAGGTTGGAGAGCGATTTGTTATAGTCGACCGTGGCGCGCAACTCGTTTCCTTGGGCCGTCGCGAGATCTCGTTGGAAGTCGAGCACAAAGCGTGTAGTGCTGAGCCCCACTTTCAGACGCTCTTGCTCCGCCTGCAACTGCTTCTCTGCCATGATTCTGGCCGATCGAGTCGTTTCGATCCGCTTGAAATCCGTCTGAACGCGCCGGACCGCTTCGCGGACTCCCACGATGATCTGCTGCCGCACACTTACGAGGGACGCTTCCGCGTTCTTTTCCTCCAACTGCCGTTTGTTGTAGGTGCTCCAGGCTGAGCGGTTGCCGAGTGGGTAACTTAGGACGAGGCCTGCTCCATAATTATAAAAATCGCCGCTGAAGTTACTGCTCACCGAGTTGCTGTAGTCTTTCCCCAGTCCCGCAAGTCCCATGGTGCCCTGAAATGAGAGGGTCGGGAGAATCTGATTTTTGGCAAACTTGGTGTTGAGATCGCTCGTCTCCATATTCTTCTTCGCTTGGACAATTTCCGGCCGCTGCTCGATGGCCGTGTCGATGGCTTCCTGCAGGCTGATGGGTTCGAGGGTCACGACCGGTTGGTCGAGCGGGGTCAAGCGCAAGTCTTGACGCAGGTCCTCTTCGGCAGGATTGAGCAATCGGCGCAACTGATCCTCCTGGTCTCGAATCGTTTTATCCGCGACAAGTACCTGCTCGACCCGCGACGCGACGGCTGCTTCGGCTTGCAAGACATCGACGATCGACATGATGCCTGCCTTTGTCTTCGCGCGGTTGCTGGCCAAGAGTTCCTGTGCGGCTTTCAGGGCGGCCTCTGCCACTTTCAGGTTCTCATTGGCGAAGACGACTTCCCAATAGGTTTGTTCCACCGTGGCCAGGACGGTAAGGACACGATCGCGAAAGACATGTTCTTCCACGGTGGCATTATTCTGCGCGATGCGGATGAAGGTCTTGGTGACGTCGAGGCCGGCGTTTCGGAGGAGAGGTTGCGTGAGGGTGAGTGCGAGGCCACCGGTCCAGGATGGATTGAACAAAAAAGATCCAAAACTACTACATCCAGGGGTGTTAGGCGGTTGTCCAAAACACCCTTGAGCTCCGGATACATTAGTTCGCGCCGGGCTATAATTCAGGTCGAGGTTGCCGCCTGTCAGCAAATTCGTCGTGGCATCGAGTGTAACGGAGTGGTTCCGTTGATCAAAGATGCGAACATCATTGAGCACTCCCTGTGTTAAGCCGAATACAGGCCTGTTAAGCGGGGTCACGGTTCGATTATACTGACCGTTCACGCTCAGAGTCGGATCGAACTTGGCTTGTTCGACGGTGATATCGGTCAGCCGGCTGTCCTTCGTCTGGCGGCTGATGTTGATGTCCAGGTTATGCTGCAGCGCGCGAAGTGCCGCGTCGGCGAGGGAGATGGTTTCCCGTCGTTCCACGGGCAGAGTCGTGCCGACCTCCAAACCCCAACTGAGCCCAGGTAACAGGATCAGCCCAACGCCGACTACATAGCCAAATGTGCGCCACCATTTATTTATTCTCGTACCCTGTTCCATAACGCCCCCTTTTGATCGACAAGGAATTTTTCTCCATACTATAATGACTCTATGCGAACCTGTCATGGACTAAGTGCAATGAGATGTCAGGGCTATAGGGTCAAGCAAACTATTCTGCCGGTCTCGGTGCTTCCCGCGGCGCTGTCTGTGCTGGCCCTGCTCCTGTTCACGCTCTCGTCGTTGAACTCGCAGGCTTGGGGCCAATCGATTTCCAGTGTTCGTTCATTCGATGGAGGGGTCGCGCCACTGTTCAATTTAAGCGGCCCCGGGAATCTCTATATCGACAATCAGGGCACTCAGGGATTTCTGTACAACCCCGGGAACAATTTCCAATCTTTTAGCTTTCGGAATCCCACAACCGGTCAGGCATGGAGCGGGGCTGTGACCACGCTCGGGCCGCAACTCTCAATCGGACTCATCCAAGGTGCGAACCAAATCGGTTCACCGCTCGTCCTTCCGGGTCCTCCCCGCCAAACCGCGCCTTTGCCATCGATTCAATCCACTATTCTCGACGACATCCCATAAATCCAAGCATGGGGCATGAGCTAGAGGCCAGTGGGCGACTCTCTGACAGATCACACCCGTTCCGTCTTACCTATGGCTTCTTGCCCTCAGTTATTGCACATTCGCCAGTTGCCAGGCGAGGGCAAGAACATACCGGGCCACGGTTTGCAGAATCTCCGGATTGATCGTGTCGGCGGTATCGGTGGGCTGATGAAAGTGTGGGTGGACTCCACCGCTGACGACCGTGATGGTCGGCACCCCAGCCTCTTTGAAGGGCACGTGATCGCCACCGGGGAAAAATCCGAAGACGTCCAGCTTGTCGGTGCACCCTGCCGTCTGTCCAGCCTCCAATGCGACGTTCTTTTCCAATCCTGTCACGCCTACCGTGAGCCGTCCGTTTCCAACGCCGGCGTGATCGATGTTGATCATGGTTCTGGTCATGGTGGTCGGCACTAGTGGGCGCTCCACGTAAAGCCGAGAGCCAGCCAGACCCTGCTCTTCACCGCTGAAGGAGATGAAGAGGATGGTTCGTCCAGGGTGCGCGCCAGCCTTAGCCAGAACCCGAGCGACTTCCAGCATCACGGCCGTCCCTGAGGCGTTGTCGTCGGCACCTGGAAACAAGAGTCCTGCTTGGCGGCCGAAGTGATCTCGATGCGCCCCGATTACGATGGCTTCCTGCGTTAACTGCGGATCTGTGCCTGGGAGCACCGCGATCACGTTGGTCAGTGTCCCTTGCTCTTGCCGCGATTCCCAGTCGAGGGCCCCGAAGTATTCCGTGCTAAATGACCGAGACTCGGAGGCTCGGTTGAGCTGATCCTGCAAGTTCCGAAGGTGCCCTTGATTGAAATGGTCGGCGCCAGCAATGATTTGCTCCGCTCGTGAGGTGCTGATCCATGCGCCAGGAAGGTTGTCGGGTGCTGGAGAAAGCCCGTAGAAGGCGCTGGGTTGTCCCGTCACGCCACGTCGTAACTCGTAGGAACTGAGGACCGGTCCAGTTGCGGTCAGATATCCCACTGCCCCTTTCTGGCGAGCGATCCGGACTTTGTCCGTGTGGGTAATTGTTCCTTTGAAGTGATCAGGTTTTCCTCTTAGGAACAGCACGATGCAATTGTTCACGTCTATTCCTGCATAGTCATCCATGTCCGCAGCGGTATCGACAATCCCATAGCCGACGAACACGATCGGAGCCCGGGCATGCGCAGATGGTGAATCGAGCACCGGGAGAAAATCCGTTTCGAGACTCTGATTATCCGGAGTCCTGGCCGTAGAGAGCTGCAGCGTTGGTTCTGGGGCAATGACGACAGGTTGATATAGCTTCGACATGAAGCCGGTAGGTAGCCGTAGCCCAGAGCCTCCGCCACCGCCAGGCCGCAGGTTCAATCGATCCAACGGAACAAAAGCGAGACTGATCTTAGAGGCGAGGAATTGGTCGGCTACCCAATAAGCCGAGCCGAGATCATCCTTTGATCCGGCCTGCCGTCCATTGAAGGACGGGCCGCTTAACGTTTGCACGTCGGCGAGCATGCGTTCGCTTGACAGGCCGTCGAGCGCTCGAAGCCATGCACGATGGTCTTCCTCCGATTGCGCGAATCCCTGGGCCCCCAGGGGGAAGAGGACGAGGATGATTCCCAGGAAAGTGACCTCAACAAGGGAGGAAGAGAGGCTGCGCGTCGAGCCGTTCATGCAGTGAGCCTTTCGAGGTGCCGCAGAACTATAACATAGCCTGACAGGTTCGTTGCAGAGCGGCTGCGGGCCAAGGTACTATGAACGAGTATAAGGATGAAGAGGCGATGACAGATCCAACCACACAAGCGGACCGTTTTCCGAACCGGCTTATCACAGAAGCCAGCCCCTATCTCCGGCAGCATGCGGAGAATCCAGTGGAGTGGTATCCCTGGGGCGAGGAAGCCTTGTCGCGGGCGAAAGCAGAGGGCAAGCCGATTCTGTTGTCGATCGGCTACTCGGCCTGCCACTGGTGCCATGTTATGGCACATGAATGTTTCGAAAATCTCGACATTGCCGGGCTCATGAACCAGGACTTCATCAACGTGAAAGTCGATCGAGAAGAGCGCCCGGACCTGGACGATATCTACCAGAAGTCCGCGCAGGTGTTTCTGGGACGGGGCGGCGGGTGGCCCCTGACGATGTTTCTGACGCCTGACCAAGAACCGTTTTACGGGGGGACGTATTTCCCGCCGGCGCCCCGCTACAACCTGCCGGGATTTCCCGAGGTCTTGCGCAGTGTCGTCGAGGCCTATCGGAATCATCGAGACTATGTCCGCAAGAATGTGGAAAAGGTGAAAGCCGGATTGCTGCGAGTAGGAACGCCGCAGCCGTCGGCCGATCCGTTGACGGATCATTTGCTCGATGAGGCGGCCAAGAACTTGGTGCAGTTTTTCGACCCGGTTCACGGCGGATTCGGTGAGGGGCCGAAATTTCCAACGGTCCCCCCGCTCAGCCTTTTGCTGCGTCAGACGGCTCGGACGAAAGACGTCTCCTATCAAGAGCAGGTGCTCTTACAGCTCAAAACCATGGCAGCTGGAGGGATCTACGATCATCTCGGCGGCGGGTTCCACCGCTATTCGGTGGATGGCCAGTGGTTGATTCCCCATTTCGAGAAGATGCTCTACGACAACGCGCAGCTGGTGCGGATCTACCTCGATGGATGGCGTCTCACCAAAGAGAATCGGTTTCGTGAGGTCGTGGAAGAGACGTTGGAGTACGTTCGTCGTGAACTCACGCATCCGGACGGTGCGTTCTTTGCTGCGCAGGATGCCGACAGTGAGGGGCATGAGGGAAGCTACTTCGTCTGGGAGCCAGGAGAGATTGTGGCGGTACTGGGGGCCGAAATGGCTGAGGAGTTCTGCCGGCACTATGGGGTGACGGAGAGCGGAAATTTTGAAGGCAAGAACGTGTTGAATCGGCTCGTTGGGATTCAGCTCGCGCCCGTCGCGCAAGAGGAGGTGGAGTCCTTGTTGCGGCCTGCCAGGATGAAGTTGCTTGCAGCACGAGAGCGACGGATGAAGCCGCAGCGGGATGACAACATTCTCACGAGTTGGAATGGGATGATGGTGTCCGCATATCTCGACGCCTATCACGCGTTCGGGGTTCCCGCTTATCTGGCGGCAGCGGAACGGGCGCTCACATTCCTGCTGGACTATGCGGTTGAGCACGGGCGAATCTATCGCACGGTCAGGGCGGGGAAGGGGCGCTTGAACGGCTATTTGGACGATGCCGCCTGTCTCGCCGCCGCGTTGCTGGACGCGTTTGAGGCGACGTCGCATCGGTGGTATCTGGATCAAGCCCGTGAGATGACGGACCAACTGCTGGAGCGATATTGGGATGAGGCGGCAGGTGGGTGTTTTTATACCAGCCGCGACCACGAAGCCCTCCTCCATCGCATGAAGCCCGGTATCGATAGTGCGATTCCATCCGGTAATGCCATTGTCGCCTTGGTCTTATTGAGACTTTTTTCTTTCACAAGAGAGCAGCGGTACCATGACCGGGCCGAGCACCTGTTCCGAGTGTTCCGGAGCATGATGGGGCACAACGCCTATGGCTCATCGGCCATGCTCTGTGCGCTGGATTGGTACCTGACCACGCCACAAGAAATTGTGGTTGTCGGGACTCGTGGCGATGCGATGACCGAGGTGTTGCTCTCAACAGTCCATCGACGCTATCTGCC
>DASYVB010000120.1:0-4477 GCA_036000525.1 Nitrospiraceae bacterium | reverse complement strand
ACCAGCGCATAAAATATCTCTGGGGTACTGGGAATATAGGAGGCGGCTTGATCTACTCGCACCTGCGTGACGATGAGTGCGGCGTCAGTCTCCCCCTACAGTGCGTATGTGTTCAGCTGATTGTTTTTTTCTTTGTTTGACTCTAAAGACTTGGATGACTCGATAGACTGTTACCCCTGGTGGAGCCATCGCATGACCATCGTCCTAGCCGACGCTGATGCCCACTTTCGCGATAGACTCAAGAAGCGCCTTGAGAAAATCTCCGGCGTGCACGTGGTGGGAGAATCGTCGAACTCGGAAGAAACCACCGCGATGATTCTGAATCGGAAACCGGATATTGCGATCCTGAATTCCTCACTCCGAGATGGCCGCGGCATCGAAGTCCTCCGGCACATCAAGCGATTGATGGTCCCGCCGACCATCATCGTCGTCACGGACGACCCCTCGCGCGACAATAAGACCTCCTGCTCGCTCGCCGGTGCCGATTTCATTTTTGAGAAGGCCACGGAGGATCACAAGATGATCAACACCGTTCGCCTTCTTTGTAGACCCCAAAACCAGACTCAAGCATTGGACTCCCCCCTTGCCACGCTCGATGAGTGATCAACTGTCCTCTGCGATCGTCATGTCACCACCAGGCAATATGCAGCGGAAGGCGGCGCGATTTGGATTCTTTGCGCAATATGGATTTACGCGCGATCGATTGGAGAAGGGTGTCTTCGAATGAAATACGATCTGAGATCAGACACCCTGCGGTAACGCTTAAGGAATGGCTAACCGCTCAGGGCAGAACCGGGACAGTTCCCCCACCTAAGACCAGGCGGTCGTCAATGCACCCTTGCCATCTTGCCAATGCGGGGTCCAGGCGAGGGCGACAAGTTTCACGGCGATGTTGGCTTTGGTGGGTTTGAGAGAGACGGTTTCGAGTTTCTCGTTGAGGGGGTTGGTCGCGGCTGCGAGTACATCGGTTTCCGTCTTAAACTGCGCTTCGAGGTCGGCCAATTGTTGCTGCAGGGCCGAGACATTCTCTTCGGCTTGCCCCACGTCCCGCGATTCCTTGATCGCACGGCCTGCTCCGCGAATCGCCGTTGTCGCCCGGCCGATGTTCGTCGCGCTGATCGTCTTCCGCCCAAGGAATGCGCCCAGGATCGAGGCACCGACCGAAATCGCCGCTTGCATTTGACTCGATCGAGACTCCGCTTGCTGGCGTTCGACCATTTGTCCTGCACGCCTGATCCGATCTTGCAAGGCAGTAATCTTCGGTGCGTACTTTTGACGCAGGCTGTCCGATTGTTTGTCCCGTGTTTCACGACCGGATTGTTGCAGTCGGACGCGGAAATTCCGCTCGGACTCACCGGGTGTGGAAACTTCTTTCGTGCTGGGACTCTTGAACAGATCGACCTGCTGGGTGCGGAACAGCCACCCGGTGAAGTCCTTATTCCAAGTGTCATAATTCCTGGCTTTGCTCGCCGCACTGGGAATAGACCCGAACTGTGCACTGTCTTCGGGTGAAGACTCCAAGTCGGCCAGGGCCAGTCCGGATTCCGCCGCACGATCCCAGTCGACCGTCACCGCACCGTCCGAGATCGGCACAAGCACGGTCACATCCTGCGTCACATCGACACCGGCTTTGCTGTCCAACACACGCACTTGCGACGCGCCAAGTAACATCGGTTGATAGACCAATGTGCTGCCACTGGGCTGCGTGCCACGAATGGGAATGAACTGTTGCGGCACATCGGGGGGGAGCATCGGGCGTGAGGTGTGAGGGGTGAGGCGTGAAACGTGAGATATGGCTTCCGAAGACTCGGACTTCTCGCTCTCCCCCTTCCACCTCACCCCGGACGCTTCACGTTTCACGGGATCCATGAGTGTCTTGATCTGCGTCCGCGTTAGTGGCCCTCGAAGGTAGGACAGAGTCCATCTTGTCTGAAAGACTTCCGGCGCATCCTCGTGCACATTGTTCATGAGAAAGACACGATTACCGAGGCCAGCGAGAAGCTGTTCCATCCCCTGTTTATCGAACTTCTTTCCGCTACTCGCGGCGGCACCTTCTAATCCTTCCAAGACACGCGCTTTGTCTCGCTCGGTTTGCAGCCGTCCGATAAACCAGGTGCCGGTGTTGGCCAGCCCTTTGTAGTCCAAATCGACGGGGTTCTGCGTTGCCAGGACGACTCCAAGGCCATAGGCCCGGGCCTGCTTGAGGAGGGTCAACAGGGGCGCTTTTGATGGAGGATTCGCCACCGGGGGGAAGTAGCCGAAGATCTCATCCATATAGAGGATGGCGCGGAGGCTGGTCGTACCGGATTGCCCCCGTACCCAACCGAGTGTTTGACTCAGCAGCAAGGTGACAAAAAACATGCGCTCTGCGTCGTTGAGATGCGCGATCGAGAAAATGGCGAGCTGCGGCTTGCCCCCCGGCGAATGGAGCATCTGGCCGACATCGAGCGCTTCGCCTTCCAACCAGGCTGAAAATCCCGGGGCAGCTAATAAGTTATTTAACTGCATGGCGAGGGCAAACCGTTCTTTCGAGGGATAGAACGAATCCAGATCCAACACGCCAATCTTCGTCACCGGGGGAGTTTGAATCTGTTGAATCAACGCGGCCAGGTCCAGACCCTGTCCGGCTTTCCAGGTGTGATCCAGAATGGTCCAGAGCAGAATATGTTCGCGACTCTTTATGGGATCAGCCTCAATGCCGACGAACCCCAACAGACTCGCCACCGTCGTGCTGATCCGCTCGCGGAGCAGCTCGGTATCGTCCAGAATGTCCTGCCCCGGTGCTGCAAAGGACTTGAGGATGGAAACGGGAATGCCTGCGTTGCTGCCAGGCGTATAGACCAGCACATCCGCTGCATCACGTAGCTTTTGAATCCGTTCGCTGCTCTGGCCCCAATCGCCCAATCCTTTCTTCCACATCTCAGCTTGCTGGGTCGCATAATCCGCCGGTGAGAGCCCCTTCTTGCGGGCATCGTCCTCATTGATCCATGGTGCGAAGTCTTCTCCACGGATGTGCGGAAAGGTCAGCATCAGATTGGCAAGATCCCCCTTGGGATCGATGATCAACGCAGGGATTCCGTCGATCGCCGCCTCTTCTAGGAGCCCGATACAGAGGCCGGTCTTCCCGCTGCCGGTCATGCCGACGCAGACAGCATGGGTGACTAGATCTTTCGAGTCATACAACAGCCAGCCCGGCTTCGATTGTTTCGTCGCCAGGTCGTACGGCCGACCCAGATAAAACACGCCCAGCTTTTCAAAGTCTTCTGACGAACCCCCACCAGTGGGTCCCGTGGCCGTCTTCGCCGCTTCCTTCGCCTTTGCCGACTCTTTTTTCTTCGTAGCCATGGATTACCATTCCTTAAAGATGAGGGACACAGCTCGCGTTAGGGTAATCACTTCCTGGATTGTTTTCAATTGAGCACCGGTGAATGTACGGCTGAGAGCCATTGGCGCCCTTAGCCGCTCTTATCCTTTCTCTATCCGCAGGGGTGGAAGGGATGGATATGGAGGGAGTCGCCATAGCGGGAGCGGGGAGATAACAGCCAAGAGAGTGCCGCTGTGCGACGGCATGCGACCCTCGGTCGCGCTTTAGAGAAGCACGCGGCCAACAGTAAGAAGGAGACATGAGCGGTTTCTATCCAACGCATGATGGCGACTCTCGGAATATCCGCCCTTCGTCACCCCCAATTCCGTACTTCTACGAATCTTCAAACCACCCCTGCTTCCTTCAGTACATGACCCGTATATGATCGCTTCGACTTGGCTATTTCCTTCGGCGGGCCTTCGGCCACGATCTCACCGCCTCGATCGCCACCCTCCGGGCCGAGGTCAATGACCCAATCCGCATTCTTAATTACATCAAGGTTATGTTCAATCACTACCACGGTATTGCCGGTTTCGACTAGCCGATCCAACACATCCAGCAACCGTTGCACATCGGCAAAATGAAGCCCGGTCGTCGGTTCATCCAAAATGTACATCGTGCGTCCGGTGGGACGTTTCGACAGTTCGCGCGAGAGTTTGACTCGTTGTGCCTCGCCCCCGGACAGCGTCGTGGCAGACTGGCCAAGTTTCACATAGTGCAACCCGACATCATGCAAGGTGTCGAGCTTCCGCTTGATGAAAGGGATATGCTCGAAGAACTCCACAGCATCGTCCACCGTCATATTCAACAGTTCGGCGATGCTTTTCCCCTTATGGTGAATCTCCATCGTCTCGCGGTTGTACCGTTGGCCCTTACAGACCTCACAGGTAACATAGACATCCGGCAGGAAATGCATCTCGATCTTGATCAACCCATCGCCCTGGCAGGCCTCACAGCGACCGCCCTTCACATTGAAACTATAGCGGCCGGGCTTGTAACCCCGAACGCGCGACTCCGGCAGATTGGAGTAGAGATCCCGGATGAAACTGAACAGACCTGTATAGGTCGCCGGATTCGAGCGCGGAGTCCGGCCGATCGGTGACTGGTCGATGT
>DASYVB010000119.1:0-9034 GCA_036000525.1 Nitrospiraceae bacterium | reverse complement strand
GGTCTCCTGTGCTCGTGCAACGCGCGGTCTCGGAAGACCCTCGTTGGACACGCGCAGTGGGAGACCCTCTAGCCCGCCCTCAAGGGAGGAGGTCGAAGAGCGGTGCTCGTCCGATGCGCGCAGTGAAGGACCGTCTGGTTATTCCCTCTTAAAGAGAGACGAGCAAGCTTGGACCGGCTAAGTTATTAGATCCTCTTCGATGCGCGTATGTGCGGATTGACTGGGACAATCCTGAAAAAGTAGAATGCCCGAAATTTTCCACCGGAGAACGGATGGTAATTAGATGAGAAAATATCCCGCAGGGGATGGTAACCGCAATGTCCACTTAACTGGTTCAAACAAGGAGGTCGCGATGCATGTGATGGGACGTATCGGGTTCATGGGATTAGGGATTGCGTTAGTGGGCTGTTTCAGTGGAGCACCAGTCTTTGCAGGGGATAACCCAGATAAAGCACCAATAGAGGATGGGTCGAAGGTTATGATTACGTCTCCCAAGGACGGGGACAAGGTCAGCGACAGCTTTGAGCTGAAGTACGAGTTGACCAAGGGCTCCCAGGCTGCGCATGTCCATGCATACGTGGACGATCAGTATCAGAAGGGTTTTGAGGGGGAGCTTAAGGGCCTGAGCAAGGGGACGCACAAGATCACCGTGAAAGGTGCCACGAAGGACCACGATCTTGTCACGGCCACCGATACCATCACCGTCGAAGTGGAATAGCGCTGCTATCAGCCATCTTCAAGGACACCAGGGCCTCTTGTGAAAGAGGCCCTGGTGCGCCGGGTTTCACAAACCGTTTTCAATTCTTCGCAAATAGGGGAAGGGAGCCGCCAGACCATCCTTCTTGCTCGCAGAACGCGCACGATGAAACGGTGCTCGTCCGATGCGCGCAGTGAAGGACAGTCCGGCGACTCCCTCTTGAGGAAAAACGAGCGAGCTTGGAAGGGGCATGAGAGGGCAGGCTAGAGGGTCTCCTGTGCTCGTGCAACGCGCGGTCTCGGAAGACCCTCGTTGGACACGCGCAGTGGGAGACCCTCTAGCCCGCCCTCAAGGGAGAAGATAGAAGAGCGGTGCTCGGTCCATGCGGGCAGGGAAGGACATTTCGGCTACTCCCTCAGCTTCGAACCTCCGCAGGTAATCGTCTCATTTCGACAAGGGAATGTTCTTCCCATACGGCGCCAGCTTGTACACCAGCGTCCCTCCGCCTGGGCCGGTGCCGATAATGATCACAACGTAATGAGTAGGCATTGGAGATAGTCGGAGGAAGGGGTGAGGCCTTACAATAATTCTGGGTACAAGATCGCGAATGATCTACTCGGTCGGTTCTGAATCTCTGCCTAATCCTTACAGGAAGGATAGGCGTGTGGCACTGAAGCTTGGCTGGTATATCGAGTTGACAGAAGCAGGATAGAAAAGTAGCCTGTCAGTGCCCCATCCATTTTGACTTGAAAGTAGAAGAAACAACCTAACCTACCGAAGAAGGAGCGCTATATGGCTAATGAAACCCAACATCTGAGCCATAAGCCATTATCGGTAAAGAGAATAGCTGTGTGGAAGCTGTTCGGCAGCTATAGCTATAACCTGCCTTCCCCAGATGATCCCTCAAGAGATATTTCAAACTTCTTTATCTTGTACGGAGATAACGGTTCTGGGAAAACGACCATACTCCGATTGGTATTCCACCTTCTCGGTCATGAGGATGACAAAGGACATAGGACGTTCCTCGCCCAGACAAGGTTCTCTAAATTCCTCGTTGAGTTGGAGAATGGCATAACAATCTCTGCGGAGAGACCAAGTGGGATGCTGGTAGGCAGCTATATGCTACGCGTGTCAGATAGTTCCAGGGAGATCGCAGCATGCCAGGTCACCGCAGATGAAAATAATATTGTAAGAACAAACGTAAATCAGATGAGCGTGCTACGAGAGTTCCTGGCACACTTGAGGAATCTTAAAGTGGCTGTTTACTACTTGTCTGATGATCGTAAGATCACAGGTGGCTGGTTCTACGCTCCTGTGGAGGAAGATGAATTCCTCACGACGTTGAGAGCTTCTCGTTCAAGGCATGCGGAAGCTTTGCACGCCAGGAGGTTGGAGCAGAGCAGGGCGGTGCAAGAACTGGAAATAGAACGAGTCATTCACGGAGCAGAAGAGTGGATTAGACAGCAAGTATACCGTGGTTCCCGCGTTGGCCAAGAGGGCGCAAATACAATATATGCAAATGTCATCTCAAGAATAGCAGGACTTCGCAACGAGAAAAAAGCCGAAGCTAAGTCAACCCGCGACTCATTAGCTTCCACGCTGAAAACATTGATTGACCGGAACAACGAGTTTTGCCACTTCGGCATCACAGCGCCAATGAAGCCAGATGAGTTTCTCTCTCCCCTTCGCAGAGTCAACGAAAGTAAATTGGAAATCATTTCCGATGTGCTTGCCCCTTACTCTAGAGGCCTAGAGACTCGGCTTGACGCATTGCAAGAGATTAAGAATCTCATCTCAATATTCTTGGATAACATCAACTCATTCTTCACGGACAAACAGATTACATACCAATTGCGTGAAGGCATCCGGATAATTTCCAGCTCAAAAGAAATACTTCAACCAAGATTTTTGTCATCAGGAGAACGGCAGCTGTTACTTCTTTTCTGCACTGTCGTCAGCGCCCGAAGCGCCAAGGGAATATTCATAATCGATGAACCTGAGTTGTCGCTTAATGTAAAGTGGCAGCGACGATTGTTGAAATCCCTCCTAGAGTGCATTCAAGGAAGTAGCATTCAGTTCGTCTTGGCTACTCATTCCCTTGAACTGATCAGCCAATACAGGAACTCCGTCGTCAAACTCGAATCATCTCGGGACTAGAAATGGATGAGTACAGGCGAACCATCTCAGAGCTCCTTGCAAGATACGAATTGGAGCCCACGATTCGTGATGTTTTTGTCGAAGGTGACGGAGATCGTGCCATCGTAACATGGTTCACAGAAGAAGTCGGCTGCAAGAATGTCTTTGTCTACGATATCGGTACGGTTGATGTTTCGGAAGAGACCGTAGTGAGATTAAGGCTGACGAATAACAACAGAGGCAGAGTAATAGCCCTATCAAAAGATCTCTCAAGCCATTCGCACGCCTTATCAAGTCGGGTCGTTTGCATTGTGGATCGAGACTTCGACTTATGGACTGGGGCAGATCATAATTGCGATCTGCTACTCATGACTGATTATACTTGCATGGAAATGTACATGTTTAACCATGATCATTTGAGGAAATTTTTCCATCTTATCGCTAGACATCGATGGGGCAAGCTAGATCATGTCGTTGCTACCTTAGCTAAAACGCTTCAGGAGCTATTCCTTATCAGGTTCGCAAACATTACATTAGACCTAAACTTAACATGGATGTCATTCCCAAGGTGTTGCCAGTTGACTGCGACCAAAGATATCCAATTTGACTCGGAAGACTTTATCGAGAAATATCTCAACAAGAACTCCGCGCTTGATAAGAAGTCGGCTCTCAAGGCAAAGATAGATGAAAGTCGCCGATTATTGAGAATGATCCTCGACATCAAGCCAACGGCCATGATTTCATTGAACTACTAGACTGGTATCTGAATCAGCTTCAACGGAGAGGCAAGATTGCTGGGGCAAGGCTTGATCGAGTGCTAGTCGGCTGTCTAGACTCGCGTTCACTTGGTGGGAGCCGCTCTTCATGGAGCTTGCCAGCCGACTTACATAGATGACGCAGCGATAAGACGGGGACAAGCTACTTTTCCGGATATGAAGCCCTAAACCCCGTCTCGCGGCGCGTGGCGTCCCGTCACTTGTTCCCTGCCACTGCCAGCGGGGTAATGTCCGGCCAGCCCGTCGGTGAAGTCTCATCCATTGCGCCTCCCTTTTATCCTCGGTAAGCTGCTATCCGATGAATCACTCAAGACGGCAAGGAGTCCTCTTCGGGCTTGCGGCGGCCCTGTTATTTGGCATCAGCCCTCCCTTCGCCAAGCTGTTGCTACCGGAGAGCGGCCCGATGGTGACTGCGGGCTTGCTCTATCTCGGCGCGGGCCTGGGATTGCTCCTCTTCGAGATGACCGGTCGCCCGTTGAATCTAGGCGTAACAGAGGCCCCTGTTCGCCGGGCCGATGCCGGGTTGCTTGCGGGAGTGATTCTCACCGGGGGGATGCTCGGTCCCTTTCTGATGTTGTGGGGACTGGAGCGCCTGTCAGGCGTCCTGACCTCATTGCTCTTGAATCTGGAAGCGCCCTTCACCGTCCTGATCGCAGTGCTTGTTTTTCGTGAACATTTGGTCCGACTCGAACTGGCCGGCGTCTTCGTGATCGTGGTTGGTGCAGGGATACTCACGTATCGGCCCGGCGCGATCCACTGGGACGTCGTTGGCATTCTCGCCGTCACGGGAGCCTGTCTCTGCTGGGCGATCGACAACAATCTGAGTCAACGTCTCTCGCATCGCGATCCGCTCGTGGTCACGCGCATGAAGACCCTCGGCGCCGGTCTCGGGATGCTCGGCCTTGCGGCTCTCACCAGCCAGCAGTGGCCATCGTTCACGATTCTGCTGGCGACCCTTCTTTTGGGACTTGTCAGTTATGGGGTGAGTTTGGTGCTGGACATGCGCGCGCTCCGGCTGCTCGGCGCGGCGCGTGAGGCAGGGTTCTTTGCGACAGCTCCCTTCATCGGCGCGGTGGTTGCCGTACCAGTATTGGGCGAGGGATGGGATATCCAGGATGCCACCGCCACTGCCTTGATGATGGCCGGGGTCGCGTTACTCATCCGCGGGCGCCACGCGCATGCACACCGGCATGAGGAAGTCGAACATGACCACAGCCATCAGCACGAAGAGCATCACGACCACGTGCACGATGGAGGCCCTGTCCTTCAAGAACCGCATACTCACACGCACTGGCACCTCCCCCTCACCCATGATCACCCGCACCTGTCGGAACTGCATCACCGTCATGATCATTAAGAGCCGGGCAGAACACGGTGTCGAACCCCCGTTTCGCGGTGCGCGGCGTTCCGTCTCTTCCGTTTAACCCCTCAGGCCTTACGTTTCACGTCTTATCTGTGAGAAGGACGGTTTACGTTGCGTGGTGAGGCGCACTGGAGGTTCCCGACGTCTGATTGACGAGTTCCCGGCCGCTGGGGTATCCTCTCATGGAGACCAGAATTCTGGTCATTGAATGTTGTGAGGTGCGAGATGGCGAAAACGTTGTCCTTGTCTGAAGTGAAGATGCGGCTGCCGGAGCTGATCGCAGGCGTTCAGGATCGCGAGGAGGAGGTTGTGGTCACCAAGAACGGCCGCCCTGCCGCGATTCTGATCAATGTGCAGGAATATGCACGATTGAAAGAGACGCTGGACGTGCTGAGCGATCCTGTCTTGATGAAACAGATCAAACAAAGCAGGTCATTCTATCGGTCCGGTAAGAAAGGCCTCACCTTCGAGGATGTGTTTGGTGAGCCGTTTACTCTCGTTAAGAAGCGTCGCACTGCGTGAATCCTTTCCGTCCGGACATCCCTCCCCATGTGGCTGAGGTGATCCGCTCTCTCCATCCTGACCTGAAACGTTCCATTAAGGCGGCTGTTCGCGGCATTGCGACCGACCCGGAGTGTGGGGAGCCGCTCCTGCGCGAACTCGATGGCTTGTGGAAGTATCGCGTCCGGCGCTTTCGGATCGTCTACGCCGTCGATCGCAAGAGGCGCGTGATTCGCCTGATGGCCGTCGGCCATCGCCGGCATGTGTATGAGGAACTAACTGTTCGCCTGTCACGAAAGGCATGATCGAATCGTGTCGGGAACCGTTTCTCGGCGCGCGGCGTTCCGTCTCTTCCGTTTAACCCCTCACACCTTACGTTTCACGTTTCACAGGTCTTAGATTGCACCGCATAGGGTAATCTTGATAAAGAGTAGTGGTATCCGTTGTCTGAGAGATTCGTTCTTTATCGCCGTACCAAGAGAACTCGCACCTATGCCTGACATCGTCACACGAATGACTCGACCTACGCCAGTCCCTTACCTAATTGCCGGCACGCTGCTGGGCTTGACCGTCATGAGCTTCGTCCCGGTCTCGCTCGATGCGGCACAAGGAGGCAAGACGGAGGTGTTCCCCGTGCAAAAAGCTGCACCGGCGGCGGTCTTTATCGAGGCGGCTGGAAGTGAAGTGGAGTTACGGCGTCAATTGCGGGTCAAAAACGGGGTGTCTGAACTCAGTTCCGACACCTCAGTGATCCGCTTCTCGGTCGCGCCAACGGGGAGCTTTGGGTTTATTATCCCCAAGCTCCTGGGATTGGCCTTGATCACGCAGAGTCCGGATCTACCGTTGGAACAGATACCGCCCGTCTCCAATGCTTACGAGATCCATAAGCTCGCCGATGGAAGTGGGATGCTGGTGGGATTCGTAGAGGCAAACCTCAAGCCTCAGCTGACGCCGAGTCAGCGGCCGAAGAATGTCCGGCTCGGGCTCTATTCCAACCCCTCGGGAAAGGCTCCGCACATCGTCGCGGTGCCCTTGGTCAAACTGGTTGTCGATCGGATGCCGATCCGACTCGATCCCAAGGAACCCGGTAGTGTGGTCCTGCTCGATATGGATTTGCAGAGCACCGCCAACCGTACGTCGTCTCAAACCGGTCCTTAACCCGGACTATTCATGAACGTTTCTGCTGCAATCGCGGAGACGGAAGTCAGAATCCAATGCGGTATTCTCTCTTCGCGCCACGATCATGCAAGGGGCGCTCGACCTCGCAAGCGCGGTGGCGACGCACCTGGACGCGGTCGGCACGACGTCCAGGCAGGCAGACTCGCCGTAATGTGTCTGGGAGACGGCGTGAATAGCTATCTCCCACATTGCCGGATCGCTCAGATTCTGAAGCGATCCGGTGCGCGCCGTCAGTGTTTCCTTCTTCTCGCGTCTTTCTTCTTTTCCGTCACCCAGTCGCAAGTCGCCGCTCCTGACCTGCTGAGGGCGCGACGGTTCTTGTCTAATCCTTTCAACTTGGTTCCGGCCAGCCTATCGGCACGGTGGAGCTCACCCGAGAAGGCTGGGCCATTGATCTCTCATCTGAATCCTCTTACTCTGTGTCCTTTCCTACGGGTGCGATGGTCATTGCATGTCAGCACGCGACCGTATTCGGACCTGTCAGGTCTGGGTGATGGAGGCCCAACATGACAATTCACGATCTGGCGAGCAGAGGTCTGCCTCGTCTTATTAAGGGGCAGGCGGCCATCACGAATATGAAAGACGGAAAAGAAACAGCGGATAGCTACGGGATCGCCGTACGGAAGTAGCGGTGCGCTTGGGAAAACATTGTGAGGCCGCGGCTTTGTCGACGCGGCCTGCTGCGAGGGAGGATGAGATACTGATGACGATGAGGACGTTGCCACTACGACGTGTCGCCAACCGTTCAGGTTCTGTGAGCGCCCGTCCCGCGTTGGCGGTCTTGTGCTTCACGCTGGAGGCCTGTGCAGGAGTGGATTCGAGAGGTGATCTACCGACGGTCGCGTCGGTGGATCTCTCGCGCTATGCCGGCACGTGGTATGAAATTGCGCGGCTCCCGATGTGGTTTCAGCGTCACTGCGTGGACTCAAAGGCGATGTATTCCAGCCGTCCCGATGGGGCAGTCGGAGTGCACAATGAATGTGTGACGGATACCGGCGGGGTTGAGCAGGCAGAGGGAGTGGCGACGGTGGTCGATACCAAGACGAACGCGCGACTCACGGTGGTATTCGACAATTGGTTCGCGCGTCTGTTTGGCTCATCCCGCGAGGGGAACTATTGGATTCTCAATCTTGATGCGGAGTACCGGACTGCTATGGTGGGTACTCCAGATCGTCGATTCCTCTGGATTCTGTCCCGAACCCCTCAGCTGGACGAGGCAACGTATCGGCGTTTGGTCGAGCGATCCCAACAGCTGGGCTACCCTGTGTCGGATCTCATTCGGGCCAGTCGCCCCGCCTCTTCGTGACGGATCGCAGCCATATCCTTCGTGCAGTGGAAACACCATATTTAAGTGCGAGAACAGTTCCATGGTCGTACGCGTAGCAGAATAGGAGAGCCCTCCCGCAGGATGCTCAAAAAGGCCGTCCATCGATCCGTGAAACGTGAATCGTCAAACGTGAAAGGTTACGGAGGAAGAGCGGTCGGCATTCCTACGTTTCACCTTTCACGTCTTTCCTTTCACGGTTCTTGAGAGCGATGCGAGAACGCCGCTGGCGGCCTTTTCCAGCATCCTGTTCGTCTTGGAGAACACAGCATGTCCTTGACCGCCTATAACAATGTGTCGGTTCCTTCGTTCATGTATGGCACGGCGTGGAAAAAAGAGGCCACGACACAACTGGTGCAGTTAGCCGTGGCGGCGGGCTTCACGGCCATCGATACGGCCAACCAACTAATCCATTACCAGGAAGCCCTGGTGGGGGAGGCCCTGCTGGCCCTTGCGCGGCAAGGGGTCGGACGAGATCGCCTCTTTCTTCAAACCAAGTTTACGCCGACGAATGGCCAGGACCATCGTACCCCCTACGATGCCTCGGCCAACCTCACCACTCAAGTGACACAGTCCTTCGACAGCTCGTTGGCCCACCTGCACACCGAGTATCTGGACTCCTATGTGTTGCACGGGCCCTATCAGAGGCAGGGATTGGGAAGTGCGGACTGGGAGGTGTGGGCCGCCATCGAAGGGCTTTATCAGTCAGGGAAAACAAAAATGATCGGCATCAGCAATGTCACGGCTGGGCAGCTCACCCAGCTCTGTGCTCGGGCGGCGGTGAAACCCATGGTGGTACAAAACCGTTGTTATGCCGCACTCGGATGGGACAAAGAAGTGCGGGAGATCTGCCGGGCCCATGGGATCATCTATCAAGGCTTTTCGCTGTTGACTGCCAATCGAGAAGTCTTTGCTGATCCAGGCATTCGGGCCATCGCCCAACGGTTAGAGACTGGTCTCGCACAAGTCGTCTTTCGGTTTGCGATGCAGGTCGGGATGCTCCCGTTGACCGGCACCACGAACCCGCAACATATGAAAGATGATCTCCAAGCTGAACA
>DASYVB010000118.1:0-6287 GCA_036000525.1 Nitrospiraceae bacterium | reverse complement strand
GCATGTTCAACTTGCGGCGGGACACTTCACGGCAGACCGCGAAGGCCTCAGGCAGGATGTCGTCCAGGGTCTCGCCGGCCCCAAGGCGCTTCTTGAACTCCTGGGTCTTGTCCATGAGGGCGTGATCGGAGAGCGGAGTCAGGCCTGATTCCAGGCTATTGATCTGCTCCACAATCGGGCGGAGTGCCTTGATTTCACGATCGTTTTTACTGCCGAAGATCTGGTTGAGTAGTTGCGTGACCATGATACTGTCGTTCCGAACGAACGCCGATGTCTCCGAAAGTATTTTGCGCAGTATACAGCATCTTTTCCATGAATCCTATAATAAGCAGCGGCCTGGTGCTAGTAGCCGACTTGACAGGCCTCGTGGGCGTCCAGTAGCATTCGGCCAATTCACACTGGGTTGCCTTCTGATGAACCGCATCGTCCTCAAATTCGCATCGATCCTCTTGGTGCTCTGTGTCCTTTCCGTCGGCGGATTGGCTCAGGCGCAGTTGGTCGAGCATGCCGGACACCATGCCCATCATCAGGCTGCCACGCATGGCACCGTGCTCTGCTCCTGGATGTGTGCCGCCGGGACGATTCTCGATGATAGTGCGGGGGTCACGTTTCAGGCCGAACTCAGTCCTATTGCTTTCATCACGCTCCCCATTTCTGCGCAGCCCTCGATCGAGCTGTGCCAGATTTCTTCCAGCCGCGCCCCTCCGTCTTTCTCTCTGTAGTCTCTGTTACCCATCGGCTCGCATCAGGGCACATTCCGTCTCTCACGCGACCCACTAAGTGGGTTGTAGGACCGGCGGATGGGGACGATTCTTATAGAGAAAAAGGAGGCGCATCATGATGGCAGGGAAACGGTTCACACTCGGATTCATTCTCAGTCTTCCAATAGTCTTCTTCTCGTGGCCAGGCGCCCAGACTGCGCAGGCATCGTGCGGATCCGTCACCTGTTTTGTCGTGATCGGGTCGGCGCAGCAAGTCTCGCCGGCTGGTCTGCTGACCGTAAATACCTTTTATACCTATACGCCTCAAGGGACATTGCTGAGTGGCACGAACGGGGTTATTCCCGCGGTCGATCTCGACCATCGACAGCTGATTCTTGGCCATCACCATGAGATCCGAACAATTAGTCAAATGTACACGCTGGATTTGAACTACGGCGTCACCGATCAGTTCGGGATCGAAGTCGCGATCCCCTATAAACGGATCAAGCATCAGCACATAGATGGATTGGGAGAGGTCAATGGTGGTGCCGGTGAGCTCACGCGGTTCTCAGATAACGGCATCGGTGACATCTTCATTAACGCGAAGTACAACATGTTGCCCACGCTGAGCAGTATGGTTGTAACGAGCTTCGGCGTGTATCTTCCCACGGGTGATCATGATCAGAAGACTGCGGGTGTCGAGGCCGCTGAGACGATGGAACCGACAGCCCAGCTTGGACGCGGACAACTCGGTCTTCAAGGATCGATCTATCAAACCTATGAAGTCATTCCCCATCGCTTGAACCAATTCGCCTCTGCCAGTTACCGGCATACGTTCCGCAATAACTTTGGCTATCAATTCGGCGATCAATTCGATTTGGGATTCGGCGCGAATCTCGTTACGGTTCCCTGGCTTGTGCTGGCCAATCAGTTCAACTACCGCTATATGGTTCACGATTCTTTTAGCGGGTCGCTGGCTCGATCAGCAACGCCTAGCGATGGTCCAGCACTTTTCCCAGGTGAGGCTATTCCGATTGATGACACGATCACGAACCGAGCCGTTCCTACAACCGGTTCTACGTTCCTTGCCTATACACCTGGTTTCCAACTCAGTCTTGGCGAACTCATCACGACTCCTTTGACTGAGAACACGTCGTTGTACTTCTATTCCCAGATCCCTATAGCCCGTGATTTCAATGGGAATTTGGCTCAAGGTGTAAGTTATGTATTCGGCATCACGAAGTTGTTCCAAGTCTTGAAACCGTCGTGAGAGCAGTGCTCCTTGTCATGAGGAAATTGTGATGAAACATCTAAATGTTCTGATGGTCGGTATTCTTGTCGCCACCCTCGGGGTCTTGCCGTTCGATGTCTGGAGCATGGGCTCGCGAGTCCCGACGGTCGGGATGCAGGCAGAGGATTTTAGTCTGATCGACTTGGAGGGCAAGTCACAGAGCCTCAGCCAGTATCGCGGCAAGATCGTGCTCGTGAACTTCTGGGCCACCTGGTGCAAGCCCTGCAGGACGGAAATGCCGGCCATGCAAAAGATTTATGACAAGCTGCGTGACAAAGGCTTCGTAGTCCTCGCCGTGAACGAATTGGAGGACGACGCCAAAGTGCGCGAGTACATCAAGCAGTACGGCTACACATTCCCGGTCTTGATGGATCGCGACAACAAGGTGGCGAATCGATTTGGGGTGTTCGGATTGCCGGTCAATGTGTTCATCGATGAAAAAGGCGTCATCCAGGAGTACATCAAAGGTGGGCTGCTCACCGAACAGAAGATCGATGAAACCATCGCGCGGATTCAGAAACAGAGCCGGTAAAGTCAGGGGCTCCTCTATGAAGCTCTATGAACCGTAGGATTCAACAATTTGCAGTTGTAGGGTTGGCGCTCTGGCTTGTGGCGCTCAGCGGGATTGTCTACCCGCAGCTGACAGCCCATGCTGCCCAGCATGCGCATCATGACGCCTCCGCCCATGCAACCGCACTCTGTTCATGGCTCTGTATCGCAGCCAATGCCGTTGAGGAAACCTCGGTCCACTTCGCTCCCGGTGAACAAGTCGCTCTCATAGAGCAAGAGTTTTTCGAACCACAGATCAGTGCTGTCCTCACGGTTCAGCCACCATCGCGCGCGCCTCCCTTCCTCTAGTTTCTCCATACCTGTATTGTTCTTCACCGTTGGATCGCTCTGATCGGGTTTCCTTCATCGTTTTGAAGGAATTCGGCGGAAGCTTCCGATGATGGGCATGTACGGACTACACCGTTACGCCACTGTCCTGTGCCTGAGAAAGGGTATGTAAGGGGGCAGGACACCATGCCCCCTTACAGACAAAACAAGGACGATTTCGACATTAAAAGGACCATGGATAAAGAACTCTTGCGTGTGGGGGAAGCCGCAGACTTCTTGTCGGTGACAGCGCTCGTGTCAGGCTGGAATTGTACGGCGCGGGTGGATTGTGGTCAGCAGAGGCTGACGACCATTCAAGAGGAGGGGAAGTCATGAATACATTCATCAAGTTTGGCTGTCTGATCGGATTAGCTTGTGCGATGGCGACGACGGTCTTCGCGGCCGAGGAGAAAGTCATGCTCATGCTCGGCGGCAAGTACTGCGATGCCTATTTGAGTAATGTTCGGGATGCGCTGACGAAAGTGGCCGGCGTGAAGGCAGTCGATGTCAAGAGTATGGCGGGCCATGCGGTGGTGACCGTCGAATCCGGCAAGGTGAAGCCAGAACAGCTAGTCACAGCAGTCAACGGCGTGAAAGGCGATAGCTGGTATTGCACGGGCGAGGTCATGAAGTAACGGAACCCCTTTCTGGCAAGATGCTGAAACAGTCCGCCAGTGCCACAGTCCATGGCGCGTGAAATGCGAGAAAGGCGAGGTCCGAAGTTCCGGGAACCTCGAACTCTCGCCCGTCCTGCCAGTCTCGCGGGCCAACATAGTATTCCCGCAGCCTGATAGGGACAGTTATAGCGATTGGTGCGAGGGATGGGAAAGACGGTGGGCCGGAGTGGGGGGAGGCTGAGGAGCGGTGCATTGTTGAAATCGTCGCTGTCCCCGGCTCTTCGGGGAGAAGAATTGAGAGCCGTCATGAGTTATGCAGGTTAACAAATGCCTGCCGTTGATGTATGATCCTGTTCCGGTTATGAGTCTACCATCACAGAGGAGGGGTTATGAGCCGAGTTAAAGCTATCGTTGTCGCAGTCGCTGTCTGTGGTCTTATCGCATGCGGCGTGACGATTCCCGCATTCGCGGGCGGAAATGTTCATGTCAAGGAAACGATCAAGCATGCCAAGGAAGGCATCGAGCACCAGAAGGAAACCATTAAGCATCTGGAAGAGGCACTAAAAGGAAACGCCGAAGCCCACGCTAAGGAAGCGCTCGAGCATGCCAAGGAAGCTCTGAAGCATATGGAGGAATCGCTGGCGCATGCCGAAGAAGCCTCGCAGAAGCCGAAAGGCAAAGGAAAGTAGCTTACGGAACCCGGCCAGCTCGCATCGAATGAGTCCCAGGTAGTTTCCTCTCCAGACCCACTGCGCGGCGCGTCTCAACGAGCGCCGCGCAATGCTTGGCTCAACCCTTAATATTCATGAACGTTTCTACTGCAATCGCCGATGCCTGACTCAAGCGAGACGGGCGAGACTGGTGGGAAAAGCGTAACGCGAAGTTCCGTAACTCGAAGTTCGAAGTTCTGAGTTCGAAGTTCCGAATCCTTCAACCTTCAGACCGCCTCACCCATCACGCGAATCGCGCTCAACTCCGCCATTTCGGACGAACCGTCATGAATCATGCTGACTGCCTTTACCGGTTTCGTTGCAGCAGTGGCTCAATCGTTGGGAAGACCTTCTCGACAATCAGGCGATAGCCCTCTCCTGTCGGATGAATGCCGTCGGCCTGATTGAGCGAAGGCGAGCCTGCCACCCCATCGAGAAAAAATGGAATCAGTGTCAGGCTATATTGCTTCGCTAGGGTCTGGTAGAGCGCCTCAAACCCCGAGGTATACTCCTGTCCATAATTCGGAGGAAGTTTCATTCCCGCTAACACGACGGTGACCGAGGCCTGTTGGAGTTGTTGAATAATCCGTTCGAGGTTGGTTTTCGTCTCGTGCAAGCTAAGGCCGCGGAGCCCATCGTTGCCGCCGAGTTCCAGAATGACGATCGCTGGCCTGCTGTTCAGAACCGAGGAGACTCTCCGGATTCCGCCGGCTGTCGTATCGCCGCTGACTCCCGCGTTCACGACCCGATAGCCATAGCCCGCTATATTCAACGCCCGCTGCAGATGCGCGGGATACGATTGATCCGGCGCCACGCCTAAGCCGGCCGTCAGGCTGTTGCCGAAGGCGACGATGCGGAAGCGTTCGGCGGAGACAGGCTTCTTCGGTCGGCCCGGTTGCGCTGTCACCTCGGTTCCCAGACGTGGTCCCACGCCCCCGCGAGGGGGGTTCGACGACGGGGGCGGAGAGGCGGACGCACGGGCGAAGTCATACTCACAGAGGAGGATCAAAGAGAGGCAGAGGCAGGAAAATTGTTTTGTGAGAATCCATGAGCGGCGCATCATCATCCAGTATAATATAGCTTTAACGTGGACGATACTGTCGGAGCCAGACATACAACATGATCACCCTCTCTCACCTGACGATGCGCTTGGCCGGCGGCGGCCATCAGGTCACGATCCTCGACGATGTCACACTCGAGATTCCTGATAAGCAGCGCGTAGCCATCGTCGGCCCATCCGGGAGCGGGAAGTCCACCTTGCTGGGCCTCATCGCGGGGCTGGATCGCCCGACGTCCGGCTCCATCACGTTGAACGGCGTGGAAATCTCTGCGATGCGCGAGAGTGCCTTGGCGCGGTATCGTCGCGATCACATCGGCTACATCTTCCAATCCTTCCATCTCATTCCCACACTCACCGCCCTGGAAAACGTCCTGGTGCCGCTGGAGTTGGCAGGGATACGCACGGCACAGGATCGCGCGACGGATCTTTTGCGGACCGTCGGCCTGGGAGATCGATTGCATCATTATCCTGTCCAACTGTCGGGAGGTGAGCAGCAGCGGGTGGCGGTGGCCAGAGCGTTCGCCTGTCACCCACCAATCCTGTTGGCCGATGAGCCAACCGGCAACTTGGATTCGGCCACGGGACAGCACGTGATGCATCTGCTCCATTCTCTCCATCGCGATTATGGAACCACATTAGTCCTCGTCACGCATGAGCGAGTCATCGCGTCTTCGATGGAGCGCGTGATTGCGTTGCGCGATGGCCACATCGAATCCGACACCCTTACCAACTCAGACCATCGGGTCGCAGAGTCATTCCCGTGAATCGCTTCATCTTTAAGATGGCCTGGCGTGAAACCCGGGGAGCCTGGCGGCACTTTCTCTATTTCTTCGCCTGCATCGCGATCGGTGTCGGGGCCTTGGTCGGGGTGTCGCTGTTTAGCACGAATGTTGAGCGCGCCGTTACGAAAGAAGCGCGAGGATTGTTAGGCGGCGATCTCGAAATTCGTCTGACGCATCCCCTGAGTCTCGCAGGGCAGGCGGTGCTGGACTCGCTGAACGGACGAGACATGGCCTTCACCCATGTGAGCGA
>DASYVB010000117.1:0-7367 GCA_036000525.1 Nitrospiraceae bacterium | reverse complement strand
TGTGGAAGAACTCCTGGCCTTGAAGGTTGAGCAGCCGGCGCTGCTTGATCATGCCGCGTCGGGCGACCGTGAGGTGCGCTATCCGGAATGGGATCAGGAGATCGATGACTATCGCCTCAATTGGTGTCGCGTCGTCGAGCGTGCCGCAGAGGAGGGGAGCGGGGATATCGTGGGTGCCATGTTGAGCGCGCACGGGACTGAGGTCTCAGCCCTTCGGCGATTCTTCGAAATTCTGCGGCCCCCGGGGTTGCGGCGCGTGCCGGGCCAAGCCGATGGCGACGAGCTCGATGTGGATGCGGCGGTCCGTATGTGCTCGGAGCGAACGGCGGGGGCAGACCTGTCGGAGCGGATCTACGTAAGGCGGGAGAGAAAAGAACGGGATGTCGCGGCTGCGTTTCTTGTCGACGTGAGTGGGTCAACCAGTCGCCTGTTGGACAGCGGCCGTCGCGTGATCGATCTGGAGAAAGAGGGGCTGGTGCTCTTGTGTGAAGCGCTTGAAGCGGTCGGAGACCAATATGCGCTCTACGGCTATTCGGGCCAGGGCCGCGGGCAAGTGGATTTTCTTGTGATCAAAGATTTTGACGATCAGTTGGGCGGGCAAGCGGCGCAGCGTTTAGGCGGATTGGCTCCCCTGCGGCAAAACCGTGATGGGGCGGCCATTCGCCATGCCACAGCCAAATTGCTGGCACGAGAGGCGCGGACGCGACTGCTCGTCCTCATCAGCGATGGGCGTCCGCTCGATGACGGCTATAAAGACGAGTACTCGCTGGAAGACACCAAGGCTGCGTTACGAGAGGCGCGTCAGCGGGGGGTGCATCCGTTTTGTATTACGATTGATCGGGAGGCCGATGGTTATGTCCGGAGAATGTACGGGGACGTGCAATTCGCAGTCATTGATCATCTCGAAGCCTTGCCGAAGCGATTGCCCCGGATCTATCAGCGGCTCACGACGTAGAAGTCGTGAATGTTGAATGATGAATGTTAAATTGTGAATTGTGAGATGAGACACGAGGGGGAATATGCATCACGTATTCAACATTCATCATTGAACATTCAAAACTGGCGATATGAATAATCAGCTGGCCAAGCCAAATGTGCCGCCCTGGCTATACAAGCTGTTTACGGGGCATCAGTATCCCTATGTTCGTCGGTTGGCGAAGTTTGCACAGCCCATCAAGCCGGGGGAGGATCGCCAGGAGCCGACGAAGGACCTGATCGAGGCCAAGTTTTGGGAAGTCTATCCTCGTTGTTGGGCCAAGATTCTCCAAGAAGTCAAAGTAGGGATGATTGTGGTATTCCACGACCTGGGCGAATATCCGGCGGGAGGGTATCAGGCATTGGTCGATGATCCGGACGCCTTTCTGGCAAAGACTTATGGCAAGAAGAAGATTAAAGTTAATTTCTATGACGGAGACAATTTCGTCTGCACGATCAATTTTAAAGTCGCGGGCTGGACGGAACACGAACATACGTGAAGCGTAAGGCGTGAGGCGTAAGGGGATGTATGCTTCACGAGGAGTCGATGATGGGGAGACCGAAGATTACAGTGGTGGGCGCGGGGAATGTCGGAGGCTCGACGGCGCAGCGGTTGGCCGAGAAGGATGAGTACGAGGTAGTGCTTGTCGATATTGCCGAGGGCATTCCGCAAGGCAAGGCCCTCGATATCACACAGGCCGGGCCAGTCTTCGGCTATAGCACCCGCGTGGTGGGCACCAACGGTTATGATGAAACGGCCGGCTCGTCGGTGGCGGTGATCACCTCCGGAATTCCTCGCAAGCCGGGGATGAGCCGTGACGAGTTGTTGACCACGAATGCGAAGATCGTGAAGTCGGTCGTTTCTGCGCTGGTGTCTCGATCGCCGAACGTCATTCTGATTCTTGTCACCAACCCCTTGGATGCCATGGTCCATGTGGCGCGTCGTGTGAGCGGACTGCCGAAGTCGCGGGTTTTGGGTATGGCGGGGGTGCTCGATTCCGCCCGCATGCGTTCCTTCATCGCCGCTGAACTGAGTGTGCCAGCTCCCGACGTGGCTGCGATGGTGCTGGGGGGGCACGGCGACACGATGGTGCCGCTGTTGCGCTACACGACGGTGAAGGGGAAACCGGTCTTGGAGCTGATGTCGAAGGACCGGTTGGAGGCGATTGTGAAGCGGACACGCGAGGGAGGCGCTGAAATCGTGGGTCTGTTAAAAACGGGCAGCGCGTACTATGCTCCGTCGGCCTCGGTGGTCGATATGGTTGAGGCGATCGTGAAGGACCAGAAGCGGGTGTTGCCCTGTGCGGTGCTTTGCGAGGGCGAGTATGGATTAATGGATGTCGTCGTTGGTGTGCCGGTCAGGCTGGGTCGGGGTGGGGCGGAGCAGGTGGTTGAATATGAGCTAACGGCGGAGGAGCGAGCGGCATTGGTGACCTCTGCTAGCGCGGTGCGCGAACTCTGCGTAACAGTCGATCGGTTGATGAAGTAACGAAATGGTCAGCGGTCAATGGTCAATAGTCATTGGCAGGAACGGCAGGCCACATTCCCTCTGTTGACCAATGACTGACCTGCTCCTTGCTTGACATTCAGAGCAGGGCTACAGTACAGACAGCGACTAAGCAATACATTGAGCAGTACTTTGAGCGAGGAGATACTATGAAATTTCTTGAGAGTCCGATGCAAACCATGGGCGTAGGATTCGCACTCGCCGTGGTTTTGATTATGGGGTATCTCGGTATGACCGGCATGGCGGTCGGTGATGCCGACTGGTTTGGCTTGTTGTTACGTTGGGCCCATTTCTTGGCCGGGATCACCTGGATCGGGTTGTTGTATTTCTTCAACCTGATCAATGCGGCGTTCTTGAAGAGCCTCGATGGCCCCACTAAGAACATCGTGATTCCCAAACTGATGCCCGCTGCGCTGAACTGGTTCCGTCATGGCGCGACGGTCACGGTGCTTGCCGGAATTGTGTTGTACCTCTACCTGTATCAGAGAGGTGGAACCGGCGCGATTGCGTTGGGAATCGGCGGGTTATTGGGGATCATCATGATGGCCAATGTCCACGCGATTATTTGGCCGAACCAAAAGAGAATTATTGCGGCGGTGACGGCAGCAGCCCAGGGGACCCCTGCACCGGCAGAAATGGCCCAGTGGGGTCGGACCGCGCTTCTCGCTTCCCGGGTCAACTTTATGTTGTCGATTCCCATGCTGCTATTCATGGGAGCCGGCAGCCACCTCAAGTGAAGCTCCCCGCGCTCCCGCGCGGGGTATCTTAATAGGATGCGGAACTCTCCGTAGCCCTCCTTCGATAAAGCTTCGGAAGGCTCTCCTCGCCATTCATCCCCGCTCGGAAGAGCGGGCGTTCTGGCGAAGAAGAGTAAGACGACGTACGACTGCCGGTGGGAAAGCCCGCCGGCAAGTCCCGTTCATCTCTCGTCCAAAGAAAAGAGCATATGGCGTATAGCCAATAGCGTATGGTCCGGAATAGAGAGGAGTGTCTTTGCTGCCAAGTATACGCCATTAGCTATACGCTCTTATCCCCAACGAGATACGTTTCACCTTTCACGTCATACCTTTTACGACTCGATGGCCCATATGGCCAATCTCATATAGGGCAGTGGCCCTAAGTCGTTGAGATTCAGGCCTATTATCGTGGCATTGCCTTGACGAATACAGGCCAGGCACCTTATAGTATCGCTCCATCCGTTGAGCCAAACGGGTAAGGAAGGGCGCATGACGACTGCGACTGAACCACGAGTTCTCCAAACGCTTGATGGCGCTCCCTGGGATATCGAGGCCTACCGGAAGATCGGGGGCTACGAGGCCTGGAAGAAGTGCATCAAAGAGCTGAGCGCGAACGATATCGTCAATGAAATGAAGAAAGCCGGGCTCCGTGGGCGAGGGGGCGCGGGCTTTCCCACCGGCATCAAGTGGGAAAAGGTCCTCAATCATCGGTTGAAGGAACACTATTTCGTCTGCAATGCAGGCGAACATGAGCCAGGGACGTTTAAAGACCGATACTTACTCAAGCAGGCGCCACACCAGCTTATCGAAGGTTGCCTCATCGCGGCCTACACGGTCCAAGCTAAGGCGGCGTTTATCTATGTGAATCATGAGTATCGCGAAGAACGGGAGAATCTGAAGAAAGCCTTGGCGCAGGCGAAGGCTCAAGGGTTCTTGGGCAAGAATATCCTGGGGAGTGGCGTGGATCTCGATCTACAAGTCTTTGAAGGCCACGGGAGTTACGTGGCCGGTGAAGAAACAGCAATGCTCGAATCCATGCAAGGGCGTCCGGCGATGCCGAGGCAGAAGCCGCCTTTCTACCCGACGGACTTCGGCCTCTACGGGAAGCCGACGCTGGTCAACAATGTCGAAACTCTGTGCAACATTCCGCGGATCCTCATGAAAGGCGTAGCCTGGTTCACGCAGGTCGGCACAGAAAAGTGTCCGGGCACAATGATGTTCTCCCTGAGTGGTGCCGTGAATCGGCCCGGCGTGTACGAGATGCCGATGGGTACTACAATCCGGGAACTCGTGGACAAGTGCGGTGGGGGGGTGCCAGGCGGGCGCAAGATCAAGGCGGTGTTCCCTGGTGGACCGGCGTTTTCGATGGTCACCGCCGATCAGCTCGACCTGACGATGGATTTCGATTCGTTGAAGAAAGCCGGCACGGGGCTTGGGTCGGCCGGTGTGATCGTGGTCGATGATGCGACGTGCATGGTGGCGCTGACGCTCAAGTTCTCCAATTTCTTCAAGGTCGAGAGTTGTGGGCAGTGCCCACCCTGTCGAATGGGGACCATCAATCTCGCCGCGCTCATGACCAAGATTGAGGAGGGAGAGGGGACGGAGAAAGACATGGAGAGTCTCCTCCAGGTCTGTGGATTTGTGAAGGGGACGGGCTATTGCACGCTGGTGACCGGGGCCGCAGTGTTGGTTCAGAGCAGCATGAAATTGTTCCGTCACGAGTTTGAAGAACATATCCGATTGCAGCGCTGTCCCTATCAGCCGGTGACGGCCGGAGCCATGGTGCATTGAGGGGGATTCGCGATGCCGCGCGTGACGTTTCTCCATCCTGAGGGCAAGAGTGGAGAGGTTGAGGTCAATACGTCGTTGTTGGAGGCGTCGAAGATTCTCGGGTTTGTGTTAAACCACGATTGTGGTGGGAACGCCTCCTGCACCACCTGTCGGGTCGAAGTGCAGATCGGTGCCGAGAACCTGTCGGAGATCGACTTTGATGAGCAAGATCTTCTCGATCGGGAAGCTCTCAGTGAGCCGTGGCATCGTCTTGGATGCCAGGCCAAAGTGCTCGGAGACGTGGTAGTTCGGGTGCCAGAGGGCAAGTGGGTTGCGCCCACAATGCCGCAGTCGGAGTCGCAGGGTATTGAAATCCAGTAAAGAGATGTTACACTAAACAATTCCAGGCAGGTCTTCGAAGGACGGCCCGGTCACAGGAGGAGGATCACGATGGTTACGATTACGACGATTGCAGAACACAAGATCAAGGAATTAATGGTGGAAGAGAAGGATATTGTCGGCCTGCGGGTCTATGTCAAGGGCGGCGGGTGCCACGGGTATACATACGGGATGGCCTTCGAGTCGAAGATGGCCGACGACGACACCGTGATTGAAAAGGGTGATGTCAAGATCATCATGGATTCGCAGAGCGCTCCGCTCCTTCAGGGAGCCGAAGTTGATTACGTGGATAGTCTCCAAGGATCCGGGTTCTCGATTAAGAGTCCACAAGCGAAGACCACGTGTGGCTGCGGCAGCTCCTTCAGCGTCTAAGGAATTTGCGCTGGAGTGGCGCGAGCTGGTTGACAGGAGAAGCCAGGATTGTCCGAATACGGCGGCCAGTCCTGGCTGTTCTATTTTTGGGCTAGATGTGAACTGAATCCACGATGACACAGGCGAGCGTCACGAGGCGATATCGGTTTTGCGCGGCGCACCGGCTGCACACGGATCATCTGTCTCCCGAAGAAAATCTGGCTGCATTTGGGAAGTGCAATAATCCCAATGGGCACGGCCATAACTATGTTGTGTTGGTGACTGTGAAGAGCACGGTTCCGACCACGACCGGGGGAGGCGTTGACCTTGATCGGCTGGATCGGACTGTGGCCGACCAAGTGGTCACGCGATTCGACCATCACGATATCAATCAAGATCCTGAGTTTGCCGATCGCACCACGACGGGAGAAAATCTGGTGCTGCTGATCTGGGATCTGTTAGTGAAATGCCTCCCCGCCGGGCAACTGGAAAAGGTCGGGCTGATTGAAACACGCGACAACTACTTCGAGTATGCGGGGTCAGCGAACCGGGCTTCGGTGCTTAGCCCGCATTCCTCGTGAAGCGGCATTGGGAATGTTAAATGATAGATGTTGAATGTTGAATTGTCGGAATCGGAAGAGGCCTCAAGGTGAGGCGGAGGATGTCTGACGATCTGATGATTTCCCAACATTCAAAATTCAACATTAAACATTGCGCATTACGGTATAGAGAGGGGCGGCATGGCTAAGCAGGGAATCGGGCGGCGGGATCAGCAGCAGGTCGAAAACGTTAGCGGGAATGGCAGACTGGCGGGTCTGGATTCACTGCAATCCCTGGTCACAGAGATGCTGCTGGCCATTGGTGAAACGCCCGGCCGGAACGGGCTCCTCAAGACTCCCGAGCGAGTGGCCAAGGCCTTCGCTTTCATGACTCAGGGGTACCACCGCGACATTGATCAGCTCTTGAACGGTGCCCTCTTTCCGATCGAGTACGACGAGATGGTGATTGTGAAAGACATAGACTTTTTTAGCCTCTGTGAACATCACCTGCTGCCGTTCTACGGCAGAGTCCATGTTGGCTATTTGCCCAATAAGAAGGTGGTGGGACTCAGCAAGATTCCGCGCATCGTGGATGTCTTTGCGCGCCGGCTGCAAGTCCAAGAACGGCTAACCGTCCAGATCGCCGAAACCCTGAAATCGAAGCTCAATGCGCGCGGAGTGGGTGTGGTCGTCGAAGCGCGACACCTCTGCATGATGATGCGGGGCGTCGAAAAGCAGAACACGGTCGCGGTCAGCAGCTCCATGTTAGGCGCCTTCCGCAGTCAGCCGCAAACCAGGCTGGAGTTCCTCAAGCTCATCCACCGAGGCAGCGTCGGCGACTCCGATTAACAGGACGTTGAAAAAGTCCCCCAGCTGCGTACTCGCCTCGAAAGCATCCTCAACGTAGCCCAGAGGCTACGCCTCCGGTGCTTCCATCGGCTGCGGCCTTGCTGGATGAACTTTTTGAACGTCCTGCAGGCACGCGCTATCCCTGTGATTCCTGTCCTTTGATTCTCCACAATTCGTCTCGGGCTTTCGTTCGCTGCGGCGGTTTTGCTTGGGACAAGGCGCGTCCTTGGGCGAAGAGGC
>DASYVB010000116.1:0-10653 GCA_036000525.1 Nitrospiraceae bacterium | reverse complement strand
TTCGTCCTGCACCATGTCCTCACTCTCAGGCATGCCATAGGCCACGTATTTGGCGTAGGAGAGGTAGATCATCGCGCTGTCCCTCATCGCCTTGGAACCTTGCGACAATCGGAAGACTTTGTCGGCGTCGTGGGATGGGGTCGCACCCATCGTCTCCACATGGTTTTGGAGGAGTTGGGTGAATCGCTCCATTGAGCGTTCGATATCTTTATAGGCCAATAGAATTGCGTCTGTCATGGTTGTCCTCCTAATCACCATCAGCTTACACTATGCCCATGCAACCCTTCAACGAGAAGAAACTGGCTGGTCTGTCATCGCAATTCATGCGGGTGTTGGCAAAGGTGTCGCCCGGGGGGGATCTTCCTGGCGACGTCTTGGCGCAAGCGGTCGTGAACCTTTCACGTCTCTTTACGACAGCACGCGCAACATTGCCCCTGCGTTACCTGGATGACCCTGCCCACGCTTCTGCCTATCTCTCGTATTTCCTCCCTGTAAACCTCTCCAAAGTCCAAGTCCTATTGGACGAGCTGCCCGAGGACAACGGCATGGAAGCATCGAATCATCCAATGGCCGTACTTGACCTAGGCTGTGGCCCAGGGACTGGGGCTTTAGCCCTCTTAGATTGGCTGTGGCATCGCAGCCCCGAACTGGCAAAATCTGTGTCGGTCCTGGCCACCGATGCGTCCCACGCACCATTACGGGACACAAAGAGGTTGTGGGAGGCCTATTGCCGGGAGGTTGGAATATCAACATCAGGACTTCGGTGTGTCGAGGGCAATCTGGAACATCCGCTCAAAGGCGATCTCGGCAAGCAGATTGTTCGGGGTAGGCCGTATGACCTCATTATCATGGCGAATTGCCTGAATGAATTGTTTCCGACAGCGGCCGATCCTCCGGCAGAGCGGGCTGCAGTTGTTGCCCAGATCCTGCCGTTTCTCGCGCCGCACGGCACCATCATAATCGTCGAGCCGGCCTTGCGGCAGACGGCTCGAGAGCTGCATCATATGCGTAATCACCTGCTCAAGCAGGGGCTTTGTACTGTCTATAGTCCCTGCTTACACGAGGGGGCCTGTCCCGCCTTAGACCGTCCAGACGATTGGTGTCATGAGGAGCGACCGTGGCAGACGCCTCCTGCGATTGCTGCGATCGATCGGGACGTGGGGTTCATTAAAGACGCGTTGAAGTTTTCCTATCTGCTGTTGCGCACAGACGGTCGCACCATTGTGCCGCGGAGCCCGCAGACATTCCGGGTCGTGAGCGAGTTACGGGAACTCAAGGGCGAGAAGCGGGCCTGGTTGTGCAATGAAACAGGACGACCCGAAGTCGGCCGGCTGGATCGGAAGTCCTCTCCAGAAAATGCGGCTGTCGATAGCTGGCATCGCGGCGCCATCGTACAGATTGAGCGGATCGTACGCAAGGAACGCGACGGAAAAATCTCACCAGTTGGACGAATTGAGAGTGATGCAGCGGTGCAAATCGTCCGTCCCGTCTGAACCTCCGCAATCAGGAAACAGGAAGCGTGCGCCCTCTCGCTCCAGCGCCTCTTACGGCACCCCTTCCACGGCGCTCTGAAGTGGAAGCCTTCTGGAATTCCTTCAGCTGCGATCGTTCGATCGCAGTGCTTGAGTCAGTTCCAGCTTTCCTTCTTCAGACGCCGGGTGGGGACCCCGCCGCTCCGGCGCAAGTCGCTCGATGCCGCATGCTTCCTTGAGAGTGTGGAACCGGGACCGGTCGCTCATAGACCGGTCCCGGTTCTTGGATGAGCGGAGGTACATCCTTACTCTGCGTTGAAAAAACACCTAAGATTTCCGCGGCCAAGAGGGGAGAGACAAGTGAACGGAGACATTCCAATAAAGGATATCCCACAGAATGTATTGGAAGACGTCATTCTTCTGCTCAAGAACTATTTGGTCGCAGTCTATATTGTTTTGCCTGAGAAACAGCAATCTCGCCCGCGACCGATTGGATCTGGAACCTTTGTGGAGATCGAAGGCACGCACTATATCTTGACCGCCGCACATGTCTGGCATAAGGCCAGAGAATCGGAAAAGATTGGTCTAGTTCTTACCGACTATCAATCATCGTATATGGTGCTACGTGATGCCATCCCTTACCAAGAGTTGTGGGACGGCAAGGTTTCAGAATGGGGGCCTGATATTGCTCTCTTAACACTCGCGCCATCCGACGTGGCCACTATAAAGGCGCATAAGTCGTTCCTAAACCTTGCTCAGCAGAAGGAGGCTCTTGCCGCATGCCCACCAGTGATCGAAAAGGGGCTTTGGGCAGTAACGGGTATGGTGGGGGAGTTCACGGAGATTCAACCAAATCCCGAGGCAAGAACTGTTACATGTCACATCCAAGGAGAGGCGTTCATTTCTGCCGTGCAGCGGACGCATGAGCACAATGGTTATGATTACTTCGACCTCGGAGCTAATTTGCAACTACCTGGTGTTCCTTCGAGCTTTGTAGGGGTTAGCGGCGGTGGACTGTGGCAAATCAACCTTTCGATGGCGAAGTCCGGGACAATCTCGTGGGATGGGAAACGGTACTTTCGCGGTGTCGCATTCTGGGAATCAGAGAAAACAGATGGTCATCGAATGATCCGGTGCCACGGTCCTAAAAGCATTTTTGAGAAGGCGTGGGACTCATGGGCTCTACATTCCAGAAAGAAATAGAAGACCACAAGAGAATTTAATCGGTTTAGTCATGTGAAGGCGACGAGTTAATAAGCGACTCGTCGCCTTTTTGTTTTTAGAAGCTACAGTGCGGAGGTCAGCACGTGGGAACCGCCTGCCGACTTCACCGGAGGCGCGGGGACCCGCTGAGGTTTCAGCGAAAAGGAAAGCTGGAACTGACCACGGCAACACGGTCGCAGACCGTGGCCACGGGAATTCCAGAAGGCTTTCGCTCGCTGGGACCCAGAAGGGTCGCGCCGGGAGGTGCGGAGGCAGGCGGCTCCAACTTGCTGATTGTTTTGGATGGTCGTTTGGAGACGATGCTAGTCTGCTTCGGGTTCAGACGACCCGTGCTGGTGCGACACCCGGTCTTCATCGAACATCTCGGCCATTTCCTCGGCGATCATGTCGCCATCGTCTTGAATGGTAATGAGCGGGATTTCTTTTCTTGTCTTGGCCACGGTCTCTGGATCGGGAGCTTCGGGGGCCTTGGCTGGACTCTTTGGTGTCTCACTCATAGACAGAGTATACACTAGGGTGAAGGCGAAAAGGGGAGTTATTCAAAGGCTTCCAGTGAGGAACGCTCCGGGTACGTCTTCTGGCAAGCGGTACAGGTCAGGAAATAGATAGATTCTCGGACGGACATGGTGACGCGAAAATTGAGGCTCACGCCTTGGTGCTTGCAGGTCGGACAGGACATCTCCTTGAGCCGGTAGGGGATATCCGGTTGTGTGCGCAGGTAGAACTCCATATCCGTGTAGACGGGGAAGCTGTAGTAGCATTTTTTACAGACGCCACGCCATTCACCATCCGCCTGCGTAAAGCGTTGATCGATCCCAAAGCTTGATCCCTTACAAATGGCGCACTGAACAGTCTCAAGCCTAGTTTCAACTTCTTTTACGGTCGGGCTGGGCATCGGGGTGGTTCCTTGTGCAGAAGTCGGCGGTATTGTGCGGCCAGTATAACGTTCACATGGAAGCGACTGCAACGGGACAGGGCTAGGTTTTCCCTTGACCTGACGTGTGAGCCTCTTATAAAAAGCCTATCATGCACCTGATCACTGAGACCCTGTTGGTCGGGAATATCAATGATGCAATGGAACCGCCGGTAAAGATCGGCGCGCTGCTCCTCGTTGCCGCTGAGTATACGTTGGAGTCACCCGGCCGGCTGCCCTATGGCAGGATTCCATTTTCGGAGTATGCCGAAGCCGAGCCGCTCTTGTTGGACCGTGCTGTGAGCTGGGTCGAACAGCATCTTTCAGACCATCGGGTCATGGTCTGTTGCCGTGCCGGTATGGGCCGGTCCGTGTCGGTCGTGATGGCCTATCTCTGTTGTGTCCAAGGGATGACGTATGCTGATGTCCTGAAGTTGGTCATGAGGCGCCGACCCGGTGCCATGCCCCTTCCAAATCTCGAAGACGCGATCAACCAGGTCCGCATGCTCCGAGAGGCTCGCGCGATGGACAAGAAGAACCTCGCTTCTCACCCAGCCTCTGGCGCGTAACCACAATATAGAAAGCGGAAAGCGCACCTTCCCGCACCGGTTCTTCACACACATTGCCTTTTTTGTGCCGCCCGTGGCCTAATCATAGGATCGCATGGCACAGATGCGACCACTTTACTGAGGACCTCTCACGATGCCGGAATTACCTGAAGCCGAAGTTGTTGCTCGGCAGCTACGGGTTCATCTCCTCGGCGCGCAGCTCAACGAGTGTCGGGTTGGACGAGATGATATTGTTCGGGAAGGGTTGCCCACGCTCTCGTGGTATCACGGCGCGGTGCTGGAAGCGGTGGAGCGATACGGCAAGAGTGTCGCACTGGGGTTTAAAAAAGAGGACGAACTCAGATATGTCGTCGCGGAGCTAGGTATGACAGGCCTCCTTCTCTTTCGCGCGACGCAGACAAAATATCCGCAGCACGTGCATGTCCGCATGTCGTTCACGGGAGGCCTTGAATCAGAACTGCGCTATTGGAACCCTCGCCGTTTCGGACGGATTTCCTTGCTCGATCTGGAAGGATTTGACCGCTACCGTGATCGGCGCTTTGGGGTCGATCCCCTCACGGTGCCGCGCGACGAGTTCGTCCGTCTCATGCAAGCCAGGCGTGGACGCCTGAAGCCGCTGTTGATGCATCAGCAAGTGATCGCAGGGATTGGGAATATTTATGCGAATGAAATTCTCTTTCGGGCCAGGCTCCATCCGAACCGTGAGGTGAATCGGCTGCGCGGGGCCACGATTATCACGCTCTATGGCACCATGCAAACGGTGCTTCGAGAGGCGATTTCCTGTGGCGGGTCAAGCGTCAAGGATTTCTATGCACCGGATGGCACGGAAGGCCGATACAAGCGCCGCCATCTCGTCTATGACAAAGAAGGTCAACCCTGTCCCAACCGCTGCGGGCGGATGATTCGCCGTCTCCAAAGTGAACGCACCTCGTTTTTTTGTCCCGCCTGCCAATCCAATCGCCTTCCAGGATAGTTCTTGCCTCACTCACGGGAGGTGCTTTGCGACGAAATCATGATATTGCTCCATAGTTTCGAATACTTAGATCGTAGCGCGCCTGCCGTCATCGCCGCTAGGCCTTTTGAGCCCACTTCGGTTAGTCCCTCTGACGTATTGAGTCGTCCAACCAATTTCGTTAGAATCCTCCTCCTTTAATAGTTGTTTCTCACCATTCTGAAGGAGTCACGTCATGGCGAAGGTGCTCGAGGGTCCCGGGATGGGGCTGATGAAGAAATGGGGTATCTCGGTCCCCAACTATGTCGTCGTCACCTCGGTTGACGAATTGGCGAAGCTCGGGCAAGCCAATGAATGGCTCAAGAAATCCAAGTTGGTGGTGAAGGCTCATGAAGCGCTCGGCTCTCGGTTCAAGCTCGGCTTGGTGAAGGTCGATCTGGATCTCAAAGGGGCAGAAGCGGCGACCGAGGAAATGATCGGTCGCCAAGTGGGCAGCATCACAGTCTCGCAAGTGATCGTGTCTGAAATGATTCCGCACAAGGAAGAATATTATTGTGCGGTGAAATCCACCCGTACAGGGACGGACATTCTGGTCGCCAACTGCGGCGGCATTGAAGTCGAATCGAATTGGGAGCGGGTGAAGCGCCTGGCATTGGAAGTCGGGCAGCAGCCCTCGGCGGATGCGCTCGAGAAGCTGGCCAAGGATGCGGGCTTCACCGGTCCACTCTTGAAGAAAATGACTGATTTCGCGGGCAAGATGTTTACCTGTTTTGACAGCGAAGATGCGCAGTATTTGGAAGTGAACCCCGTGGTCCTGCGCGAGCAAAACAGTGAACTAATCGCGTTGGATGCGGTGACGCTGCTCGATGGTGACGCCAAGTTCCGGCACCCCGATTGGAACTTTGCCTTTGCCGCAGAATTCGGCCGTGCGTATTCCAAGCACGAGGCGGAAGTCATGGCGGTCGATTCAAAGATCAAGGGCTCGGTCAAGTTTATCGAGATTCCAGGCGGAGATACGGCCATGCTTCCAGCCGGCGGTGGCGCCAGCGTCTATTATTCCGATGCGGTTGTCGCACGCGGTGGCAAGTTGGCCAATTATGCCGAATACTCCGGCGATCCACCAGACTGGGCGGTTGAAGTGCTGACGGATAAGGTCTGTTCGTTGCCCGGGATCAAGAACATCATCGTCGGCGGCGCCATTGCCAATTTTACCGACGTGAAGAAGACGTTCGGCGGCATCATCAATGGATTCCGCAAGGCGAAGTCCGAGGGCAAGCTCAAGGGCGTCAAGATCTGGGTGCGCCGCGGTGGTCCGCGTGAGAAGGAAGGGCTAGATGCGATGCGCGCGCTCAAGGACGAAGGGTTCGACATCAACGTCTTTGACCGCAACACACCGCTCACCGATATCGTCGATATGGCGCTTCAGGGGAAGTGAAGAAGTGAAGTGTGATGAGTGATGAGTCTGGATGGCTGCCAGCGCCAGCTTCTCGCATCTCTACCCATTACTGATCACGCGACACCCATCACAGCTTTGGAGAAGGGGAAATCCCGATGAGTATCCTGGCAAACAAAGATACCTATGTGGTCATTCAGGGTGGCGTCGCTGGGGTGAACGCTGCGCGCCGGATGGCCGAGTTCTGCTACCTGATCAAGCGCTCGTTAAACGTCCTGGCCTTCGTCTATCCGCCTGACGCCGGCAAGACGAACGAGATTCCCTACGGCAGTGGCTTGATGGCTGTTCCCATCTATAAGACCGTCGCGGAAGCCACGAAGCACCATCCACAGATCAACACCAGTCTCGTCTACATTGGCGCAGATCGGGCGATGAAGGGTGGGATGGAAGCTTTGGACGACCCGCACATCAATGTGGTCTCCATGATCACCGAGGGTGTGCCGGAAAAAGATGCCAAGATCCTGGGCTGTCATGCGACCAAGCTCGGAAAGGTCTTCAATGGCCCTTCGTCGATCGGCATTGTCTCAGCCGGCTCCTGCCGATTGGGTGTCATCGGCGGAGCCTTTGATAACCTTGTCCTTTCGAAGCTCTATCGCGAAGGTTCGTTCGGCGTCATCACCAAGTCAGGCGGACTCTCCAACGAAATTATCTGGATCTGCTCGCAGTTTGCCGACGGCATCACGACGGCCATCGGGATCGGCGGCGATGCTTATCCGGGAACCGACTACGTCAGCTATCTCGAAATGTTCGAGAACGATCCGCAAACGAAGGCGGTCGTCATCGTAGGCGAAATGGGCGGGGACCTCGAAGAGCGGGCAGGCAAGTGGTACGGCGCAAAGACGCGGCGTGTGAAGTTGATTGCTGTCGTCTCCGGCTTCTGCCAGGAAAGTTTGCCGAAGGGCATGAAGTTCGGTCACGCAGGCGCCAAGGAAGGTCTGAAGGGCGAAGGATCGGCCCGATCCAAGTCCGATGCCCTCAAGAAGGCCGGCGCAATCGTGCCGGCAACATTCGGTGCCTTGGGCCCCGCCATCAAGGAGACCTATCAAGAGCTGTTGAAATCAGGCCAGGTCAAGGAACCGGTTGAACCGGCCCTGTTGCCGAAGCTGCCGAAGACTATCGAAGAGGCGATAAAGGCGGACGAAGTCATGGTCGCCCCGCTGATCCGCACCACGATCAGCGACGACCGAGGCGACGAACCATGCTACGACGGGTATCCCGCTTCCGAGCTCATCAACAAAGGCTACGAGATTCCCCATATCGTGGGTCTACTCTGGGACAAGCGACTCATCTCGAAGCAGGAAGCTGAGATCGTCAAGCGCATCATGATGCTCTCCGCCGACCATGGCCCCTGCGTCAGCGGGGCCATGGGGACGATCATTGCAGCCTGCGCAGGGATCGGCCTGTCCCAGTCGGTGGCAGCCGGATTAATCATGATCGGCCCTCGCTTCGGCGGTGCCGTGACCGATGCCGGACGCTACTTCAAACATGCGGTCGACAACAAGATGTCCGTCGATGAGTTCCTCATCTATATGAAGAAGAACGTCGGACCGGTGCCGGGGATCGGCCATCGCGTCAAGAGCTTGCGCAATCCGGACAAGCGAGTGAAGGAGTTGGTAGGGTACGTCAAGAGTTTGAACATCAGGACTCCCTGTCTGGACTTTGCGCTCGAAGTAGAAAAGATCACCTCGGTGAAGAAGGACAACCTGATTCTGAACGTGGACGGAACGATGGCAGCGGTGCTCGTCGATATCGGGTTCCCGGTTGACAGTTTGAACGGATTCTTCATTCTTTCACGCACGATAGGGTTGATCGGGCATTGGGTGGATCAGAAGCGTCAGGATAGCCGCTTGATCCGGCTGTTCGATTACCTCGTCAACTATGCGGCGCCAAAAAGGCGGGAAGTGCCGCCGTTGAAGTAACGACAATTTGTAATTTTGAATTGTCAATTTTAAATTGAGGTCACCATGTCGATGGATCTTGCCAAGAAACTCTATGCGATGATGCCGGACGTCTTTGCCAAGGCCAGGAAGAAGTTCGGCCGTGGTCTGACACTGGCGGAGAAGGTGCTGGTTTCACACACCGACAATTTCGACACCCAGACCTGGGAGCGCGGCAAGGCGATGTTGGCGCTGCGGCCCGATCGCGTGGCGATGCAGGATGCGACGGCCCAGATGGCCATGTTGCAGTTCATGCAGGCCAACAAACAGAAAGTGGCAGTGCCGAGCACCATCCATTGCGACCACTTGATCCGTGCCGAGATGGGTTCTGAGAAGGACCTGCTTCGTGCGGTGGACGAGAACAAGGAGGTCTATAATTTTCTCGCCTCGGCGGCCAAGAAGTACGGTATTGGATTCTGGAAGCCTGGTGCCGGAATCATTCATCAAGTCGTGTTGGAAAATTACGCATTTCCCGGCGGCTTGATTATTGGAACCGACTCGCATACGCCCAACGGTGGAGGGCTTGGGATGTTAGCCATCGGTGTCGGTGGTGCCGATGCCGGCGAAGTGATGGCCGGTCTGCCATGGGAAGTACTCCATCCGAAACTGATCGGCATCCGCTTGACCGGTAAGTTGAACGGCTGGGCCTCGCCGAAGGACGTGATTCTATACCTCTGCGGCTTGCTCACGGTGAAGGGCGGGACGAATAAGATCGTTGAATACTTTGGGCCCGGCGCGGAAACCATCAGTGCGACCGGTAAGGGAACGATCTGTAACATGGGCGCGGAACTGGGCGCCACGACATCGGTATTTCCCTTCGACCGGAAGATGGTCGCCTATCTGAACATTACGGATCGGGCCGATCTGGCCAACCTTGCGATCGCCAACAAGTCATTGCTTGTGGCGGATCCCGAGGTCACTCATTCGCCTGAGAAGTACTACGACCAGATCGTCGAAGTCGATTTGTCGACGCTCGAACCCCATGTTGTCGGGCCCCATACGCCGGATCTCGCAAGACCCATTTCCAAGATGGCCGCGGAAGCTAAGGAGAAGGGTTATCCGGTCGAACTCAAGGCGGCCCTCATCGGAAGCTGCACGAACTCATCCTACGAAGACATCAGCCGTTCGGCCCACATCGCCAAGCAGGGCATGAAGGCCGGGTTGAAGGCAAAGACCGCGTTCCTCGTGTCGCCTGGCTCCGAGCGCATTTATCATACGATGAAGCGCGACGGGTTCTTGGAGACATTTGAAAAATTAGGCGGCACGGTGTTGTCCAACTCCTGTGGCCCCTGCATCGGGCAGTGGAAGCGGGCCGATGGCGTAAAGGGGAAAGCGGATTCGATCGTCAGTTCCTTCAACCGCAATTTTCCTGGCCGTAACGACGGCATCAACGAAACCCTGTCGTTCCTCGCCAGTCCGGAAGTGGTGACCGCTTATGCGCTGTCCGGAGACTTGGGATTCGATCCTGTCAATGGCAAACTCAAAGGAGCGGATGGGAAGGAATTCAAGTTGGAACCGCCGCAGGGTGAAGAGCTTCCGGCCAAGGGTTTCGCAAAGGGTGAGGAAGGGTTTGTTGCGCCGGCAGCCAGCGGCGAGGGCTTGAACGTCGAAGTTTCGCCGACTAGCGAGCGACTACAACTATTGCAGCCCTTTCCGCGCTGGGACGGCAAGGACTTTGAGAAACTCCCGCTGTTGATTAAGACCAAAGGCAAAACGACGACCGATCACATTTCTCCAGCTGGACCCTGGCTCAAGTTCCGCGGTCATCTGGACAAGATCAGCGACAATATGTTTCTGGGTGCGAATAATGTATTTTCTTCCGAGCCCGGCAAGGGCACGGACGTGTTGACGGGCGAATCGGGGCTCACCATCGCTCAGATCGCCCGCCGGTACAAGGCGAAGGGCATCGGCTCGATCGTGGTCGGCGACGAGAATTACGGGGAGGGCAGCAGCCGCGAGCACGCTGCCATGTCGCCGCGGTTCCTCAACGTGCGCGTCGTGATCACAAAGAGCTTTGCTCGCATTCACGAGACCAATTTGAAGAAGCAGGGGATCTTGGCGTTGACCTTCGCTGATCCGAAGGATTACGAGAAGATCGAGCAACAGGACCGCATCAGCGTGACGGGGCTAAGC
>DASYVB010000115.1:0-16636 GCA_036000525.1 Nitrospiraceae bacterium | reverse complement strand
CGTGGTCGCAGAACTGTGCGTTCGGTGTGATCGGATCGACGTTGCGCCAAAAGGCATCCAGTAACTTCTGGTAGCTCACTTTGGCTGGGTCATAGACCACTTCGACCGATTCCGCATGCCCAGTTCGTCCAGCGGACACCTCTTCATAGCTCGGATTGGAGACCGTACCCCCCATATATCCCGAGGTCGCAGACAGCACCCCCTCAACCTTCTCGAAGGCTTCTTCCATGCACCAGAAACAGCCCCCCGCGAAGTAGGCCTTGCCAATGGCCGCGTCTGCTGCAGCTTGGCTGGTCGACTGCAGGTTCCAAGCTCCGATTAGGAAAATGGCCACAGTAAGAACTGATAGAGCAGCTTGTCTTCTCATGAGACGGCCCTCCTCACTGCCTCAGTCGAATAGCTTTGTGAAGCCTTATACGTCACGTGCGAGACTTGCAAGAAAAGCGGGATGGGTGACGGTTCGAGGTCCGAAGTTCGAGGTTTTCGGAACTTCGAAGCCAGAATTTCGAACTTCGCGTCGCGCCTGTCGCGCACATCTTGCTTGTCTCGCTCACGCTTCACATTCGAGACGCAGCCGGAATTATGTCGGCATGGGCCCAGGCCTTCTTGAAACGATCCTCGGCCTCAGCCGCCTGGTCGTCTTTCTGTTGGGCCCGGAGGCTCTGGGTTAATCCGATCAGCGCCCAACCGTTTTCGGGATTTCTCGAGAGGTCGGCTCGATACTCGGTTTCAGCGTCAGCCGGTCGACCGGCCATCAACAGCACAGCTCCTAGATACTGACGCACCGGCAGCGGCCAATGCGGAGGTTCGACATAGGGCAGACTATCCTCCAGCTTGACGGCTTCCTTCAGCGTACGGATCGCGTCGTCGTATTGTTGCCGCCGCGCGGCAATCTCACCGGCCAGCATCCGTTCCGCAATTTTGAGGAGTATCCGCAAGATTTTTTCTTCCTGGCTCCGATCTCGCTTTATCTGCTTGGTGAGGTTGGCCAACGCATAGTGCTCTCCCTCGGCTCCCGGCAATCGACCGGTCGAGGCGAGTGCCAGCCCCCGCCCAAGCCGCCACATGCCGTCCATGAGCCGAAAGCCTTTTGGGAGCGGCGGTTCACGCAACAGCTCGTCCCATCGTCCAAATCGAATCAGTGCGTAGAGCGGCGTCGGGAGATAGAGTTCTTTCCACTTGTCGGTACGTGCTTCGTCTTCAGTAATCGTGTTCGTCAGTTCCCGCGCCACCCTCGTGGCCTCCGCACTACGCCCCTCCATCATGAGCGAGGCCCAGAGAAAATGCAGGTTGTGCGAATAATACTCGTCGGCATAATCCCCGCTCGGCGTTCGGGAGGCCAAATAGGCTTGATCGACGTGGGCCGCATGTTCGTTTCGCTCGGCGGCTTCATGGTATTTACCGAGCCGGATGTAGAGGTGGGCCGGCATATGCACCAGATGCCCGGCACCCGGCATTAGGTCTGGCAATCGTTCTGCACAGGCGAGCGCCCGTTCCGGGTACGACGATGCTTCGAGTGCGTGGATGTAGTAGTGGCAGGCCCCCGGGTGATCCGGGTTCTGCGCGAGCACGGACTCGAGCGTGGTGACGATCTCGTCTGTGCCAGGTTGCGGTCGCCCATCCGGTTTCCAAAAGTTCCAGGGCCGCAGATCCATCAGTGCTTCCGCAAACAGCGTGGCCGCATCATCATCCTCGGGGAATTGCTGCGCCACCGATCGCATGGCCTTCGCATAGGCCTCATCGAGTCCCTTGCGCTTGATCCCCTTCCGGCTCACGTACCGTGCGACCAACGCGTCGATGTAGGCCTTTTCCCCACGAGTCGTGTGGTCTGCCAGTTGCCGAGCCTTCTGGACCATCTCAATGGCGCGACGTTCGTCTTTCTTCTCCATCGCACTATTAATGTTGGGGCCGAGCGCCAGCGCAATTCCCCAATAGGGCATGGCCGACTGCGGATCCTGTTGCGCCGCAGCTTCAAACGACCGGATCGCTTCTTCGTGGTTGAAGGCATAGACGAGTCGGAGCCCCTGATCGAAATAATGTTGGGCCTGTTCCGATGTGGTGGTGATGGGATGGTGAAGGGAGCCCAGGTTTTCGAAGAGCGGCGGAGCGGCAGTCTGGTTGGTAGGATCGGCTTCCGCCAGTGAGAACATCGCAAGCCAACACGACATACCTACAACCAAGAGCGTAGCGAACATCGATCCTCCCCTAAGGCCTGCGATAGCCCGTTGCTCCTCATAGCCAACATTATTCATGACGGTTCGTCGCGACACCACCCGAAAGCGCGTTCCTCGTGAAACGTATCTCGCATGCGACGACACAGACTCACTCTTTCCATATGGTCCGCACAACTAGGACAACAGGAGAATACCGCGCAGGATGCTCAAAAAGGCCGTCCAGCAAGGCCGCAGCGAGCGAAGAGGCGAGGCGTACGCTTCGGTACGTTGAGCCTCTGAGCGAAGTGAGAACGCTGCTGGCGGACTTTTTCAGCATCCTGCTAGGCCTACTGCGATTCTTCGTCTCGATCAATGTTCCGAATAAGGACTGCGCGTCCTTTGTCATCCACGAAAGCTTCGATCCGATCCCCGACATGGGCCGGTCGATCGATTCGAGTATTTTCATCATGCGCCACGCGACGTTCGATGCCACTGACTTCCTGAAGCACATAGGCCCCACCCTCGACCGCCGTCACCTGGCCTGCTAGAGAAAAGGTATTTGACGGAATTGCGAGCCGCACATCGCCGCTCGATTGCGCCCCCAGCGTGCCCCGCACGATCCCTCGTCCAAGATCCTCTTGCGTCGAAGTTCCCGCGATGTTGCAGCCCGCGCCCAGCAGGCTCGGCCCCAGCACGCTCACGAGGCACCACCTTGTCATACGCATCTATTTCCCCCCACTCTTGTCTACCCTTGCTCTCCTGCCGAGTCAACAAACTGGTGGTAGTTGTTTGCTCATGGCAGACGAACTTCAGAATCGGGTGACGCTGGTAAAGTTGAAATCGCGGAGCGTCATCGCCGGCACGAGAAGCTTGCCGGTTTCGGACGTGATCGCTTCAGCCGGATTGGTAAAGGCCGCGATCCGGTTGAAGACCCGCAGAGGGCTCTCGTGAAACCGAAAGTTCTTCACCGCCGACACGATTGCTCCATTCTCGACGAGAAACGTGCCGTCTCTAGTCATACCGGTCAGGGTGAGATCGGTCGGATTGACTGTCCGGATGTACCAGAAGTTCGTCACCAGGATGGCGCGCTCCGTGGCCTTGATCAATTCTTGTAGCGTCGGCAAGGATGATCCTCTTCCTGAGAGGCAGGGGGCGTCGAGCGTGGGGATCTTGTCGATCCCTCGCACCTTCGCTGTAAACCGATCGTAGGCAAGCTGTGTGAGCACCCCGTCTGCAATCCAGTCGGACGCCACGGTCGGTAACCCATCAGCGGTGAACCCAATGCCCAAGAGATCCTCGTGCGCCGGCAGATTGCGGAGCGTCAGTCGCTTGTCGACGATCAACTGGCCCAGTTTACCTGAAAATGCACTTGTGCCCTTCTCGTAGGACTTCGCATCGAGCATCCAGAGCAGCGAGGACCACAGCCCTGCGACGGCAGCCGGCTCAAGAATCACGGTATAGCGCCCCGGCGGGAGCTCACGTACCTCCAGGCCCCGCTTGGCCTTATCGATTGCGGTGAGTGTCCGCTCTTGGACCCTCAGATGATCGATGGACCGATGGGCCGCGGCACTCCAGCCGCTGGCCTCGCCGGCCTGAGCCGTGAGACTGAATTGTGCATCGGTCCGTTCTTCGTGGGCGAAGAGTCCCGTACTCGCGGCAACTCCGACCGCCGCAATCGACGAGGACACAATCCCGGCTGCGCCAAGATTTTCCATCCTGCATTGCCCGATCGCCTCGTTCGTATATTCAAGTCGACGGGCCGGCCCGGCCGCAACAGTTTCGGCGCGCGTCGTAGGAGGCGTCAGATATGGCTGTGTCTCCACCGGCGGGAGGTATTCCGGATCGTCCGGCGACAGGTGCGCGATTTGTGTGGCTCTATTCACCGTCTCTTGCACCGCCCCCGCGGTAAAGTCCGTCGTGCCGGCGGTGCCGTGACGCCGCCCGAACGCCACCGTCACACTCAAAGACCCGCGCCTCGTATCGACGTTCTGCACAATCTGATTGTTCGCAAACCGCGTCGTTCCGCAATGCTGATCGTGCAACGCGACAAGCGTGTGGTCGCCGGTCGAACGTTTCAGGGCCTGCTCCACGAGAAACCGGAACTCGTCCCGGCTCGTCAGCTTCGGCCAGGTCTTGTGGCCGGTCGTACTCATCATCCAACATGCCCTCCGATGACGTTTACGTTGCGGAACCGCGCGTGGGACGCTGCGTGGGTCATCCAGCCGGACTGGCCCGGCTGGCCCTTGCCACATGTGATAAACCCATACCGCCGGCGATGCGACTGATCCGCGACACCGTCGCAACTGCCCCAGAACTCCGGCGTGATCCCATGGTAGATGACATCACGAACCATGTGTGTCCGCTTCCCGTTTTCGATCAGCCAAAATGCGTCGCCCCCGAACTGGAAGTTATACCGTCGTTGATCGATGCTGTAGGACCCGTGGCCTTCGATGTAGATGCCCCGTTTCACATCGGCAAGCAGGTCGTCGAGAGTGGCGGTGCCCGGCTCAAGGCCGATGTTGGCGATGCGGACGATCGGGACGCTGCCCCAGCTGTCCGCCCGATTGGAGCCGCGCGAGCGCGTCTCGCCGATTATCGGCGCGACCTCTCGGTTCGTGCAATAGCCGACGAAGATGCCGTCGCGCACAATGTCCCATTGCTGGCAGGCCACGCCATCGTCGTCGTAGCCGGTTGCGGCAAGGGTCTTCGGTTCGCAGTTGTTGGCCACGAGATTCACGTGCGGAGAGCCGTATCGAAAGGTTCCTCGTTTTTCGGTCGTGAGAAAGCTGGTGCCGGCATAGTTGGCCTCGTACCCGAGCGCGCGGTCGAGCTCGCTCGGATGGCCACAGGACTCATGCATCGTGAGCGACAAATGTTCCGGATCAAGGACGAGATCGTACAGACCTGGCTCGGTGGTGGACGCCTTCACTTTCTCGACGGCCTGAGACGCAATGCGCGGTGCCTCGGCCAGGAAATTAGCGTCCTCGATCAATTCATAACCCATACGTAGATGCGGCGTGTTGAAGCTCCGCGAGGCGAACCGACTGTCATGAACCGCTGTGGCATCGAATTCCCCGTTCACGGCAAGGAGGTCGAATTCCAGGCGCGACCCTTCGGTTGACACAAAGAGCTTGCGGTCCTGACGGGCCCAGAGGCTCGCACTGCTCCGCACGATGCCGGGCTGCCGATGGAGATACTCCATCGTCTCTAGGAGCAGCGCCGTTTTGTTTTCGAGCGCGACGGCAAACGGATCGATCCGCCGCGCCGTGACGACCCGGTCTCGATGGACTGGCTCATCGGCGAGTTTCACCTTTTCACTCGCGAGGGACGCGGAGCCTTTAGCGATCTCGATCGCCAATTCAGCCACACGCGGGGCTTCTTCCAGCGAAAGCACCGAACTGGCGGCAAAGCCCCAGGCTCCGTGATAGAGGACGCGGATCCCAAACCCGCTGTCCTGCGCTTCTCGAATGGAAGCGATGCGACGATCTTCGCCGCGAATGGTCTGGGTCGTGCTGTCGAGGAGGCGGATATCGCCGTACTCGGCCCCGGAGGCAACCACGCGTTTCAGCGCGAGTTCGGCGAGTTCGTCCTGATGAGGATTCGGATGAGCGGGCATGGTGTCTGTATCCTGCCAGAGGCGACGACGCCATTCAACTCACCCTTGGTTTTCCTCACGCGATCTCCTACGATGTCGCTTCATGTTGCCTCCCGGACGGACGCCGCGTCAACGGATCATCGACATGATCACGCGCACCAGGCTGTCGTCCTACCAGTTGGCACAGATGCTGGGCATTCCCGAGCGACAGGTCGAGGAGCATCTGACCCACGTCGTGAAGACCATCGCGCGCGACAAGACAAGGCGGTTCATCCTGGACCCGGCACGCTGTCAGGACTGTGACTTCGTCTTTCGTGACCGCAGCCGTCTGACGCGCCCAAGCCGCTGCCCGCATTGTCGAAGCGAAGCCATCGCGGCACCACGCTATAGCATCGATCTATCTACGCCGCAGCTTGAGTAGCTCTCCGCCTGATACATTTCGCATTGTCTTTGGCCCCTCGGCAATTTATTTTAGCGTAGAATAGAAGGCCTTGGCGGGATGCCTCTTAATCAGATAAGACAAACGCCACGCGACCAACGCTGACGGCAGGAACTGTGCAAATGATCGGCGAAACAATGAGACAATGGATCCACGTAGGGGCGGTAGTTCTCTGTGTTGTCCTAGCCGCCTGCAGCGGGGACAAGCCGAAGGAACTGCTCGAGACAGCCGAGCTGGAAGAACGGCAACACAACGTGGTCCATGCAAAGCAACTGTACGAAGACCTTGTCCATCTTTACCCATCGAGCCCACAGGCGGAAACCGCGCGCAAGCGCCTCGCCTCACTCAATCAAAGCCAGTAGTTCACCCAGCTCGGTCATCCTCTGGCCCCTCCCCTTCACTCACTTCTTCTGATCAAACTGCGGCAAGGTGTCCCTCTAAAGATCACTCATACCCCTCCTTATGAGGCATAGCCCAGAAGAGCAGCCCTGCTACGCTTGAAGCAGACACCATAAAAGGACGGGGCAATCACCACGGAAAGTGAGATGGACAGGACCTATGTCGTTCGAGCGGGGCAGCGCGTTTCGATCCGCTGTCCCTTTCTGTATCATGCCGAGAACTTCCACGGGAAAGGGCACCTCTGGGATCTGTCTGCATCCGGCTGGCGAGCCACGGGAAACCACCCGGTCACACCGGGCATGAGTATGCCGGTCTACCTCGAACTTGTCGATGATGGAGAGTCCAGGTATTTACTGATCGACTCCGCTATGGTCCAGTGGTCGAACGGACGCGAGGCTGGGTGGGAAATCCGAAAGATTGATGCGACATCGCGTGCCAGGCTGATTCGGTTTCTGGATCAGGTGAGAGACGAGTTGCCTGCGAGTTCGTAGGAGCAGGATCTCGGTAACACGCTTTTTCTGCATTCACTGCGAGTCCCGAGGAAACCATGGGAAGAACGCGTTTGTCGTCCGTTGATAGGCGCGATAGTTCTCTCCCCGACTCGCGAGGGCCTGTCGCTCCGTCCAGGGAATGCACGTGACTTTTAGTAGTGCCCATCCCATGCCGATCGGGCCAACCCAGGTCAGAAGCCATCCAGGCGTGTTCACTCCCATGACAACGTAGTCCCACCAGTGCAACCATTCGAAGAAATAATTCGGATGGCGTGAATAGCGCCAGAGCCCATTGCGACAGACCCGATCACGATTCCACGACTTGGATTTGAATTGCGCGAGCTGCCAGTCCGCCATAGCTTCCCCGGAAACACCGACGATCCAGATCAGCAACCCGACAAGCTCGATCAACGCAAATGGAGGTCGTGAGTGTTGGATAAGAACCAGAAACGGGAGGGAGAAGGCCGCCACGGCCAGCGCTTGCAGTTGAAAATACCCAAACATCCTGACCGATTCTGAAGAACCCCATTGCTCGCGCAGGCGGCGATAGCGAGCGTCCTCCGTCTTACCGATAACCCGATTGAAGAGGATGTAGAATCCCAGCCTCCCTGGATAGAGCACGGCTAAGGCAGCCACCAGCATTTTTCGATCTGTTTCGCCGGTGGCCTGTATGGTGTACCACAGCACGAACACGATGAGACCCGCGCATCAGCCGACGTCTGCGATCGAGGCATTGGGCACGCGAAGTTGCAGGACCCAGAGCCCCGCCATGACAACAGCCATGGCCAGATACGCTGTGAGGACAAGGAACAGAGGATCCGATCCCATCATCGCGCCCTCCAATGTCTCCGTTCCTTCGCTTCACGTTTCACGCCTCACGCCTCACGGACTTCCGTCGATGTAATCCCACAAGTCCGCACCTTGGCGTGAACGTCCGGCGAGCCATTCACGAAACCCCGGAATGCGAAACGACAGAAAGCTCTGGATCTTGTCGCAGCGGAGCGATAGGTCGGCGGGCCTGGGGCTCCCAACGTGGTTCCCTGCAGAACCTTTCACCAGGTGGCCTTTCAACTCCGGACACCAAGGCAGCAAGGTTTCACCAATTTCCCAGCGCGAGAGCCGTTCGCTCCCGCCCAGGTGATAGAGGCCCGGCTGCTTGCGATCGACTAATTCCCAGATGACTCGAGCGATGACGCCGGCCGGAAGCGGGCAGCGGAACTCGTCTGCGTAGAGCGTCACGTCCCTGCCGGCCTTGGCGACCCGACACATATCTTCGACAAAACTCCGGTCGCCGTGCTGCGAGGTCCCTGCCGTCAGTACGATTCGAACGACTGTGTGCCGGGGGTTCTGTAACACCACTCGCTCGGCTTCGAGCTTCGTCTGGCCGTAGACGTTGATCGGGTTCGGTTCATCCGTCTCGCCATACCAGCCGATCTTCCCGTCGAAGATTTCCCCGCTGGACAGGAAGATAAAGGGAATGTCCTGTGACAGCAGCGCGAGGTGCGTCGTGGCCTCCACATTGATACGGCGGGCTCTCTCCGAATCCTGCTCGCAGTCCTTCGTTCGGCTCAATGCCGCGCAGTGAATGATCGCCAGGGGCTTCAGCGAACGAACGACGCCGGTCAGGCATGCGGCATCGGTCAGATCGACATCATGCCTGGTGATGCCACGCACGTCCCACTGCGGCGCCCAGCGTGGTGCCGTCTTGATGAGATAGTGGCCGATGAGCCCTGCCGCACCGGTAATGAGAACGAGCGGTGCCATAAGGAAGGACGCGTTACGAGCGCGTCAGTTTCCGATAGCGAATGCGGTGCGGCTGATCGGCTTCCTTGCCTAACCGCTTCTTCCGATCCGCTTCGTACTCGCTATAGTTCCCTTCGAACCAGACCACCTTGCTGTCGCCTTCGAACGCCATAATGTGGGTTACGATCCGGTCCAGGAACCAGCGATCGTGACTGCTGATGACGGCGCAGCCGGCGAAACTTTCCAATCCTTCTTCAAGTGAGCGCAAGGTGTTGATGTCGAGATCATTAGTCGGCTCGTCGAGGATGATGAGGTTAGCCCCTTCTTTCAACATACGGGCCAGGTGCACCCGGTTGCGTTCGCCGCCGGAGAGGTCCTTCACTTTCTTTTGCTGATCGGCCCCGGCGAAGTTGAAGCGGGCGCAATAGCCGCGGGCGTTGACTTCGGCCTTGCCGAGCTTGATCGTCTCGTAGCCCTCGGAGATGATGTCGTAGACGGATTTGGTCGCATCCAAGCTGCGATCCTGGTCCACGTAGCCCAGCTTGACCGTCTCACCAATTTTGATCGTTCCCGCATCCGGTTTCTCACTCCCAATGATCATGCGGAACATCGTCGTCTTGCCGGCTCCGTTCGGACCGATCACGCCGACGATGCCGCCCTTGGGGAGACTGAAGTTCACATTCTCGTAGAGAACCTTGTCCCCGTAGGCTTTGCTGACGCTCTTGGCTTCGACGACCACATCGCCCAGCCGTGGGCCCGGCGGAATGTAGATCTCCAAATCTTCGGCCTGCTCGTCCTGTCTCTGATTGACCAATTCCTCATAGCGGTTGAGCCGCGCTTTGCCCTTCGACTGACGGGCTTTCGACGACATGCGGATCCATTCCAACTCATGCTGTAAACTCTTGCGGCGCTTCGATTCGGCTTTTTCTTCCTTTTCCAGCCGCACCTGCTTCTGTTCCAACCAGGACGTGTAGTTCCCCTGAAATGGAATGCCATGGCCGCGATCGAGTTCGAGAATCCATCCGGCGACGTTGTCGAGGAAGTAGCGGTCGTGCGTCACGGCGATGACCGTGCCTTTATATTGCTGAAGGTGCTGCTCAAGCCATTGCACAGACTCGGCATCCAAATGGTTCGTCGGCTCGTCGAGCAATAAAATATCCGGCTCCTGGATCATGAGACGGCAAAGGGCCACCCGGCGCTTCTCGCCGCCGGAGAGCACCCCGATCTTGGCATCCGGCTGTGGACAACGCAGTGCGTCCATGGCGAGTTCGAGTACGTTCTCCAATTCCCATCCATTCGCCGATTCGATCTTCTCTTGCAGCTGGGCCTGCTTCTCGAGAAGCTTTTCTAATTCATCGGGAGTGGCCTCGCCTATCTTATTGCTGACCGCGTCATACTCGTGCAGCATGGCCACGAGTTCTTGCTTGCCCTCTTCGACGATTTCTTTCACCGTCTTGTTCGGATCGAGCTGCGGTTCCTGTTCAAGCAGGCCCACGCTGTAGCCCTTCGAACGGGTGATCTCTCCCGTGTAGTTCTGATCGACTCCGGCGATGATCCTGAGCAGCGAGCTTTTCCCCGATCCATTGAGACCCAACACGCCGATTTTTGCACCGTAGTAAAACCCGAGATAGATCTCGCGCAGCACCTGCCTCTTTGGCGGATAGACCTTGCCGACATTAACAAGTGAGAAAATCACCTGCTTGTCGTTGGTTGCCATGGAACGTCCGTTCTCCTTGTAAATAGCCCCGCTGAGGGGCCCACGATAACAAAAGCCTATCCTGTTGCACAACCGGCGGGATGGAGTCGAGATGGAGGGCTCGGCCCGTCACATGCCCAATTCCTCGGAGAGCCTGACTTCCGATTCATCGATAATCTCTTCCAGGCAGGTGAAACAGGAAAAGGGGAAGCGGTCGATGGGGATCGCGCAGACTTCTCCGACCGGCGATTCGTCCAGGGCAGGTCCGCCGCATTCTTTATGAATCAACGTGAGCATCGTTGTGCCTCATGGGGTTTCAAAGACAAGCCGACGAAGTCGTTCGACCTGTTCAGGACTGCTCAATCGATGATCGCCCGGAATCAGATGGAGTTCGACCGGGAACGCGGGGTCGCGCGAGAGTAGTTGCTCGACGAACTCACTGCTCCCGCTCGGCAGAATCACTGTATCTTGGAGGCCGTGGAGGATCGTCGTTTTCACCGGTTTGAGTCGATCGAAGCTGGTCTTCCAATAGGCGTCGCTTTCCTCGACCCATTTCCACGAGAGCGGCCAATCCTTGTGGACGGGGTCATCGTCCCAAGGCATCCAGCCGGTATCATGCCATCGTTTTCGCCGGTCGGCCGAAATTTCCCGGGCTCTGACGCCAATAGCATCGAATGCTGGGGCGATGAGAATAAGCTTTTCAACTGCCGAGCATTCCTGGGCCATCATCCAGGCGATCCAGCCACCGAATGAATTGCCGACTATGGTGATTTTGGGAGGAGGCGCGTCTTGGCGCGCCTGGGATGGGTGGGTGAGATGTGGTCCATCTTGCAGCATATTCAATACAAGCCGCGCATCGGCTATCCAATCGGACAACGTGTAGTCAGTGAACGTCCCCCCTGAGTCGCCGAACCCCCGCACATCGTAGCAACAATATCCCCAGTCTTTCTCACGGCACCACTCGGCTAATGCCTTGCTCTTGTTGCCCCATCGTTTCGACAGGAATCCTGTAATGAAGAGGATCTGACGATCCTTTCCTTCGCCACGATCGCCGCGAATCATTTTGCCGTCTGCGGCTGCGAGTTCGAACGGGTGCAGGTTACTCATGTTTGAGTGACCGCCTTAGCAGGATGCTGAAAAAGTCCGCCAGCGGCGTTCTCGCATCGCTCAGAGGCTCAACGTACCGAAGCGTACGCTTCGCCTCTTCGCTCGCTGCGGCCTTGCTGGGCGGCCTTTTTGAGCATCCTACGGCGGCATTCCCCTCTTGTCTCGACTTGCAGGCCATCAAAGTTCAGCTATGCCAAAATGGTTTTCCCGCAGCCTGTTAGTGATGAACGGCCCCAGCCGCTGCAGAATCGCTCTCGGAATCTCATGGCCACCAAGGAAGCTGTGCCATTCAACCAAAAGTCCAGCGTGAGTAAGAGTGTCTCGCAACCTCTCTGCACCAACGTACGGCAGGAGCTCGTCCTGCTTCCCGTGGCTTTGAAAGACCGGCAGCCCTTTGCGTTTCTGGAGCAGCGGAGTCCATTCCTGTGTGGCGAGGAGCGTTCCGGACAGTTGGATCAGCCCGGCATAGGGCTGCGTCGTTCTGAGCATCACATCACAAGAAAGCATGGCGCCTTGGGAAAATCCTCCGAGGATGGTCTTGCGCGGGTCTGCGCCGAATTTGTGTTCGACTTCCTTGAGAAACGCCAGCATCGTTTCGCGCGCCGGAGCGAGGCCTCTGGGGATGTCTTGCGAGAGATCACGCACCCGACCTTCCGCTTGATCCGCTGCAATGCGCGCCATGTCGATCAGCCACCAGGCGCGCGCATCCCTCGGCCCAAAACTCAACGAGAGCGGGCCTTCGGGAAAGACAAACCTCGTCCCGGGCGGCACGGTCAAGACGTCGGCCAGCGACACGAGATCGTCCCCGGGCGCGCCGAAGCCATGCAGAAGCAGGACGAGAGGGCCGCGACCTCCACCCTTTCCATCTGTGCCGCCTGTGACCCGCGTCCACAGCCCGCCTATTTGTTCTTCGCGCATGAGCGATCCGTTATTTCAGATACAAATATTGCAGCAACGCGACCACGCCGTAGAGCGAGGATTCGACGACGGGTTGTTGGTAGAAGGGAACGAACGCGCCTTTCTGGTTGGCCTCGACCTGGTCGATGATGTACTGGACTTGCTTCGCACGGATTTCGTGGTCCTTGCCGAGCCCGAGGGCTTGGATCATTTGCTTGCTCAGTCCGGCCAAGACCCCCTGCTTCGCTCGGTCGGCAGATTGATAGAGCAACAACGCCCCGATCAGCGCCAGGACGACATTCAACGCCCAGGCCAGCAGCAGCAAGAGAGGGTAGTTCCAGATATCGAAGTAGTCGTTGCGCGCGGCGATCATGATCAGCAAGGCGATGAAGGGGTAACGGATGAGACGATTGACCGCTTCCGTCCGTCGGCTGATCAAGTCGATGCCGGCTGAATACTTGAGCTTTTCAAACTCGGCCTTGTGGCTCTGGCTCAGTCCATACTCGCGCAAGTACTCCTGCTGCACTTGCTCCGACCACCCCCCGCTCGACGTGTTCACCCAACCGACCCACCGACAGCACAGCATGACCTCGTCGAACACCGCCAGATTCAGCAGCACCACGAGGCTCATGCTGGCCAGCGTCATGATCACGTCCACTTGACAGCTCAGCCATCCCCGACAAGGAATGATCATCTCTTCGTCAACGACCCAGTGATCCAGGGAAATCATGATCGCGCCATACAGCAGGAACAGGATCAGGACGCGCGCCGTCCGCTGCAGCGGGCCTGCCGCGTCGAGGTACCAGGACCAGGCTTGATCGACCGTGGTGGCCGCTCTGGTGGCGGCCGGATGATAGACACGTTGCACATTGGTCCAAAACGTGCTCAAGGTGAATTGGGAGCAAGGGCCCTGATCGACGCGGAAAAAGAAAGTCTCGGTTAGGTGGTCGCTGTTCTTCGTGAGATCGCGTGACCCTTTGACCAGGAAGACGAGGCACAAGATCACCACGAGAAGCCGGAGCAATTCGCCAGGCCAAATGCTCACGCCTGCGGACCACGATAAAGGTTCCCCTTCATCGTGATGGGCCATGAGGGCTGTCCCTCCACCCATGGCCCAAAAGACTGCCGTCCCGACCAGAAGGAGGAGGCCGACCACGGCGAACAGACGCCAGGAGCGCGAGACCCACGGCCAGAGTCGCTGATTGGTCCAGGCGAGTACCGTTCCGACGAACAGCCCGATCCCGACCAGCGCCATCACGGTTGCGCTGCCGGGACTGATGCCCTGCTTCAGCTGGCCCTGATTGTCCGTATGTTCGAGATCCGCGCGCAAGGGATGGATCGTTCTCACACCTTCGACATCGACGACGCTTAAATCCACGGCGCCCTCTCGCCCCACTTCGAAGATCCTAGGATGTTCAGCCGCGTCGTAGACTCGGTCTTCCGGAGTCAGTGCCACGTGATACCCCGCCGGGCAGGACGCCGCCGATTTCTTCCTATCGCCCGCAGCGCGACAGGTAACGTGATTCACCGCCCGGAGCACGGCAAAGTAGGTGGCCGTTTGATAGCTGCTCCGAAACGGCGGGACATCGCGTTGAAAACCGCTGTCCAACTGCAAGCCGAACGGCGAGGCAACAACCATGTTCCTCGTCCACTTGTACTCGCTTGCGTGGAGATGGCGCGCGTCGAGATCGACAGTGAAGAAAATGGCATACGGGAAGGCAGGCCGGAGCGCTTTAAGAATGAGCACCGCATCGTAGGGATCCGTGCCCAGGATGCCGATAGCTTTAGCCCCTTCTCCTTCGTCTTCGATCCTCGCGGCCAAGGCGCGCACATAATCAAGCTGACTGGTGCCTTCGGGGCGTTCCTTCAGTCCACCGGCTAGAGCATCCTTCGCTGACTCATTGGCTTTGAGTTTCTCTCCGCGCACAGCTTTTACACTGTCGTCGCCCGGCACTTCGCCATCGAGACCGCTGAGATAGCTATACCGGAAGATGTTTAACGTCAGGGATTCGTAGTCCGCCGGGCGTTGAATCTGTAAATCGATCGCGCGGGGGACGGTAGGACACCAAGCCTTGATCGTCGTCGGCACCTGAATCTGCTTCAGCTCGGCCTCCGTGAAGGTCGCCACTTTCGCGCAAGCCGCCGCGCGGAACTCGATGGGCAATGCCCGGCCATAGAACGAATCCCACTCTCCAATGAGGATCACCGCATCCCAGCCGAGCCGCACCTGACGACGTTCTAATTCCTCGATCAGCGTGTCGAAGAGCCGGTCGTCGGATCCGATTTCGTAAACGAGCCGCACATTGGCAGCCGCCAACCGATGAAAAAACTCCTGCTCGCAGGCTTCATACGTCTGGCACGCGGAGCCCTTCCCCTCTTCCTTCTTCAGCCCATAGGCCAAAATCCCTTTCATCGCGCTGGCCCACGGCGAATAGAGCTCGATGGTCCCGTCCGTATTCGGCCAGACCCCGACCCCTTCATGGGGCTCCGCATACAAGGCTTCGGCTTCATCCAGGAGATGACGTAGGGCGGAGGAACTGCGGGGCCCCACCAGCTTGAACGTGACAGCCTGTTGCAACGTCGGATTCAGATGTACCAGTTTGCGCCGGTCGTCGGTCAGGAGGCATTCGCTTTTCTGTTTCGACTCTTCGCACACCAGGGTTTGCGACAACGAGGTCAGGGTGGCCAAGAACCCTCGGTTGAGGGCGTCGTCGGGGATCCAGATCACGAGGGTGTTCTGGTCTCGATCCTGTCCTTCGCCACAGACCTTGGTCTTGCGGAGCTGATACCACTCATACGGCAGGGCATGACCGGCACCCTGACTGTCCCCTTCGATGAACGAAAGATGCCCCTCGTCCTCCGGGACATAGCAGGCCACGCCCAGCGCGGTGCCGACCGCATAGCGATCTCGAATGCGGGACTCCGTACTTTCCGAATAGGGATCGCCGCTCATGGTCACCAGTAGGACTGTGATCTGCTCACCCTTCTTGACTCGGTCGGCAATCGCGAGCCTCAGTGGCCTCAGACGCTGAGTGAGGGTTGATTCAGCTGACTGGCTGGCCGCGGACTTGAGCAACCCGATTGCTGGTGGCCGGGCTTCTCGCATACCCCGCTGCACCGCTGCCATCGGATCTTCCCACAGCCGCGCGCGGATCGATTGCTCACCGGTGGTCTGTTTCACATCCAACCCGGTCCCTACCGGCCGCGAACTGCGCAGAGGTTCTTTCACCAACAACACGCCGGCGAGCGCAACTGCGAGGGTGACCACCCCCACTAAGGCGAGCTTCGATTCTCCACGTCCTTTTGCCATAGAGGAATCCGTCTTCTGAAATGAGCAACCGCCGGTTGTAAACCCTCTCCCTCCCAACAGAAGGCCTGGATGAGTCTCCAACTGCCCTCATCTAATGGCCCTTCCGAACTTGCTAGTCTAATTCCTTAGAGGGTTGCCTGGTTGATCCTCAATTACGCGTGTCGAACGACATACATGCTCCCTCCAAGCTCGCTCGTTATCTCTCAGGTATGGGGGCTGATTGGTCTTCCACTGCGCGCGTCCAACGAGGGGAGTCCGCGACCGCGCGTTGCGCGAGCACAGAAGATCATCGGGCTCCATCCCCTCCTCTGCTCCGCGAGCAGGAGGACGACTAGGCTGCCCTCGGCCACTCTACAACAGACAGTGAGGGGGACTGCAAGGTGATAAGTACGGGGGGCCCGGATTTGGTCGATGGAGAGAGGTCTACTGCGAGACGAATTTGAAGATGGCGTTGGTGTTGGAGACGTACACGAATCCGTCGGCGCCGAGCGTGAGACTTAACAAGCCACCACTCTCGCCATTGTAGGCGATGCTGGAGGTGCCAAGCTGGGTGAGCTCGGCGCCGCTGAGAAGGATGCGGCGAATCCTGCCGCTGTTGAAATCCACGAAGAGTAGATTGTCGTTGTCGTTCATCGCCACAATGTGAGTCCCGCCCACTGTCTCGCTGATGGTAACCGTATTCGCCACGGCGATCTGATTCGCCCCGCCCCCACTCTCCCGTGCAGGCGGTGAAAATGAGCCCGGCCCCGAAAGGGTGAGGGACCGGACGATGATGCTGTGAGCCGCAAACGTCATGTGTCTGCCTA
>DASYVB010000114.1:0-8005 GCA_036000525.1 Nitrospiraceae bacterium | reverse complement strand
CACACCACTCGCGAGAAGGACTCCCTTCCCACCAATCGTCTTTCAGATGTACTACCCGGGACTCCAATGCCCTGAAATGGTGTCCCGGGATCAGCGATGCGGAATTTAGGCAGGAACCGCTTGGGATGTGGACTGCATGAGAATGTTATCGATATCGGACCCGTCGAGCACTTCTTTCTCCAAAAGTGCTTCCGCCAAACGCTTCAGACTTGCCATGTTTTCTGTGAGCAGGCGCTTTGCCCGCTCATAGTTTTCCGTCACAAGCCGCTTGACTTCCTGGTCGATCTCCATGGCTATTTGATCGCTGAAGTCACGCTGGCTCCCAAGCTCTCGCCCAAGAAAAACCTGTTCGTTTTGTTTGCCGAACGTCAGGGGGCCCATCTTTTCGCTCATGCCCCATTCACAGACCATCTTCCTCGCGAGATCCGTCGCGCGTTCGAGATCGTTTCCCGCTCCGGTCGTCATCTCCTTTAAGACCAACTCTTCTGCCACACGACCTCCCATGAGGATGGCAAGCTGGTTGAGCAAGTACACCTTCGAATAGCCGTGCCGGTCATCGACGGGGAGTTGCATCGTCACGCCCAAGGCACGGCCTCTAGGAATAATCGTCACCTTATGCACGGGGTCCGTTCCAGGAATCAGCTTGGCAATCAGCGCGTGCCCGGCTTCATGATAGGCTGTCGTCCGTTTCTCCTCGTCGCTCAAGATCAGACTTTTCCGTTCAGCCCCCATCAGCACTTTGTCTTTGGCCATCTCGAAGTCGACGACTTCCACTTCTTTCTTGTTGAGTCGCGCGGCCCAGAGTGCCGCTTCGTTGACCAAGTTTTCCAGGTCGGCCCCTGAAAATCCCGGCGTGCCGCGCGCGATTTTTTCCAGTTCCACGTTCGGCGCGATCGGAACTTTCTTCGTGTGCACCTTAAGAATTTCAGTACGGCCCCGCAAGTCCGGTCGATTGACCACGACTTGCCGATCAAAACGCCCCGGTCTGAGCAAGGCAGGGTCGAGGACATCCGGCCGGTTGGTCGCAGCGACCAAAATCACACCTTCTGTCGTATCAAATCCATCCATCTCGACGAGCAATTGATTGAGTGTCTGCTCACGTTCGTCATGACCTCCGCCTAACCCTGCTCCGCGAAGCCGACCAACGGCATCGATTTCGTCGATAAAGATAATGCAGGGAGCATGTTTTTTCCCCTGCTCGAAGAGATCGCGAACACGGGACGCTCCGACGCCGACAAACATTTCCACGAAATCCGATCCGCTGATGCTGAAGAACGGCACACTGGCTTCACCGGCAATGGCCTTCGCCAGCAGCGTCTTCCCTGTACCGGGAGGACCGACGATCAAGACACCCTTGGGAATGCGGCCGCCGAGTTTTTGGAACTTGCGCGGATCCTTGAGAAACTCGATGATCTCGAGCACTTCGTCCTTGGCCTCATCGACGCCTGCAACGTCGGAGAACATCACCTTCTTCCGCTCCTCCGTCAGCAGACGAGCGCGGCTTTTCCCGAATGACAGAGCCTTATTGCCCCCCATCTGCATTTGCCGCATCAAGAAGAACCACAAGCCCAGGAACAGTACAAACGGCCCCCATGTCACAAGAAACGTAATGTACCAAGGGCTTTCATCCGGTGGCTTCGCCTCAATCTGCACGCCCCGGTCCCGCAAGACCTGCACCAATTCAGGATATTCCACCGAGTAGGTTCGGATACGGGTTTTGTCTTTCAGGACGGCACTGATGTGGCTGGCTTTGATGATGACCCGCTCGACCTCTCCCTTGTCGAGTTTGGTCATGAACTCACTAAAAATCACATCTTCTTCAGGCTCATGGTGCGGCACGCTGAACAGGTTGAACAGCAAAATCATGAAGAGGCCGACGACGACCCAGAAAAGTATATTCTTTGTCCTGGAATTCATCCAGATCTCCTTGTGAATGCCACGCTCAAACGGTCAGAAAAACCATGACCGTGCGTAATGTTACCACAGGCACATTCATACTGACAACCGTGTGACCAAAGTCTTACTCTTGATCTCCCTCCATATCCAAGACAGCCAGATAGGGAAGGTTCCGGTACTTCTGCTGATAGTCGAGCCCATACCCGACCACATACTTATTCGGAATCTTGAACCCCACATAATCGATGGTGACATTGATAGTCCGACGATCTGGCTTACTCAGCAAGGTACAGACTTTAATCGACCGGGGCTTCTTTTTCGCCAAGGTCTTGATCAAATATTGGGCCGTCAGTCCGGAATCGACGATGTCTTCCACCAGCAAGACGTCTTTACCCTTGATGTCCTCGGTCAGCTCAGTCACCATTATAATCTTGCCGGATGTTTTTGCCCGAGACCCGTCACTCCTCACCATAAGGAAGTCCACCCGCATGGGAATTCTGATTGCGCGAGCCAAATCGGCATAGAAGGCATAGGCTCCCTTCAACACCCCCACCAAGACAAAATCCTTCCCTGCATAATCGGTCGTGATCTGCTTGCCCAGCTCACGAATCCGGGCACGCATTTGTTCCTGCGTCACGATCGGCCGACCGAAGATCCGTTCCATACTCCTTTACTCCTTCTCTGACGCCCGGTTGCTCACCGAGACAACTAAACAATGTGTCGTCCCACCACGAACGACGAAGCGTTCATCCTGCCGCATTCCCACCACCCAGAGAATTCCCTCTGGCGCCACCAATAATGGAACCTTCCCACGTTCCTGTCGAGCAACCTTCCTATCGGTAAAGAAGTCTTGTAGCTTCTTGCTCTTCCCCTTCATCCCATGTGGAGAGAATCGATCGCCGGCTTGCCAAGCCCGAACCAACAAGGGCTCCGAAAAACAGTCAGCATCGAACAATACGAGTCCTTGAGAAGGAGCCCTGCTCATCTCCTCGGCAGCACGACGAGTCATGAGTTGTACCTGAATTTGCTGATTCGTTCTAGCCCAATAAACCGTTGAAGGTACTGGAAGCGGCAGGGCCTCCCTCTTCCCTTGCCCTGAATCAGTCTTCTGCCCATGATCTTTTCCTATCGTTGGGCTAAATCGCACCGATCCCTGATCCTGAATCACGAGGGTCTGCTTCAAAGACAGCCGGGCCCCGCTCCTTCCCTTGAGGAAGACACGCCGAACTGACTCCACTACGCGAAGGCTGCTGGCGCGCCCCACTTCGTCGTAGGTCTGTAGGATTGCCCGAAGGAGACGCCGCTGAAGCGCAACCGGCAACTCGATGAAGGCCTGGCGATCGACTCGGTGCACGCCTTTAGAATCATGGCTGACAAGTGTGCGCATCAGCTCATTGGTAATTTGCTCCAGGTATTGTTCGTCCTCGCGAAATAAGTCTGCCTGCCGCTGCAATACACGGACGGCAGCCGGCACCAACCGCGTGATGACAGGAAGGAGTTCCTTCCTGATCCGATTGCGATGGTAGAGCGGCTTCTCATTGCTCGAATCACGACGATAGGTCAGCCCTTCATGATCCAAGTATGCCACCACCTCCTCGCGGGTGACTGCGAGAAGAGGACGAATAATCCTGTCTTCACGAGCGTACGGCATTCCCGCTAACCCGGCCATGCCCGCCCCCCGCAACAGCCACATGAGCACCGTTTCTGCTTGGTCATTGGCGGTATGACCGACCGCAATGTGGTCAGCCCCTACTTCGTGCGCCAATTGCTTCATGAAGTCATAGCGCGCGTCGCGCGCCGCGGCTTGAAGCGATGAGCGCTGTCGTCGCTTGACCAGTGTGGGTCGATGGATGACAAGAGACAGTTGTCGTTCCCTGCAGAAGGTTTTGATAAACGATTCGTCACCGTCGGACTCCGCCCCGCGCAACCCATAGTTACAATGAACCGCCGTCAGCGTGAGCCGCCAGGACCGGGCCAGGCGATGGAGGAGAGACAACAACGCGACCGAGTCGGGCCCGCCCGACACCGCCACGAGCAAGTGCTGACCAGGAGCGAACAGCTGATGCTGACGCACTGTCCGAACAAGATGGGTCACCAGTGCAGGTCGTGCGGCGGATCTGGATGACGGCCTCATGATCGTCGTCTCAGCAGCCATGGTGGTTAAACTCCCTGCTGAATACGCCGCAAGCTGATGCGCGCTTGCTCAATATCACGGACAATTTGCTTCGACAGCTCATCAGCGGATGCAAAGGTGTGATCGCCGCGTACCCGTGCCACAAACTGCACGGTGATCTCCTGGCCATAGAGATCGCTGGTCCCATCCAAAAGATTGACTTCGATCAGCCGCTCGCCCGCTCCAAAGGTCGGCCTGGTCCCAATGTAGGCGATCGCGTCATAGGTCTGAGTACCGTGGACCGTCCGCGCGGCATAGACTCCATCGGGCGGTACGACGCGATCAGCCGGAACGCGCAGATTGGCCGTAGGCCAGCCCATCGCCTGCCCCTGTTGCATCCCATGCACCACGGTACCTCGAATCCCATAGATGCGTCCAAGCAACATGGCAGCCCGCTCCATATTCCCTGCCTGAATTAGCTGGCGAATCCTGCTTGAACTCACCACGTCCCCCTCTATCATCACGGGAGTCACGGGATGCACGCGGAAACCGTACTCCCCGCCGAGCCGCACGAGGTCATCGATACGCCCTGCCCGGCCCTTCCCAAACGCAAAATGATTGCCCACGAACAATTCAGACAGGAGGAGAGACCGATGCAGGATGTCTTCGGCAAATTGATCCGGGCTCATCGCCGCGAAGGCGGGGGTAAAGTCCAGGAAGACCACTTCATCGATCCCCGCGGCTTCGAGGTGCGCAAGCTTTTCCTCCGGACTGGTGAGAAAACGAAGATCGACGCGGGGTGCGAGGATTCTTACGGGATGCGGTTCGAAGGTCAGCACGACCGCCGTCCCCTGTGCTTTCCGGGCTGTCTCGACCACCGTTTGCAGCAGCGCTCGATGGCCCAGGTGGTGGCCGTCGAAATTGCCGATTGTGGCGACCGGATAGGCACGTGGACACTCGCCGGACCGCCCACGCGTCACTTTCAGCATGGTCGTCAGCGGAGGAGACGCGCTGCGTCTTTGGCAAAGTAGGTCAGAATGAGATCTGCGCCGGCCCGCTTAATCGAGAGCAACGATTCCATCATAGCCCGCGATTCGTCGAGCCAGCCGGCGTTGGCGGCCGCTTTGATCATGCTGTACTCCCCGCTCACTTGATAGGCCGCCACCGGCAACAACATCTGCGCTCTGGCCGCGGCAATGATATCGAGATAGGGCAGTGCCGGTTTCACCATGATGATGTCGGCCCCTTCTTCGACATCGAGGGCGATCTCCCGAAGCGCTTCCCGGCGGTTGGCGGGATCCATCTGATAAGACTGCCGATCGCCGAATTGAGGACTCGAAAACGCCGCCTCCCGAAACGGTGCATAAAAGCAGGACGCGAATTTGGCGGCATAGGCCATGATCGGCAGATCTGGAAAGCCAGCCTGGTCCAGTTCCGCCCGGATTGCCGCCACCCGCCCATCCATCATATCGGACGGCGCCACCATGTCGGCCCCGGCTTGTGCATGGGTCCTGGCCATCGCACGGAGACACTCCAATGTTTCATCGTTGAGAATGCGACCGTCCTTGACGATTCCGCAATGGCCGTGATCGGTGTATTCGTCGATGCAGACGTCGGTCACGACCATCAGCCCTGGGACCTGGTCCTTCACAGCTTTGACGGCCCGCTGCACGATGCCGTTCGGAGCGAACCCCGAACTCCCTCGCTCATCTTTCCGGTCAGGAATCCCAAAGAGAATGATGGCGGGAATCCCCAAGGCCGCAATCTCACTTGCCTCTTTCACCAAGAGATCGACCGAGAAACGGAACTGGCCCGGCATCGAACCAATCTCCTCCCGCCGATTCCGCCCTTCGACGACGAACAGCGGATATATAAAGTCGGACGGGGCCAGGCGCGTCTCCCGCGCCATGCGACGAAATGCCTCATGCTGCCGCAGCCGCCTGAGCCGCTGTATTGGGAAAGCCATCGGTTTACTTCCTAGGGAGGTTCGTCAAGAACACCACGAGGTCACGCACAGAAATCATGCCGACCAATTTGCCATCCTGAGTCACGCCAAGATGGCGGATATGCGTTTGAGCCATCAGATCGTTGGCATCCAACACTGTCTTATTCTGCTCGATCGTCAAGATCGGGGCCGACATAATCTGTTCGGCCGTCGTCTTGTGGGTGTCGGATCCAGCCGCGACCACGCGTCGGACCATATCGGTATCCGTGAGGATGCCGATGATCTCCTTCCCGTTCGTCACGAACAGGCTGCCGATGCCGCGATCCCGCATGATTCGTGCCGCCGTCTGTGCATCCGTATCCCGCTCAATCGTAATAAACTTTTCTCTCGGAACCATGAACGACTTAACTGGAACCATACAATGCCCTCCCTTGGCCAACTCAGTCCATCACCCTCCCGTCTACTTTGGTCTAACCGCGCGTAGAAACGGCGGCTCGAGCTCCTTCCTTGAAATGCCTCACGATCGCTTCTGCCAGCGCCGGCACAGTATTCTCAACCGGCATGACCGTGACCGTCAACCCATACTCTTCCGCCGTGCGTGCCGTAATGGGTCCGATGCAGGCAATGACCACCCGGGCGACGAGTGGTCTCACCGCATCCCGCCCTCCAAAGAGTTCCATGAAATTGCGGACGGTGGAGGAACTCGTGAATGTCACCACCGCCACCTGCCCATCGTGAAGCTGTTGCATCAAGGACGCGACGTCCACCGCCGGGGCGATCGTGCGATAGACAGGAGTCACATCGACGGTTGCCCCTAACTCACGCAACTGTTGCGGCAAGATTTCGCGAGCGACTTCGGCGCGTGGGATCAATACGCGGCTCCCACGGATTACCACATGGGCCAATGCGGCGATCATCCCCTCTGCCTGAAACTCGGTTGGAACGACATCCGGAGTCAGCCCATAGGTTCCCAGTTCCTGCGCAGTTCTTGGTCCAATCGCGCACAGGCGAAGGCTCGCCAACGCGCGCGTATCTTTTCCTGCCGCATGGAGTCGGTCCATGAAGGGCCTCACCCCGTTCACACTGGTAAAAATGAGCCATTGATAGGTATTGAGACGAGTCACAGCGTCATCGATCGCCTGCCAACTGGCTGGAGGTACGATCTGAATCGTCGGAACTTCAACCGGCTCCGCGCCATAGGCTGCCAATAGTTGGGAAAATTCCCTCGCCTGCTCCTGTGCGCGGGTAAGCACGACCCGTTTCCCAAAGAGCGGTTTGGTTTCAAACCAATTTAGCTGTCCTCGCAATCGCACGACCTCACCCACGACGATCACCGTCGGCGGTTCGAGATGCGCGGCTTCCGCTTTCGCGACAATATCAACCAATGTCCCTACGATGGTCTGTTGATCAGCTTTACTTCCCCAACGAATTGCCGCGACCGGCTGGTCGGGCGACCGTCCTTCCGACAGTAACTGTCTGACGATCGAAGGAAGATTCTTCATGCCCATCATAAACACGAGCGTCCCTGATGTACTGGCCAATTTCGGCCATTCCAACTGAGTTCCCGGCTTGGTGGGATCTTCATGACCGGCAACAAACGTGACCGTGGAAGCCAACGTTCGGTGGGTCACCGGAATGCCTGCATAGGCAGGAACCGCAACCGCTGCCGTCACACCAGGCACAATCTCGAAGTCGACCCCTGCAGCTGCCATCGCTTCCGCCTCTTCTCCACCGCGTCCGAAGACAAACGGGTCGCCCCCTTTGAGACGAACCACTACGTTTCCCTCCTCGGCGCGTTCAATGAGCATTCGATTGATATCGGTTTGGTCCTGATACTGCCCGCGTCCCCGCCGACCGACATAGATGCGCTGTGCTGTGCCGGGAGCATACTGCAGTAAGACGGGATTGGCGAGATAATCGTAGAGGACGACATCGGCCGCCTCAAGGCATTCCTTTCCCTTCAGCGTCAAAAGTCCAGGATCGCCTGGTCCCGCCCCCACCAAATAAACCTTCCCCGGTCTTCTCGGTTTCATCGTGTGATCCCGTAGATC
>DASYVB010000113.1:0-11798 GCA_036000525.1 Nitrospiraceae bacterium | reverse complement strand
TCTCTCCATCGAAGATGGGTTGAGCGAGTTGGATTGGAAGGGCTGGAAGATGATGACGGAGAAGTTGGGCAAGCGGGTTCAATTGGTGGGAGACGATATCTTCGTGACCAATGTGGAAATCTTTGCCAAAGGGATCAAGGAAGGGATCGCGAACTCCATTCTGATCAAGCTCAACCAGATCGGCACGTTGACGGAAACGCTGGAGGCGATTGAGTTGGCGAAACGGTCTGGTTATACGGCGATCATTTCGCATCGATCAGGGGAAACAGAGGATACGACAATTGCTGACGTGGCGGTCGCGACCAATAGCGGGCTCATCAAGACCGGGTCGCTGTCCCGAACGGATCGTGTGGCTAAATACAATCAGTTGCTCCGGATCGAGGAAGAGCTGGGTTCGAACGCAGTCTATCGGGGTCGTGAGGCGGTGCCGGGGCGATGCTGATCATGAGCAACCGACGATGATCATTAAGCGGAATCGGGGACGGCAGTGGCTCGATTGGCAATGTCGTATAGTGACCGGCGCACACTATATTGGAATCGCCGTGTGCTTGCTGCTACTACTCGTCTTGGTCTTTGGCGACATGGGTCTACTGCGCTATTTCTCCATGCGCGAGCATGCCCAACAGCTGGACGTGGACCTTCAGGAATTGCAACGGACGACTCGCACACTTCGGGGGGACATCGATCGTTTGGAACACGATCCTGCGAAAATCGAACAGCTGGCGCGCGAGCAGCTCGGCTACGTTCGTAAAGGTGAAACCGTGTATCAATTGGTTCCATCACCGTCACAGGAGCGGCCACGCCCGTAGCGCCATGAAGTTTGGCACAGTCGCGATTATTGGACGACCGAACGTCGGCAAGTCGACCTTGCTCAATCGATTGCTTGAGCAGAAGGTTGCGATTGTCTCGAACAAGCCGCAAACGACGAGGACGAGAATTCTGGGGGTCGTGCATGCACCAGGTGCGCAGATTGCCTTGCTCGATACGCCGGGGTTGCACAAGCCGCAACACCTGCTCAATCGTCGCATGGTCCGCACCACGGTCGACGTGCTGGAGGAGGCAGATATCATGTACGTGTTGATGGACACGACGAGTTTACCTGGTCCCGGCGATCTATTAGTCCTCGATCATGTGAAAGGGGCGGTCAGGAAGCGTCCGCGTCCGGTCATTCTAGTCTTGAACAAGGTGGATCTGGTCAATAAGCTCAAGTTGCTGCCGGTGATGGAAACGTACGCCAGGTTATTCGGTTGGACGGAAGTGGTGCCGGTATCGGCTGAAACCGGCGATAATGTCGATCGATTGCTGTCCGTGACCGTGGTCCATCTTTCGGAAGGGGATGCGGCCTATGATGCAGACACCGTCACCGATCAGTCCATGCGAACCTTGGCGGCCGAGATGATTCGCGAGAAGATTTTGCACCAGACCTATGAAGAAGTGCCCTACTCGGTTGCCGTGGAGATCGACGAATTTATCGAGGAGGGGAAGCTGGCCCGCATCAGCGCGACGGTGCTGGTCGAGCGAGAGTCTCACAAGGCGATCGTGATCGGGAAGCACGGAGAGAGGCTCAAGGAGGTCGGGACCGATGCACGACGTGAGATGGAGCAGATCTTTGGGATGAAAGTGTTTCTGCAGCTGTGGGTGAAAGTGCGGGAGGCGTGGCGAGAAGATGAGCACGCCCTCACTGAATTAGGCTACTAACAGGATCGTGATGCAGCCGACAGAACGTGTGACAGAATCGAATCCAGTGGATCCGCACCCTCGTCCAGGGGATAAAGATCTCCTCCGCGACACGCTGCGTGACCAAGCCGATCGAGGCCGGACCAAGTCCGACATCGTGTTGTTGTCGGTGCAACGGCTGTTGCACCGCGGTGCGATCACCAACCTTGCGAAGATGCTGGGTCGGATGCATCAGGCCGACGTGGCGAATGTGATTATGCATCTGTCGTCCCCCAAAGAAAAGCGGGAAGTCTTCGAACTAGTGCGAGGCGAGTCGAAGCGCGGCCAAGTGCTGAGCGAGCTCGACAGCGACAGTATCAATCAGGTGCTGGCGGACCTGCTGCACTCGGATATCGCCTGGCTGATCAAAGACCTCGGCCCTGACGACGTGGCCTACCTCCTCGGGGTTCTGCCGGAAGAACGAGCCAAAGAGATTCTCTCGTTGATGCGGACGGAAGACTCCACGGAAGTCGCCGACCTGCTGAAGTATCCGAAGGGTACGGCCGGCGGCATCATGACGACGGAATTCTTCGCGCTCCCGGAAGATGCGACGGCACAAGATGCCATCCGACGCCTCCAGCTGGCGACGGAAGCGGAAATGGTGTTTTATATTTACGTGACTGACAAGGATGAGCGCTTGGTCGGGGTGCTCTCTCTGCGGCAGTTGCTGACGGTTCCTCCCACGACGCCGCTGAAAAACATCGCCTTGCGCGACGTGATCAGCGTGACGGTTGACATGGACCAGGAAGAAGTCGCCCGTCAGGTGGCGAGTTACAACTTGCTCGCGATTCCGGTCATCGACAACGACAACAAATTGGTCGGCATTATCACGGTTGACGACGTCGTGGACGTGATCCGGGAAGAAGCGACCGAAGACATGCTCAAGATGGCCGGTGCAATCGAAGAGGATTCGGTCTCGAAATCCTCCAGCGTGGCATCGGCAAAACACCGGCTCCCGTGGCTTTTTACGAATCTAGTCGGCAGTCTGTTGTCGGGCGCGATTCTGTGGGAGTTTCGGTACACGATTCAGGAAGTGGTGGCCATCGTAAGTTTTATTCCGGTCATCGCCGCCATGGGTGGAAACGTGGGCCTCCAGTCCTCGACCCTCATTATTCGCGGAATGGCGACAGGGCTGATCGAGCTGACGGATGTGCGCACCGTGTTTTTCAGGGAAATCAAGGTCGGACTACTGATGGGGCTCGCCTGCGGTATGATTCTCACGGTCGTCGGCTGGATTTGGCATCAGGCGTTTCTGGGCATGGTCGTGGGGCTATCGCTGATAATCGCGTTCATGGTCTCAACCAGTATGGCGACGTTCATGCCGATCTTGCTGAAGCGACTGAGGGTGGATCCTGCCGTTGCAGCCGGCCCCTTTGTGACGACGGCCAATGACATCACTGGCATTACCATCTATCTCTCCTTGGCCACCCTGTTCATGGAATACCTTCGCTAACAGGATGCTGAACAGGAACCGTAAGGCGTGAAACGTGAGACGTGAAACGAGGGTCAGCCGCGGAGCTGAGTTCGGGGTTCGAAGTTCCGAACACTTCAGCCTTCAGCCTTCAGCCTTCAGAGAGTCTCGCTTGTCTCGCCTTTCCCGCCAGTCCCGCGAGTATTCCCCATGCCGATGATCAAGACCGCGGCCATCACGCTGAAAAGTCGGAAGTGGGGCGATGCGGATCGTATCGTGACCTTCTATACCAAGAAGATGGGAAAGGTTCGCGCGGTGGCGCGAGGGGCACGTCGGATGAAGAGCCGACTCGGCGCATCACTCGAACCGCTCACCATCTGCCATCTGAACCTGTTTGAAAAGTCAGGCGATTCGCTCTATCGAGTGTCTCAAGTCGATCTCGTTGAGCCGTTCATGCGGTTTCGCGAAGACTTGACGCTGATGACCGCTGCCGCGCGGATGGTCAATGTGGTGGGTGCGGTGACGCCGGACGGGGATCCTGACCCGCAGCTCTTCGAAATGCTCGAACAGGGCTTGCGCGCATTAGTCACGAGCCAGGACCCTGCGTTGACGGCGCTGCTGTTTCAGATTCGGCTGCTGGGCCTTATCGGGTTTCGCCCTCAGACCAATCACTGTGCAGCCTGTGGCAAGGGCCGGTTGATGGGAGCACCGCAGTTCTCGCCTCTGTCCGGAGGCCTGGTCTGTGTGGCCTGTGCTGCGCGCCAGGCCTTTCGCTGTTTGCCGCTCTCGCGAGGGAGCCTGGCGTTTCTGCATCAAGCGTTGCGGCTTTCGCCCGCTGTGGTAAATCGTCTGAAGGCTGCCGGGCAAGTTCGGCACGAGGTGGAAAACGTGATTGAAGGGTATGTCACCGTTGTGGCAGGCAGACAGCTGCCTCCTGTGAATTTTCTGTCGTATTCGTCATAAGAATTTGCACGCGAGACTGGCGGTAAAGGCAAGAGGAGTTGATCTGGTTTATCTGGTTAGTTTTGTTCATCTGGTTAGACTAGTTCAACCAAACAAACCAAACAGACCAAATAAACAAGACAAACCAGCCGGTTCTCACGTTTCACGGTTCCTGGGAGCGAAGCGAGAACATGACAGAGACCATATATGAACCGAGAGACATGTCCTGGATTGAGAAGGGTGTGTTGGGCATCGAATGGAACGATGGGCACAAGGCCGTCTATCCCGTGAGGTATCTCCGCCAGCAATGTCCCTGCGCAGCTTGCGTGGACGAGTGGTCTGGTGCACGGCGTTTGCAGCCGGACGATGTGCCCCTCTTGATCATATTGCAGGATGTGCAGCCGGTCGGACGGTATGCGCTGCAATTCACCTGGAGCGATGGCCACGATACCGGTATTTACTCCTATGCCCTTCTTCGGCGGCTCTGTCAATGTGACGTCTGTCAGCCCGTGAAGCCTGTTGAACCAAGGAGCCGACGCCTATTGTGAGGAAACTCGCGGGCATGTTCATACCGACCTGGTGCGGTGCGCAACGGTTCCGGGGCCTTGATTTTCTGAGGCGCTCGGGATGGGCCGGTCTGTTAGTCGTGGTCGCTATTGGGTCGGTTCTCAGTTGCAGCGGGATGCTTTCACTGGAAGAACAAGAGCGCCACGTGCGAGACAACCAGTTGGTGCTCCATCAGTTGACCCCCCGCGCGTTTGTCGGGGCATGGGGAGCGCCGACGTATCAGCATGCCGAGTTCATGCAGTTCTTCGGCATGAAAGACGACTCGCTTATTCCACGGTCGAGGTTGGCAAGCGGAGAACCGCCGCGAGGGTGGGAGGGCGGTATTGAAGCCGGGGATGCGCTGTTTTTGGCTTACCCGGATCACGGGTGGCTGCTGGTGTTTTTTGAAGAACGGCTTGTCTATCGCGAAGCGCTGACAGCGGCGCAACTCCATGAGTTGGGACGCAATTGGCAACACGAAGATAAGTTTCGCTCCAGGTTTGAAGTGCCGGCCGCTCCATAGTGTGATGCGTCTTGTAGGCCTTCCGTGACCCAGCATCCCCTGAATCTGCTCATGGTCTCCTCCGAAGCGGTTCCCTATGCCAAGACCGGTGGGCTCGCTGATGTCGCTGGCGCGTTGCCTCTTGAGTTGGCGAAGCTTGGCCATGACGTCATTCTCCTCCTCCCACGCTATCGTTGCCTGAGTGAGTCAGGACGATCCTTCCGTTCCGTCTGTCGGCTACATGTGCCGACAGCTCAGGGGTTTGTCGACACGCTGATTGAAGAAGATGTCATTCCCGTCGGTCAAGGTGGTCGCCTGGCGCGGGTGTGGACGATTCGGAACGAGGCCTTCTTCGACCGGCCGGAGCTGTATCAAGATCGCGGTACCGACTATCCCGATAATCTCGACCGGTTTTCATTCTTCTGCCAAGCGACAATTGAGGTGATCGCCCATCTCCGAACCGCGTGCCAGTGGAATACCCATATCCTCCATCTGCATGATTGGCAAACAGCGTTGTGCGCGGTCTATCTCAATACCGTTGATCGAGATCGGCCGGAGGTACAGGGAGTGCGCACGGTACTGACTCTACACAATGTCGGGTTTCAAGGCCTCTTCCCCGGAGAGCAATTCAAAAAAACCTTTCTGCCCCCATCGCTGTTCACTCCCGTGGGCCTTGAGTATTACGGCTCGGTGAATCTGCTCAAAGGGGGAATTGTGTTTGCTGATCATGTGACGACGGTCAGCCCCACCTATGCGCGAGAAATTCTCACACCAGAATTCGGTTGTGGGCTTGAGGGCGTCCTGCGCAATCGTGCGGACCGGCTCCTGGGCATTCTGAACGGTATCGACATCAATCGATGGAATCCGGAAACCGATCCCAATCTTCCCGCGAATTATTCAGCTACCAATCGCTCAGGGAAACAGGTGTGCAAGCAGGCGCTTCAACGAGAGTTTCAGTTGCCGGACTCATCGGTTCCGCTTCTTGGCGTGATTGCACGGCTGACGTGGCAAAAGGGTTTAGATCTTGTGGCGACCATTATTCCGCAACTCATGGCGATGGATCTGCAGCTGGTGATCTTAGGAACAGGAGAGCCGGAGCTCGAAGCCAAGTTGAAGGCGCTCCAGGCACGCTATCCTCATCGTATGGGACTTCGTATCGGATTCGACGAAGGACTCGCGCATCGTATCGAAGGCGGAGCAGATGTGTTTGTGATGCCGTCGCGGTATGAGCCATGTGGCCTAAGCCAGCTCTACAGTCTCCGCTATGGAACGGTCCCCGTAGTGAGAAAGACAGGTGGGTTGGCAGATACGGTTGTGCCGCTTCCTGCGTGGGCTCGGCAGGCAGGACGCGCGACTGGGTTTCATGTTGAAGCGGACAGGGCAGACGCTCTTCTGGTTGTATTGCGCCGAGTTGTGGCGCTGTATCAGAATCGATCAATGTGGGATCAACTGGTTGAGGCAGGGATGACCACAGATGTGTCCTGGGCTCGTTCAGCGAACGCCTACGATCGGCTGTTTGTATCGTTAGTCAGAGGAGGGCAGCCGCACGTAGTCTAATTGGCGGGAAAAGCGAGACGAGCGAGACGCGAGGGTCCTAAGGAAGGTTGAGCGTAACCACTACGACATTCGTCTCAAGTTTAGAAAGCAGGGCCTTCGCCTGTATGGCGTAGTAGGCATACTCGGATTGGGGCTGGTAGTTCAGGACGGCCTGGAGGAGATCTTTGGCAAGGTCAACTTTTCCTGCTTCCACGGCAGCGGAGCCGGCCCGCAAGGAACAGGCTGCAGCCATCGCTTTCACGTCCACCGCAAATCGGGCTGCAGGAGTTGACACGAACTTTTCAAGTTGGCCTGGTAGGGGGAGAACAAAGCCTTCCTGGGTGAGTGAGCGATTGGCCGCGTGTGTCAGGGTCAACGCGTCCTCTCTCAGCTGGTCGATATCGGTGGTGGCTTGGCAATGGGAGTAGCTCCTCCACAGACTCATGAAACTTCCGTTGTCGATGGCGGCTGCTTGTACTGGTTGACCAGTCTGGAACCCAGCCACTGAAATCAGGATACTCACCAATAATAAGCGAAGGTTCTTCATGCTACCTCAGGCCTCTTCTCGTCCTAATCTTGCTCACATCCACAGCAATCACGTCACAGTTTCACTGATGAGGTTATGCAATCAGTAGACCAAAATTCAATCACGCAAGCCATTGATTATAAATGATAAAAATGACTACTAAGAAATAGTCCCTGTGTTACAGAAAACGCACCATGGTATTTTTGACACGAATACTGTGGCAGATTGTAATTATTCAGGTAGATAGGCTGAAGGCTTTTAGGGGTCAATCATGCGTGATCACACACAACTTCGGACATTTGAGTTGGCTGATGAAGTAGTCATGTTGGTTTATCGGACAACCGCAGGGTTTCCGAAAGAAGAGTTGTTTGGACTGACGTCTCAAATACGGCGGGCAGCAGTGTCAGTTTCTTCTAACATCGTGGAGGGGTGCGCTCGTGACAGCGAGGCAGAGTATCTCAGATTTCTCAATATCGCCTTCGGGTCATTGAGGGAACTACACTATCAATTAAATTTGTCGAAGCGCTTGGGCTTCTTGCGCAACGAGGATTCATCGCTGCTTGAACCCAAGGTCGTAGAAACCGAGAAGGTGTTGAATGGCTTGATTCGTGCTTTGCGAGATAATTTACAGCCTTCAGCCTGAACACCTGAGTAGGTACTGCAGATTAAACCCGCATTACTCATGAAGATTCGTCGCGAAAGCGTGCAGACGCGAAGCGAGACGGGCACTTGGAGACGTGAAGCCCTGAGGCATACTCGTGCAGTATGTCGAAGGGCTGAACGGCGAGACTGCCCGTCATAGCCGCGTATCCGCGCTTGCAGCAGAAACTTCTTGAGTAATGAGGGTTAGGAATTGAAGATATGAACGAGGATTCCTGTCCTGGTCGTGGAATTGGTTTTTCTCATGATGTGCTTGATATGTTCTTTCACGGTCTGTTCGGTAATCTGAAGGGCGTTCGCGATCTCTTTGTTGGTCCACCCTTTTGCCAGGTGCTCAATGACGGATTGTTCGCGATTGGTTAATTGAAACTTTTCCTTGGCTTGATCGGTATTGAGCTGTTGTCGCCGCGCTAACTCTTCCAGTGTGACCACGAGTCTCGCATACTGGACCCCCCCTCGATCCGGTAGGCCGAACCCTCGCAACAGGATTGGTTTTTCAGGATTACCTGCTACACGCTTGATCTCGAACTGTTCCCAGTCTTTTGCTTCGGTCCGAACGTGTAGGGCCTTGATGATTTCTCCGCAAAGTTCCGTCAGCGCAGTCGGCAGGACTCCATGGGCAGATTTCAGGTTCCCTCCGCCATGTTCTGCCGCGTTAATCTGTTTTGATAACTCTGAGGCCTGACGATTCATATGGAGGAGTTGCATGGAAGCCGAAAGGACGACAATCCCTGAGCCCACGCGCTGATCGGCGAGAGTGTCGGTAGGGTCGACAGGGAGCGACGAATCATTCATGGATGGAAGGACGCTTTCGAAGTCGTTAGAAGAACAATGCCTGATAATCCAATGCCTTCTGCTAAGGTAGCACGGAGACATGCGGAACATAAATCTAAAGTGGCAATATTACCTAACCCTTTTGGGGGAGTCAACACCCACCTTTGGAGCAAAGAGGCCTACATCGTCGGTATTGTTCCGGTTGTTCGTCCCGCCTATAGTCTGCACAGAACGAATGGAAAAGGAACAGGAGGAGAGGGGCTTGCTTGTTGGGTTCAGTATTTCGAGAGAAAACATGACGTGCTACCCCAACAGAAAACTCTGAACCATCATGAGGCTGAGGACGGAGATATTTCCCATACAGAGGAGGCGCGATGTGGCACAGACAGAATGGGAGTGGCCGATGACAGATAGTCAGAAAAGTCACAATGAGCGGGCGGCGTTGTTGAGACCGATACTGTATGAGATGACGACGCCCATAGAAGACCCAGCTGCGTCGACCCACAGTGGGAAAGCGCTTTCTCTGAACATCAGTAGTGGAGGGATGTTGGTCTTGATGGAGCAGGACCCGGCGATCGAACAAGTGATGAAGGTATATGTGCCGACACCCATCAGCCTTGCCGAAACTCCAACATTGGCAGAAGTTCGCTGGACGAGGAGATTACCATTCGGAAACGCCAATGGCAATGGGGCTTACTTCGTTGGGCTCAAGTTCATGTTCTGACTTCGCGCGTCTAGATCTGACAACCCGACAAAGTTTCATGAGGAGGAGAATGGCGGGAGGAGTGGTGAGTATAAAACCCTGCGCCTGGTTGCTGGTCGGAAGTTTACTGCTCGGCCTGGGTATCAGCTCCGCAATGGCTGAGTCCACGTCCGGCCAGGCGCCGGGATCTGTGCCTGGGCAACTCCGGTCTTTGGAAGCCGCAGAAAAGTCTTCTCTTATTGTCACATCTGACTATATCATTGGTCCCGAAGATGTTCTTGAGATCACGGTATGGAGAAACACTGACCTCTCGAAACTGGTAGCGGTGAGACCCGATGGCCGTATTTCCTTACCCCTCATTGGAGATGTAGGTGCAGCTGGTAGAACAGCGGCACAACTTGCAGAAGCCATCTCGGAGAAGCTGAAAGAATTCAAGGAGAATCCCCAAGTCTCTATTGTTGTAAGAGAAGTAAACAGCTACGCGATATATGTTCTTGGAGAGGTCACGAGACCAGGGAAGTACCCTCTCAAAAGCAAAACAACCTTGCTTCAGGCGATCACGCTGGCCAGCGGATTTACTTCTGCAGCAGCGCGCAATAAAATCGTAGTCTTCCGGTTTGGCGAGCAGGGTGGGAAAGATATCAAGATAAAAGCAAGTTATGACGACATCATCATGCGCGACGAATCTCCACAGAATATTCAACTGAAACCAGGAGATACGATTGTGGTACCATCCGAAACGATGGTCCTGATTAAGTAGAAGACTACACATGGTCCAATAAAGTTAAATAAGTTGAAACAGGGGGAGAGGTTGCGGAAAATGATTTCACTCAGAATGCTTGTTATTGCTGGGGTGTTGCTCGGTATGCCAATGGGTTGTGCTTCTGTCCCCAAGGAGGCTTTGGATGAGGCTACAAGGCCGGTCTCAAAGGAATTCCTGTTGGGGCCTGAAGATGTACTTGAGGTCACGGTCTGGCGCAATCAGGACCTGTCTCGAAGTGTGGTGGTTCGCCCGGACGGAAAAATCTCTCTCCCCTTGATTGGGGATGTCCAGGCCAGCGGACTCAATTCTTCCCAGGTCGCGGCAAAGATTGCTGCAAGACTCACAGAGTTCAAAGAAAATCCAAATGTTTCGGTGAGCCTCAAAGAAGTCAACAGCTACTTCATATTCGTACTTGGCGAGGTTCTTAAGCCAGGCAAGTACCCCCTCAAGTCATATGCAACAGTTCTCCAAGGTGTTTCAATGGCAGGCGGGTTCACGCAATTTGCGTCAAAGAATAAAATGCAGATAATTCGAACCTATATCAACGGGGACGGAAATGAGCATCAGACTCGGATCCCCGTTCCTTACAACGAGATGGTGTCCGGGAAAGGTAAGATAGAGAATTTCATCCTGAAGTCAGGTGATACCATTGTTGTGCCGTAAAGGTGGTGGGTATCACTGGAGCGTCTCAGCGATCGTCCTAGTTATCCTTATCCTGGGAATAGATAACATGGCTCATGGCCAGTACGTTCGCTCTTGTGGAACGCCCTCGCCTCTGTCACCAGTATCAGGGGCGGCTACCTTTGAGGTAGTTCCTTCCATCTGTGTGTCTGAACGGTATGATAGCAATGTCTTCTATGCGCCCCCTACGCCAGGCCTTCAGAGAGAAGACTTTGTGACAAACGTGAATCCAATCCTTCGAGTAAACCACAATGGAGACTACGCATCTGGTGTTCTGAATGTGGGGGGATTTAGCGAAACCTACGTAAAAAATCCAGATCTCAACTACCTTGGCACGCGCGACAGCCTCTCCCTCAATCTCAACAACTCCATAAAAAGGTGGCTTCCCAATGCAAGCTTAAGCGTCAACGATACTTTCAGCTATACGCCATTACCACCGGGGTTTGTGAACCCGGCAGCTGGAACGAGTCCAGGCGATTCCGGCAATATTCAGGACGTTTACGCGCAAGGATTTCTGTTTCGTCGCACCAACAACCTGAGAAATAACGCGACTGTATCGACGTCATACGCCACGACCGCTTCGACTAGTCTACAAGCTTCATACAACTACGCGATACTAAATTTCTATGGAGGATCTCCCTCGACACAAGGGGGCTTGAATCTGTTTAATGCGACAACTCAAACTGGAACGGTGGGAGGAACAGCACAATTGAGCGAGCTTGACACAGTGAATATCAAATATTCTCATACGCAAACCGAATCCACGCGTGGCTCAATATCATCTTTGTTTAAAATAGATAGCGCGACCACCGGATGGTCACGAAGGCTGACCCCCAATCTCAGCGCTCAGCTGGGAGGTGGCGGCATCCTGATTAGTTCCGCGCAAGCAACTTATGCTGCAAATGCAGCGCTGATCATGAATTTTTCGAACAATAGCGCAACAATAAGCTATGTACGCTCAGCCTTTCCGAGTTACGTGGCGGTGGTTCCTACAGTATTAGTTGGGGATGTCTTCTCCTTGTCCGCCGTCCAGAAGAT
>DASYVB010000112.1:0-9776 GCA_036000525.1 Nitrospiraceae bacterium | reverse complement strand
GTGAAAGAATTTTATGAGATCGGTTTCTTCAGGCATAGAATACCTATGGCAACAGTGAATTCAGGATATCAATCTCTGACATGGCAAATCCCGTACACGCAGCCAGATTTACGGAGTAATCCACGTCCGAAATGCCGGGAGCCAGAGCGGACTCCAGAATCCTGGGAAAGCCCTCACAGACTTTGAAATACGACCGCTGTCGCTCTGTGAATCCGAAGCTTGCAAAGGGGGACGGATCGGGTTCGGTGTAGCCAGCAGCCAGTAGACGGTCGTCAAAAGTTGCGAGTGCGTCAGGTGTCGCCGCGAGGAGGGACCTGACTGACTGAATCAGAGAGAGCAATCTGTTACCGGCCCCGTCTCGGAAGTCATAAGCAATATGACTCAAGAAAAGACCATTCAGTCCGGTATCATCAAGTTGGCGAATATTTGAGATATGTAAAAAGCCTGCATCGTTAGCTGTAACCGCTTTAACCTCCACGGCAACATGTCCGAAAAGAAAATCCTGGTTCGTACCCAGCGGACCCTGCCAGGCATCAGAAAGAATTTGATGGGCTACCCCATGCTCCAGGCACCTTTTGAAGAATTCAATTTCTGCAAAAATACCGATATACTCATCGCGCGAGAGACCCTCGGGAGAGCGACTTTGAAAGAATCTTTTCCAGTGCCCCAGACGACTGTGAAGTGTTCTCGCTGTTTCAGTGGCATTTCCACATGGCGCGATGTGTTGTAGAACATCAGAACAAAAAACCCTAAACAAATCCTTGGGCATGCCAGAAGGCGTTTCCTGTAAGTGAATGAAAATCCTTTCAGGGCTGCTGTGTTTTTCGGTCTCAACCAAATATCCACGGGTGTGGTCCTTTAGATTTAAACCTTGGAGTGAAACTTCCTCAAAATCGAATGACAGACGCCGGATGCGCCCCGGAACAACAACTCCAGCATAAGCTGGCTGGCTAAGCCGTAGCTGGATTCGCCTGTGGTAGTACCCAGGGGTGACTCCAGCATCCGCTGACGCTGCATCCCACGCAGCTATCAGAGCCTTAGAAGCTGTCATCATCACCGCCGCGACGGGTAAAAACGTTATTAACAGTGTAGGTAATCTCGCGTGCCGTGTCGCTTTTCGGAAAACTGATAGCCATTCCGACAACCGGCCTGACTGAATCGGCGAGTCCAGCACGTTTCGGATCGAGTGGATAGAGCAGAAGTAAGCCGTCTGTTTTCGGACGGACCTGTCTTGCTTCAGAACGCCCCGGCGTGTTCGGCTGTGTGTCCTCGGGTCTGACTTGCAAACGACGCCGTGTCAGCTCTAATGCAGCCGCTCTCTGTACATCGGTCAGATCGATGAGTTCATCTGCAGGACTGACCAGCTGGCGAATCGAGTAGCGGTCCGGACTTTGTTGTTCAGGAAATGGTGCACGTTGGATCAATCCGATGTCCAAACCGCTGAGATCGGCATCCTTGCCCGCTGCAGAGGAGCACAGTCTCACTGTCCAATTAATCAGTTCATTGTGAACAAGCTGCGCATTGATATATTTGATCAGTAGGGTGGTGTCTGCCTTGCGTGCATCTTCATGAGACAAATATGAACGTAAGAAATCCAAAACCAGTTGAGCCGTGACGTTAGACCATTTATAGCCTCCGAGTTTCTGGCCAGTATGTGCGCCTAGAGATCGCAACCAGTTCTCGGTAGCTGAAAAGTTCCGCGCAATCCATTCCGGATTCCGGTCGAAGATAATTGTTTCACTGATGTCGCCTGAGAATGAGAGCTGCATTTCGGTTCCGTGTCGCATCTTGACGGCGGAAGTGACGAGCATGACCGGATGCGAGCGGACCTTTAGCCCGTACTCCTTCGGAGTTCCACTCACATCGACCATGTACTGGAACTCGCGCTGCAATTCTTCACTTGCCGCTGCAATATGTGTGAACCACTCGAGCAGTTCGCCAGTTGTATAGAGGCGACATACATCGACATACCCGTCGCGATAACCGAACCAACGGCCCATCTGCATCAGCGTGTCATACATTTGGGATGCGCGGAGAAAATAGCTGACACTCAACCCTTCGAGAGTCAGTCCGCGAGAGAGTTTGTCACCACCGATAGCAATGACATTCAATCCCGTTGTAAGGTGCTCTCGATAATCAAGTACATCACCTGCAGTGCCATTAATGGTTCTAACGCGGATTGAGACTGTGACTTCCCGAAGCAATGCGACTACCGCATTCCATTCTGGTAACGGTGGTGCAGCGCGTTCACCGAGAATGCGGCGACATTCCCGATTCGTGGGAACTAGATCATTGTCCCAGATGGATCTGAATTCGTCCTGGATGGTCGGGACCCGCTGGCCATCACCGTTCTGTAACCGTTGGAGAATCTCTCGGAGTGCGATTTGCACCTGTTCCGCAACCAGGCGTTGGACAGCTGTATAGCGGACGACATGGACCAGCATTGAGTTATAGTGAGGACCGTGTTCGCGACACTTTCGGATAGTCGCAGCAAGAATGAACTTCATCATCGCCTCACGCAAAGAGGGCGGGACGCAGTGCCTACCATTGAATGAAGGGCGGTGTTCGGTGCGCCTGACTAGTCTGGGGGGCATCCAGCCGTGCTCTTCATCGAGGGCGTCCGATGCGGCATGGTCGGTGATGATACTCACGATGGGCAGCGATTCGACGTGTTGCAATCCGGCATCATCCTCATCCGTGATGCCAAATGTCCGCGCAGGTCCCAGGTAATTGCTGGGAGGCGGGATATCTACAATAAAGCTGCGGGGAAAAAGATCATCCCCGAGTTCGCGGGCAAATCCTCTGTCGTGGATAAAGATGCTCGCAAAAGGAGTGGCGGTATAACCAACGTAGGCAACCTTCTCAAAAGACCGGAGGATCCTGCGAATCAACTCGTTAATCCGTGTCGGATTGTGTTCAAGGTCAGGATTGCCGAATTCATCAAACTGCTGCTGCCTGGTGTCGATTGATGCAAGATCGGCCTCATCATCAATAACCAGAACGGGAACATTTCTTACATACCGTCGGTCCGTATCCGCTTCATGTCCGTCGGTGCACGACCGGAGCCACCCAAGCAGATTCCTCAGTACACTCACATTTTTTTTCACGACAAAGAGCAATGGAAGCCCGCCGGGATGAATCCCAAATTGATTAGCTACTGCAGTATTGAAGTCACCCCTTTCAGTTCGGTTAGTACCGGAATTGGCATGAATCGACCCGTCAATCAAGCCAACGCCAACAGAGCGGAATGTTTGTTGGTTTCCACCAGTGCGGGGCTCGCTCATGAAACCCAAGAACCCCTCATCGAGGCGGATCTGCGTCTGCGACCGTAAGTTGTTATGTAAGCCCGACAGAACGATAACCACCTTATAGCCGGCATCGGCTGCTTTACAAATTAGCCCACAATAGTTCGCCGTCTTGCCGGATTGGACATGACCCATTACAAGCCCTCGACGGTCCCAGCTTCCCTGACGGTCTGGGTCCTCCAGCCGTGACAGCACGTCATTTGTGACGCGGTCAAGACTGCTTAACACAGCGTCCGGCATACGGTCTGCGAGAAACAATAAATACCGCTCCCAATAGCGCCACCTGATTTGGCTGAGTTTTGATGGCAGCCACGCGATATGATTATCGTCTGCGCCCAGCGTCCGGTGTATAGGCGCATAAACTGTGAAACGTTCTTCCAGTTCAGCAATAAGGCGACCTTGATCAACACCGGAAAACGTGGGTAGGGCGGTAATTTCCTCTACGACGCGGGTGATCGCCTCCGATGTGAGAGGGACGGAGGACTCTAAAGCACGTTGTCGGAGCATCATCTGGCACATGCCCAGCACCGTTCTGTATGTGTTTTCAGCTTCCACGGTGCTGCTAAAGTTCCCTTATTAATTTTGGATAACGGTTGAAAGGCTCCATCGAGTGAATGCGCTGGAGCGCAGTTTCCCGATTTATTCCTGATTTCAGCAGTATTTGAAAAAGCTGACGCATGTCAGCGCGTAAAATAGCGAAGTCGACCCCTTCGTAAGGAATTGCCTGATCCTGTACCTGCTCTGCAGTGTCGAGCCAGATCTGTTGAATAGGTACTGATTCCTCAAGTAAGCGGAGCATCGAGTCAACAGCAGGCGACGCCTGCCCGCATTGTTCGATGACTGCACTAACCATGGGGTGGACACGATCGATCAAATAGACACGATGACCGTTACGCAGGCGTGAAACCCATGGCCGTTCCAGGCTGACCGCCGCTCCAGCCCGTGCGCCGTATTGGCCGCGGTGGACAAACACCTTCCGTGCTTCGGCTCTTATATTTGCTGCTAGATCGGTCAATCTATCACGGATAATTGCTGGCGGGCGAGCGGTGGATTTCTTCACATCTAACTGCCATTCGATGTCTGTGTCGTTGTCGATGTCCAGCCGGATTCTCGCCAGCTTGTATTGCTCTTCTCTGGTCCACGGATTCTGGTTCCCGAGACGTAGCCAGTCTCCTTGAAGAAGTAGTCGTTTGTTTCGATATACGTAAAATCCTTGTTGCCCAGTCCAGCCACGGGGACCAGCATTCGTCGCGTACTCCTCCATCGTAAGTCTGTCCTTATGGGGGAGAACGAACCCCTTAAAGAGTACCGCTGACCTGCCGATGGGAATTCGCTCTTCCCCTGTTTTATAAGTAGTGTCGTGTTTCTCCATGAACGGATTCCACGGAGTAATCTCGTTATCATTCATTGAAATCGTCAGCGTGTGGGCTTCAAGGAAGCGGTGGAAAGTAAGTGCGAGATGTTGTCTCACATGCTCGATTGCACCATGAAAACGGGACTGGGCAGCGGGGTCCTGGGCGGAGGTGTTTCCGACAAGTCGGTCAAGAGCGCTCCAGACTACGGCGGTCCCCGACAGTCTGCGTGACAGTTCGTTCTGCCAACTCTCGGCAGCGAGGCTAGGACCAACAAGAAGCCTCCATTCTTTATGCTCACTAACGTAATCAAGGTTCCAGGTATAGACGCTCAGAGGGTCGCGTTCGGACTTTGAAAGCACACACAACTCCCGACACTGCGAGAAAGAAGCTGTCTTCAGCCCGAGACCGAACCTCCCGAGATCGTGAGAATCGCGGATATCCAGAGGGCTTCGAGAACCGGGTCGCATGGCCTCGAAGAGCTCGCTCTGGGACATTCCCCGCCCGTCATCAAGGATACAAATGTGCGAGTCCCTCCCCGCCCAGTGGAAGTTGATTTGAATACTTCTCGCTTGCGCAGTGATGCTGTTATCGATGAGATCTGCGATCGCCGTCGATAGGCTATAGCCAAGCGCTCGGAAGGCTTCTATCAGGGACGAGGGGTCAGGGGGCGCGATCTTGTGTTCCATTATTCCCGTTCGTTGGAAGGGAGAGACAACCGGCGTGAGGCAACATCTGCTGTGCAAAATTTCAACGGATGAATACGCCCTTCTCCTTCCGAAATCAACCCACCTTGCGAGGGAGAAAGAGGTGCATTGCGTGTATTTTGGGGAGAAATTGAAGGTCAGAATTAGATGGGAGTCTATTGGCTCTACTGTGAAAGATCTATTACAACCCGGGCAAGCACTTGCACACATCACCTTGTGTTCGGGTGAGAACCCAGGAAACCCCCTCCAAAACCGGGTCAAAACCAGGGTTACAAAACCTGCCTACTAAACTGCCATGCACTCACCGAATACCCTGACAATTCTGCTATCTGCTCCGTGGTTTCCTTGCTCCCACAGCCCGGTTCGTCCGGGCGCTCTCCAACTGGGCTTGTAGTCTTTCAGCATAGTCTTCCACTGTTCGAGTAGTTGGGTGCCTGGCATCAGCCGTCACTTGCTGGCTCAAGCCACAGCTGGTCCTTCCACCTCTCCCACTCTCCTACAGAACATGGCTTGTGCCCCTTCTCCCCCACGAGGAGACCGATCAGCCGGTAATGCGCTCGGACTATTTCTGGGGCGCCGGGGCGTTGGTCCGTCTATGACCACCGAAAGCATGGTCTGCATCTCCAACCAGCGCAGCGCCATTCGCGCTTCGCGCTCGTCCAGCTCGATCGCCTTCCCGAAGAGCCGCCAGGCCCCCGTTTGAAACGCCTGCATGATCTCATGGAGTTCCTTGCCGGATAACGCCCCAAAGATCACCCGCCGACCACCGGCTGTCTGAAAGACCCGGCCTTCCTCAGGGATATCTCCTTGCAACGTCTGGATCGCCCGACGTTGGGGCAACAACGACGGAACCTCCTCAAAGCGCAGGTGGGTGTCGCCGTCGGCGCGCACGCGCACGCAGGGCTTCGTCAAGAACTCCATCCACACTCCAACCAACGTCCGTCTCCCATCTGCGGGCGGTCTCCCTCTACGCCTCGGGGCGTGACGCCAGGCCTCCGTGACCCACCGCAACGGTCCTTCAAACACAGGCACCGGCCCGTGCTCCCACTCCTGCTTGATGCGATCAATAAGGGTCCGATCCTGGTACCAGGCTCGCTTCAGGCGGGCGCTCACGTCCCGCCAAAAGGTGTCATCAAGTGGAAGTGCATAGTGATCGCACCGGACACATACGCGGTGCCACGTGGGATTGGCCAGCGGGTGCTCATAGATCCCACAGTAGGGACAACAGATGAGCTGGGGTTCGTGACAGAGCGGACGCAGGATCAACAGACGCAGCCATGCTGGGGCCGATAACCGCAGCAGTGGACACCACTGCCGTGCCTTGAACAGCGCAAGCCAGCCTTCGGCGCTGATCTCCACTGTATACAGATTGAGCACGTTCCCGACTCCCACTGAAACCCTCCATGGTTTCAACTGCTTACTCTGAGTATTTGTGCCCCTCTTTTGGGCTGGGCCTTTCATCTTAAATGAGGCCATACAAAAGGGAAAGGGGCGCCACGGTCTGAATTCGAGAGGCCAATGAGTGAGGACAACGAATCAGCAGCTCACGCCTCGGCTGCGGCCGCTCGCACAGCAAAGGACTTAACTGACTAGGTGTCCCAATTCCGAGAAGAGCAATTCTGAGGCACCATAATCCAGAGGGAGGGACTAGCCCATGACAAAAAGAAAGACCCTGCTGGTTGTTGTTCGACAAGGATTGATTGGGCTCGCCATCAAGCGCGGTCGCACGGTCGACCTGTTCACCTGTCCACAAGCCGCACGCGCCTTAGGCGTCTCGTTGCGGTGGGTGCATCGGTATGTTCGAGGCCGGAAGCGGGGGCTCCTGTACCAGCTGGGGCGTCCCCTGCTGCAGCGAGCGGAGGTCGGCGACTTATATCGCTGGCTCACTAGTCGCCGCAGGACGGCTCCGCGCTAACAGTCGATCAATTCCAAGGTGACCCAACGAAGGCCGTGACGATGACTACGCCTCATGCTCCCCTTCCCGCCTCCTTAGTCGAGGAACTCGTCAGTCTTTTGGCCGAGGCGCTGACGGCTGACTTCATGCAAGTTCCTCCCGGGATCGCGAGAGACCGCTCCAGTTCTTCGGTGGTATCCAACAGGGGGATACCACCGAAGAAAGCCATTGTGAGGCGCCGCGGACACCACTAAGATAGTTGGGGTAACACACGGACTGACTATGATCGTCGCCATTTACGCCAGAAAATCGACCGAGCAGCCGGGGATCATGGACGAGGGAAAATCCATCACCCGCCAGATCGCACATGCGCGCGACTATGCCATGAAGAAGGGATGGATCGTGACGGACGCGCACATCTATGCGGATGATGGGATCTCGGGAGCCGAGTTTGTGAAGCGGCCCGCCTTGCTCCGGCTCATGAATGCGCTCAAGCCGCGTCCCCCGTTCCAGGTGCTGATTATGAGTGAAGAGTCACGCCTGGGTCGTGAATCGATTGAAACCAGCTATTTGACGAAACAGATCCTCGATGCGGGCGTGCGCGTCTTCTTTTATCTGGATGATCGTGAACGGACGCTGGACAACGCGCTCGACAAGGTCCTGCTCTCGCTGACCAATTTCGCGGCGGAAGTGGAGCGTGAAAAAGCGCGCCAGCGCACCTACGATGCGATGCTCCGCAAAGCGAAGGCCCATCAAGTGACGGGCGGCGTGGTCTATGGGTATGACAACGTCGAGGTCTTCTCGCCCATCGTCGACGCGGAAGACAAGCGAAAGCGGCTGCATGTCGTGCGCCACATCAACCCGGATCAGGCCAAGGTGATCGGTCGCATCTTTGAGTTGTACGCGGCGGGGTTCGGACTGAGCCGGATTGCTAAGACTCTCAACGACGAAGGGATTCCACCGCCACGACAAAAACGGCATGGGTGGGCCCCCTCCTGTATCCGAGAAATGCTCTACCGCCCGCTCTATCGAGGCGAGATTGTCTGGAATAAAACAAAGAAGCTCCATCGCGGCGGGACCAAGCAACAGCGGCAACGACCAGAATCCGAGTGGATCCTCCTCCCCGCTCCAGAGTTGCGCATCCTATCTCAAGAACTGTGGGACAAGGTCCATGGGCGCTTGAAGGACACGCACCAGCACTTCGCGAGAGGCACGATCACCGGACACCTATTCGGACGCTCATCCCGGCAGGATCGAGACTCGCCCTACCTGCTGAGCGGTGTCGGTCGCTGCACCCTCTGCGAGGGCCCCCTCATCGCCCTGACCCGAGGCCATGGGAAAAAGCGCGCACGGTTCTATGGATGCTCGTACCATCACAAACGTGGCTCGGCGGTGTGCACGAATGCGGTCCAGCTCAAGCAAGAGCTCCTCGATCAGGCGGTGCTGACGGCGCTCGCGGACGTGCTGGATGAACGGATTCTGGAAGCCGCAGTGGAGAAGGCAGTCCAGAAACTGCAGGCTCAGAACAAGGATGTGGCTACGCAACGATCGAGCCTTGCGCAAGAACTCTCGGAGGTCGAGACCAGGAAACACCGACTCGTGGATGCCATCGCGCGTGGAGAGGCCGTCGAGTCTCTGCTGACGCAACTCAAAGCCGAAGAGCAGCAGGCACGCCTTCTGGCGGAGCGGATCAGAACGTTATCCAATTGTGAACAGGTCACGTCGTTGAATCGGAAGCAGCTCAGTGAAGAACTCAAGCGGCGAGTCGCTGATATCCGCGGGCTACTATCTCGGCATGTCTCCCAGGCAAGACAGATGATCCGAAAACTTGTCCCGCAGCTGGATTGTACGCCGTTTCGAGAGGGAGACGAGAAGGGCTATCGATTCAGTGGAGACGGGTCTTACGGCCAACTGCTCTCCGGTGTAACTAGTCCCACCAAATGTGGTGTCCCCAACGGGATTTGAACCCGTGTTGCTGGCTTGAAAGGCCAACGTCCTAGGCCAGGCTAGACGATGGGGACGAAACGGGGCCCGCAAAAATGAGCTGGACTCTTACCATACTCCAGACTCATGTGTCACTAGAGAACGCGGGAGGGGTGACGGCACCCGGTCGCGTTTCCTCTCCGAATTCGGTAGGATGAACTGTCTCGAGGATATTGGGTCCTCACCTGATGAGGACCCAAGGAGCACGACTCATGGCAAGATCCCGATTGGCATCGTACAGATCACTGGTACTCGTCACATGCGTCCTGATAGGAGCCGGTTGTGCCCACGATACCTACCAAGAGCGGGCGAACCTGATTAAGATTCATGCCGACGCGTTTTATGACAGTCTGAAAACCAACCGAGTAGAATCCGCGATCCGAGACAATGAGCCGATTGAAGCGATGGCGAGCCAGATGGGAGACACCGTCAGGAAACGGGCCAGCCAACAAGGCACCACAGCGGTCGAACGGGAGTTTGCCTTGATGATCACCGCCAATGAAGCCGCAGCCACAAACTGGCTCGCGCTGGGCCA
>DASYVB010000111.1:0-3478 GCA_036000525.1 Nitrospiraceae bacterium | reverse complement strand
TCATGCCGGGCCGTAACGGCTTTCAAGCCTGCCGCGACCTCAAGAACGATAACCGCTGCAAGAACATTCCGATCATTCTCTGTACATCCAAGGGCACCGAGAGCGACAAGTTCTGGGGGCAGCAGCAAGGGGCGAACGGCTATATCGTCAAGCCATTTAAGACAGAAGACCTGTTGGCCGTCGTCAAGAAGGTAATAGGCTAACAGGGATGGACTCCGCACAGCGTTCAGCGGCTGCAGATCGTGCCCTGACTGTACAGGGAACCTCTTCGTCCGGATCCGGTCAGACCCAGGCGGCCGGATCATCGACCATTCGTGTCGCGATCATCTCTCTGGGTGGAGAGCTCTTCACGATCGACCTGCTAAACGTGCGAGAAGTTTTTGTCGTCGAATCCATCACCCCGGTTCCCGGGATGCCCTCCGGCTTGGTGGGAGTCACGAATCTCCGCGGCACTGTGGTTCCGTTACTCGACCTCAGACCGATGTTCAGCCTCAATGCCGTAGAGCCCTTGCGGTATGCCGTCGTGGTGCAACACGGAAATGGGCAGGTAGGTATCTTCGTCGATACGGTTCCGGAAATTCGTACTATTGCCAAAGATCAATTTCTGCCGGCTCCAGCCGGCACGGGGAAAGGGGCGTTTCCCTTCGTGTCGACCGTCGTCAAGTTGGAGGATCGGCTCCGAGGCGTATTGGAAACGTCGGTGATGCTCTCATATCTCGAGGGGACGAGCTAACAAGGGGACAACAAGCAGATATTTCACGCAAGTCGAGACACGATCAGAGAGAAGGAGGACGCGATGGCAAAGATGGCAAAGACTGTAAGTACAGGAGTCAGGGGGGGGTTCGACGATCTCAAGACGCGGACAAAGCTGATGTCGAGCTACGGTATCGTCAGCGCCATTATCTTCGTAGTGGCAACCTCCGGTGTGGTGACGCTTTGGCAGTTGAGCGCTGTATCACAAGCGGTGTACACAGGCTATACGCTCCCGTTGGCGAACTTCGCTGAAATGGGTACTGCATTAACGCACCACCATCAGGTCTTGGCCGGGATTGTCAGCGTTACGAACCACGATGATTTTGTGTCGGAAGTCGCGCGGTTGTCATCGTTTCGCAAGAAGGCGGACCAGGTTATTGCCGAATATGGAGGTTCCACACTCCGCGTCTCTCGCTCGGGCCGTGACGAGGCAAAGGACTTGGCGATTTTGAAGCCGGCCATTCAGCAATACTTCCAGGCGGCCGATGGAGCTCTGAGTGCGCTGGACGATAGTTTCGGAAAGTCGCTGACCTCGGCACAGGCTGAGCACATGCGAAACCTCGGGATCTTGGCCTTGACGGTAAATTTGCAGCCGACATTTGAGAAGGTCATCGAACGCAGTCGTGAACAGGTATTGGACTTGCAGGATGTGGCGAAGGATCTCAACAACGAAGCGCAGACTACCGGCTTCATCGGATCGGTGGTTCTCGTCCTCGGCGGACTCATCGCGGTAGTCCTCGGAATCGTCATCGCGTATTGGGTTGTCAATTTCTTCTCGAAGAACCTGATTCATATCGCGGAGGTCTCCAAGTTGGCCGCCAGCGGCAACTATAAAGTCCGCGCCAAGATCGAGTCTAAGGACGAACTCGGACAGCTGGCCGCATCGTTCAATGCTATGTTGGACTACATCACGACGGCCCTCGAGAAGGCGGAAGGTGAACGCGACGAGTTGCAAAAGCGGTTGATGGGCTTTCTGGTCTTGGTCTCGGAAGTCGGTAAGGGAGACCTGACGAAGCGCGGTGAGGTGACGGCCGATATGTTCGGCAACCTCGCGGATGGGTTCAACCTCATGATTGGCCAGTTCGGACAGTTGCTCCAACAGGTTCGAGCTTCAGCCGAAAGCGTGAACAAATCGGCTGGGGCCCTCCGAACCAGCGCAGGGCAGATGGCCGGCACCGCGAAGCAGCAAGCCGACGAATCGGTCAAGACGTTGAGCGCGGTCGAACAGTTGGCCTCTTCCATGCGCCAGGTATCGGAAACCGCCGGTGCCTCGTCGGAGTCTGCCAAGCAAGTGTTGCAGGCGACGGAGCGTGGCCGTGTGGCCGTGCATGCGACCGTGCAGGACATGCAGGGCATCCGGTCCACGGTGCAACGGATGTCCAAGCAGGTCAAGGCGCTCGGCGACCGGTCGGTAGAAATCACGCAGATCGTGTCGACGATTCGAGACATCGCTAATCAGACCAACCTGCTCGCGCTGAACGCGGCCATCGAGGCGGCCGGCGCAGGCGAAGCCGGAGCCCGATTCGCCGTCGTCGCCGACCAGGTCAGAAAACTGGCCGAAAGCTCGACGCAAGCCACCAGGGAAATCACCGATCTCGTGAAGGTGATTCAGACAGAAACGCAGGACGCGGTCGTGGCAATGGAGCAGGAAACTCAGGCGGTGGAAGCCGGATCGGCCTCCGCGCTGCGTACCGGTGAAGTGTTCAACGAAATTTCAGGGATCGCCCAGCGTTCGTCGGAGCTGGCACAGACCATCGCCAATGCCGCGGTGGACCAGAGCGCCTCGACGGATCAGGTGGGTCGATCGCTTAAAGATTTCGCCGGCGGTGCCGTGGCGACGCAAAAAGCGACGGACTTAGCGCGTGCGACCGTCGAAGACATGGCAAAACTTGCCGAAGGGCTGACGGTCTCCGTCGCCAAGTTCAAATTGGCCTAGCCCGGATTAGTCATGAATGCCGCAGCGAAATCGCTTAGAGTCCCGGCGAGTGGAAGGAGACGAGAAAGAAAACATTTAAATGTCGACGATTGCAGCAGATGTTCATGAATAGTCCGGGCGAGAATATTTCAACGAGCTTCTTGACAACCTCGTTCTGAACCAGGGTATGAAAGGATGCAATTATGCTATCGCATATGAGCAGTATGAGGAAGATTCTACCGGTACTTATCTGCCTTGCCATGTTGGCAGGGGGAGCGGCCCTGTACGCGCAGGATGCAGGTGCGCAGGCTCCAGCGGCGGCAGCCGTTCCCACTCCGTCGAAGATTGATACCGGCGATACGGCCTGGGTGTTGGTCTCGACGGCCTTGGTGTTGGCCATGACCGCGCCTGGCCTTGCGCTGTTCTATGGAGGGATGGGGCGTTCCAAGAATGCGTTGTCCACGTTCTTGCAGAGCTTCGTTATCCTCGCTCTGATTAGTCTCCAGTGGGTGCTGTGGGGGTACTCGCTCGCCTTTGGGCCGGACAAAGGGGGCATCATCGGTGGGCTTGAATGGTTCGGGCTCAACGGGGTTGGCCTGGAGCCCAATGCCGATTATGCGGCCACGATACCGCACCAGGCCTTCATGCTCTTCCAGATGATGTTCGCGGTGATCACGCCGGCGCTGATCACCGGGGCATATGCCGAACGGATGAAGTTCAGCGCGTTCATCCTGTTCACGCTCCTGTGGGCGACCTTCATCTACGATCCACTCGCGCACTGGGTGTGGGGGGTCGGGGGCTGGGTCAGAA
>DASYVB010000110.1:0-6439 GCA_036000525.1 Nitrospiraceae bacterium | reverse complement strand
TACGTCAAAACTGCCATATGCCCGCAGTAGAGTGTTTAGGACACGCATCTGCGTCCGTTCGATCTTGATGCTCAGATCGCAGTCCGGCGATTTCGTCTCGGGTCGAAACGTCCCGCTGACCATGGTGTCCCCGGTCCCCATGAATGCGCCTGTGAGTCTGACGAGGGCGCTCCCTTCGCTGAGATGATTGCTGATGTTCTCGAGCTGGAGCGCGCCGTTGCTCAAAAATACGCGGTACGGCGGCTTGGCCGCATCGTTGACGAAGCCGAACTCGCTGTTCGTGATTGCCCCGTGATCGATCCGGATCAGTGTATTCGGCTTGTTCTGAAGCTGCTTGGCGGTCTTCACAGTGGCTTTGCCCACCTGTGTTTCTTTGGCCGTCGTTTCGGAAGTGTGGACATAATCCACGCGGGCATGTTCAATCGTCAGCGTCTTCAAGGTCGCCTCGGTCTCCCCCTCGGCGGTGTATTCCAGATGTCCGTCGGCCGAGAGTACCCCTCCGCGTACCTGAACATTGTAGCGTCCTGTGACGGGAAGCAACGGCTCGAGCGCAACGTGCTGTAAGGCCATATCGGCATCGATTCCGGCGTGTGGCTCGGCAAGGAAATTGGCATGACCCTTCATCAGGATCCGTCCCGAATCAAAGATATTGCCGTCCAGATTCAGATCGGACGGGTACGCGTGATTGGGGGACCGGATGTTCCGAATGTTTCCGGTGAGGAGGTTGAGATGAGTGAAATGCAGCGGTTTGGACGCATCCTGATCCACATAGGTGACGTCGGCATCTTCGATTTTAAACTCATTGATCTTGATGGGATAGAAAGAATAAACGGCCTCTCGCCATCCTTTCTCGTGGATGGGAACCTCTTCGTGAAGTTCCTGCTTCGCCTGGGGCAGGGTAATGTGGAGAGTCGGGCAGCTGATCACATAATCGCTGACCAGCACGCCGGAGAAAATTTGGCTCCATTGAATGCTCAGAACCCATTGGGGAATCTCTGCGACCGGAGGGTCGGGATGGTCGATCTGCATCATGGTCAACTGTCGGATTTCGAGCGAGAGTTTCGGAGAGAGGGTTGCCTGGCCCACCGTAAACCGGTACCCTTCCACGTGCGCGTTGAGTGCACGCTCGATAAACGCGGGCAGTTCACGGTTGACAAATCCCAGACCAGCGACTACCAGTAGTATAAATACACCTAGGGTCAGCGCTAACCATTTGACCAATGCCCCCAGGGGGCCGAAGATTGCGGTAAATGGCCCCGCATCAATGGCGTCTGTCCTTACGCTTGGTTCGCTTGCAATATCCTTGGCCATTGACTATTGCGAACGATCTGTCTTTGGTTTCATCGCTTTCCCTGCCAATGATAGGCCAAACTATGGTTCGCTATCGCGCTGAGTCGATGACTTCTGGTTCTTAACTCGCAGATGATCCAGCACCTCACCGACAATCGTTCTCATATTGTCAGGGGCCAGGTCCCGAATGGCCTCTTTGTACATGCCGCAGTTCTCTTTGGCTTCACCGGGTTATCCTCATTTTTTTGAAGGCATATTCGATAGAGCTTTACCATTTCCGCCACTTCTCGGTAGATCGCGTTCTCTGCAACGTTCTTTGACGCCTTCGTGTCGGAGTCGTCACCGAACCCAAACCTGAGGCACCCTGGAAGTCCGGCGAGCAACACGGCCCCAAGCAATAGAATTAGGGCTCTCATGGATTTACCGCATGCCCGTACCGACTCACTTCCACCCCCAATACCTGAAACTGTAGCCTTCATTACTCCTCCTCGTTTCCCTTGTGTTTACACATGAGCCCCCCTGTTGCTCATCCATGACTCAGACCGGCTGAGCCTTCAGTTCTCGCTCCCAATGGCGATGCTGGGCCATGGCTTTGATGAACTTGACTGCAACTCCGCGGGTATCACCCTTATTACCGATGATAAGACCTTCATCCTCTGTGTTCTGATTATCCTCATGATCGGACCCGCCCATGTGATTTCGTTCGAGGCACGCAGCGCGCAAGAGCCGGCTCCCTGCGCCGGTGGCAGCGATTGTTTTGCAATGTTTATAGGCCTCTGCAACAAATTCGACGGCGTCGCCATCTTTTTGGAGAGCTTGAACGCTCTTGTCCCCATCGGGAATGTAAATGGCGTCAAAGAGGACTGAACTGGAGGTCAGAAAACTGAAATCAATGTGAATCTGCGCTCCCTTGACACTTTTCAGCATTCCGAGACGAGGGGCAACAACCTTGGCCTGAGCGCCCGCCTCGACCAACACCTTCTTCATACCGATAAGGTCTGCGTCATCGACTCCATCACCGGCGAGGATCGCGACCTTTCGCGTCTTGACATCGCCCTTCACGGAATTGGCCATAGTTAAAGCGGGCGAGCGGCCCGGCACTCTCTTGTTGGGCTCAGGCTGATACTGTGCGGCAATCCCATCCGCCGGCACGCTCTCGTTCAAAAGAGTGGGGGGCTTGTCGGGCACGCTCAGTCCAAGGCCGTGGGCCACGCGTTTGGCCAGGGACTGATCGACTCGCGTGAGCATGCCGATCATTCGCTCTCGAATGACGGAGACTTCCAGCTTGCCGAGTTCAAACCGGAAGGCTTTCACGATATGTGCTTGCTCCGACTCGGATTGGCTGTGCCAGAACAGTGTCGCCTGGCTGAAATGATCAAAGAAACTCTGACTTCGCTGTCGCACTTTCACTTCTCCCTTCTTTTCAGCGTAGCTGACAAACCCACCGAGGTCGGCTTTTGCCTGCATGGGGCAGCCTCCGCCAAGGGAGTTCGGCTGATAGCTGGTCCGTCCATCGTTGATGGCCTGACGCATATATCCGTCGCGTTGGTTGTTGTGAAGAGCGGCGACGGGTCGGTTGATAGGAATCTCGTGAAAGTTTGGACCACCCAACCGGATCAGTTGCGTATCGGTGTACGAAAAGAGGCGACCCTGTAAGAGAGGATCGTTGGAGAAATCAATTCCGGACACGAGATGGCCTGGGTGAAATGCGACTTGCTCCGTTTCAGCGAAAAAATTGTCTGGGTTGCGGTTGAGTGTCATCTTGCCGATGCGCTTCACGGGGACCAATTCTTCGGGTATGAGCTTCGTAGGATCTAGCAGATCGAAATCGAACTTATGCACATCCTTTTCCTCGACGATTTGTATCCCGAATTCCCATTCAGGATACGCGCCATTCTCGATTGCTTCCCACAGGTCACGACGGTGAAAGTCCGGGTCTTTTCCCGAGATCTTCTGTGCCTCATCCCATGCAACCGAGTGGAGGCCGAGCAGGGGCTTCCAATGAAACTTGACGAAGCGGGCGTGACCTTTGTCGTTCACCAGGCGGAAGGTGTGGACGCCGAAGCCTTCCATCATCCGGTAGCTCCGCGGGAGCGCGCGATCCGACATCACCCACATGACCATATGCATAGACTCGGGCATCAGGGAAATGAAGTCCCAGAAGGTATCGTGTGCTGCCGCCGCCTGGGGCATTTCATGATGCGGCTCGGGCTTCACCGCGTGCACGAGATCGGGAAACTTGAGTGCGTCCTGGATAAAGAACACAGGGATGTTGTTGCCGACCAGATCGTAATTTCCTTCTTTTGTATAAAACTTCACCGCGAACCCTCGCGCATCGCGGGCAAGATCGGACGAGCCGCGCGAACCCACGACAGTCGAAAATCGCACAAAGACCGGCGTCTTGACCGACGGATCCTGGAGAAATGCGGCCTTGGTCAGAGGCGCCAACGATCTGTACACTTGGAAATACCCATGGGCTGCGGAACCACGCGCATGCACGACGCGCTCAGGAATCCGTTCATGGTCGAAGTGGGTAATCTTCTCGCGAAGGTGGAAATCTTCAAGGAGCGACGGCCCTCGCTCGCCTGCCTTGAGAGAGTTCTGATCGTCATTGATCCGGAGACCCTGATTCGTCGTCAGGTACTGCCCGTCGCCGCTCTCACGAAAGGTGCTCAATTCAGTACTCTTGGCATTCTGTTCTCCCCGTTTCTTCATCGCCATCAATCAACTCCTTCTTCACGGGAGATTCCTCTCCCTTCCAATTGGACGATCATTTAGGCACACCCTGGCATCTATACGCTGAATTGAGTTGCAGCAAAACTCTGGTCGGAAGGTTTGCTGCCGTGAATTTATTTCCCAAACCTCGGCAACTTGTGCCGTCGAAGTGTCGCCCAGAAAAGATCCCGATTGGTGGCCTGGGCCGCGATTGCCCCCCTGATCCGCTGCGATGATCATCTGACAGGTGGCCGGGATCACGCAGAAACGTCCGATCTTTCTGTTGACCTAAAGTAGGGGAGGAACGTCAATTCGTGGCGGCTGCCAATTTGACCACGGGCCCCGTTCGTGCGTGCGCCGATGGAGCTAGTCGGGAACCATGAGACTCTGCATACACGGCCGTGAACTCGGCGCCGAACAGAAATATCTGCGACGCATAGTAGACCCAGATCAAAATGACCACGAGGGACCCAGCGCCACCATAGGCGATGCCGACATCGCTCTTGCCCAGATATAAGCCGATTAAGAACTTTCCGATCGTGAAGAGAAGCGAAGTGATGATCGCGCCGATCCATACATCGCCCCACTGGATAGATATGTCAGGGAGCAGTTTGTAGATCATTGCAAATAAGAGCGTAATGATGGCAAATGAAACGAAGAAATTGATTATTTGCAGCAGAAATTCTGGGACCGGAAGAAAATGTTCCAGGTTCATGCCGACCGCCGATAATCCCGCGCTGATTACCAAGGAGATCAACAGTAGGAATCCGGTCCCGAGAACCGCCATGAGTGAAAAGAAGCGATCTTTGAGAATTTTCCAAATGCCCTCCCCCGGCTTTTCCTTAACTCTCCAAATCGTATTCAGAGCCTCCTGAAGTTGAGCAAATACGCCGGTTGCGCCGAGTAGCAGCATGACAATGGCCAGGACCGTGGCAATGATGCCGACGGCGGGCTTCCGGGCTTCTTCGATCATGCTTTGAATCGCTTTTGCACTATCCTCGCCCACGAGGCCTTGAATCTGCCCGATAATCTGATCTTGTGCCGCCTCCTTCCCGAACACTAACCCGGCAATGGCAATCACGATAAGGAGCAGGGGCGCCAGAGAAAAGACTGCATAAAATGCCAAGGCAGCCCCTAGGCCTTGGGCATGATCCTCAGTCCATTTTGTGTAGGTTGCGCTCAGGAGTTTCCACACGGCCTTGAAGTTCACCTGACCCTCCATCCAACACCAAGCCTTCGAGGAAGCCGAGTTCCTGGTCATCCCTCGGCTTCCTCGATTACGCAACGACGGCAACCGGCCCTACTTCTTCTTGGAGGCCTTCTTTGCCGTTAATTGCTCCTTCCGCTTCATCACTTGGGAACAGAGCGCTTCCCAATCGATCTCGGAGTCTTCGGCCTTCGGAAGCATCTCCGACTCTTCTTCCTTGATGTGATGCCTGACGTTCTCCGCCAGAACGGTAAACTTGGCATCGTAGCGTTCATCGCTCGGCTCCATCTTTTTCAGTTCCCCGAGCAGCCCGTGCACGACATGAAGTTCTTCGAGCGCTTCATCCATAAGGTCATCGTCACCGACTTCAGCCCGAATCGCCGGATAGATGAGTTCTTCCTCCAACTTGCTATGCACCTCAAGCTCCATCAACGCCGTCTCGACGATCCGTTGCTTGGTTGTGGCATCTTCGGCCTGCTCGAATTCCTCGAAGAGACCCTTCACTTTCTTGTGGTCTTTCCGAAGCATGTCGGTCACCGATGACGCGCTGGCTTTCTGAGATTTGCTGGACGTGGGCATAAGCATGGGAGTTTCCCCCTTATAATAAATGAAACTTGCTACGCGACGAATACGAACAGAAACAATCACGATGCCCCTTGCGCCGTTACATGTTTACGCTCGCGTCTTCGTCGCGATTGACACTCTCATTCCGGCTGATTATGCGGTAACCGTGGAACCTTAATTACTGGGTTGTTCCCTAGTGCACTGAGGAAGCACTGCAAAATCCATGTCTCGGAGGTACTTCGTTGCTGTTACGAAGACACATTTTCTCATCCGCCTACCTGGGTCCGTCGAAATCGACCGTGCCGCAGGGCCCACTGGTTCACTCATGTCAGGAATCCTTCCTTTTTTCGCCATACCGTTCCTGGAGCTGGCCGATAATCTTGTCGAAGCTCCCTTCGATTTGCTGCAGGTCATTCTCGATAAACTTGCCCTATTGCTGTTTCAGTTCGCCTTTGAACTGCATCCATTTCCCTTTGAGTTGATCGGCATTCATGGTTTCCTCCTTCTGCGTGAGATAGCCCCGTCCTCCACAATCTTGTCGTTGCTGACGATTATGGCGAGAAGACCCGGCAGCGGACTGGTCAAAATTGATCAGATTGCAAGACTCCGGAGAGCGTACAGTTATCTGGATGCATTTTTACATCTAACCGAGGAGGCGTTCAT
>DASYVB010000109.1:0-27283 GCA_036000525.1 Nitrospiraceae bacterium | reverse complement strand
GCTAAGGGAGATGCATATTAGTGCTAGGATCATTAATGTTATGGTCACCTGTCGTACCCCACCCCGGTTCCCGCTAGTGACCCGGACGAGAGGGATAGCGACTGGAGTATTGGAGGAGCTATGTGGACTATTGAGGAAGGACAAGGGGTGTTCGACCAATCGTTCCATGGTTACGTCTCCTTGATATTGCAGGTATCAGTACCCCTAAAATATTGTGAGATATTTTATAAGCCTTACCAACGGAGAGAAGCAAGACAGGTGCCATGAGGAAGCAGTGAGAAATCCCGGCTAAAATGTGAGTAATAATGACATATTCCACAATTTTCCTACAAACGCCCTGGTCAGTAAAATGAATGGTTTTCCAGCCAGATGTGGACACCTTGAACAATACCTCACCGCTGTAACCATGATTCAGTTCGCGAAATAGTTTGCTCATTATAGAATCGACAATTGACGGGCCTTGTGAATCATGCTGACCAACCCCCAGTTGTTAGGCCACTGTTCAAGTTCCTCCTTCACGCCGACAAGCTGATCGGGGCGAAGGTACGAGTCTCTGGGGCGGGTGGCTGATACCCCAGCGCACGATGCGGTCGGTGCGTGTTGTAGCGTTGGTGCCAACCTTCCACGATCACCCGCGCCTCGTCCAGCGTATTGAAGAGTTCGCCGTTGCGCAATTCATCTCGCAATTTTCCATTGAATCGCCATGCTTTGAGGGATACCAGAGTACATAACCTCATAGCAAGCTAAGCGGAATCACAAGTTGAAACCTAAATTATCAGGATTCTCTGCGAGAAAGGTGTTTGGAGTGCTAGCTAGAAATAATAACGAAAACGAATCCGTATCAGAGAAGGCCAGACCTATCGGTGATGTTGAAGATCTGAAGCGGAACATGGCAGGGAAGTCGGTTCAAGGGAGCGTGAGTCTCGTGCTTTCCGAAATCGGCTGTAACGTCTTCAGGTTGGTGGGGACGGTTATATTGGCTCGCCTGTTAACGCCTGAGCACTTTGGGTTGATTAGCATGGTAACGGCGCTTACAGCCTTTGCTGAAATGGTCAAAGATCTTGGTCTTGGTACTGCCACAATCCAACAGAAGGAAATCACCCACGAACAGATCAGTACGTTGTTTTGGATCAACGCCGGTGTGGGGGCCTGTTTCATGCTGTTACTTGCTTGTGCTTCGCCACTCATATCTTGGTTTTATGGCGATACCAGGCTTCTATGGATTTCAATTGCCATTTCGTCAAGCTTCTTGTTCGGAGGACTGACGATTCAGCATCAGGCTCTTTTGCGAAGGCAAATGCAATTCCCTCGTTTGGCGTTCATTCAAGTTCTTTCGACCGCCTTGAGTACGGTAATCGGCATTGTGCTAGCGTGGAAGGGATTTGAGTATTGGGCGTTGGTGTGGAAAGAAGTCTCGCGAGTCGTGATCCAGGCTAGTGCGACGTGGTTCTTGTCGCACTGGCTACCAGGACTTCCCATGCGTGGAGTCGGTGTCCGCACCATGTTGCAGACAGGTTCACACGTCAGCGGATTTAATATCCTTGCGTTTGCATCACGCAATCTCGATCAAGTGCTCCTTGGCAAGTTGTGGGGAGCGGGGCCAGTAGGGTTGTACAAACAGGCCTCTCAACTTCTATTACTGCCAACAAGCCTGTTTAGCTTTCCCATAACCTATGTGATGACCCCCGCGCTCAGCGCACTACAGGGTGACCCGGAGCGATACCGTCGGTATTATAAGGGAGTGGTTTCGTTTCTCGCGTTCTGCTACATGCCTGTGGTGGCCTATTTGGCAGTGTATTCAGAAAGCATCGTGGCCATTGTCCTGGGCGAAAAGTGGCTTGCGTCTGCATCCGTGATTCGAATCCTTGCCTTTGCTGCCTGTGTTGAAACTGTTGCCGCTACGTCCGGAATTGTAATGATTACATGTGGCAAGACAAAGGCCTATCTTGTTTTGGGAGGTTTCCAGGCAGTTGTTTCGGCGTTGGCGATTTGCATTGGGGTCAATTGGGGTATCGTGGGCGTTGCCACAGCGTGGGTGGCATGCATCTACCTAAGTCTTCTTCCCTCACTTTGGTTTAGCTTCAAGGGCACGCCTATCTCGATACGATTGTTTTTTGAGGCAATATCTTTACCTGCACTATCCAGCATGATTATGAGCCTGCTCATTGTCATAATTCGCAATTATTTTAGGTCGCCAGATGTCCTTATAGACATAGCGTATTCGCTCCTGCTAGCTCCTCTCTTATACTTCGCAGTGTGGATGCTTCTTCCGGGAGGGAAGCGGCAATTCATGGAGTATCTCCCTATGATGTTGCGCGCTCTCGAAACGTTACCGTTACCTGTTTGGCTTCGCGGTGCCTTGATTAAGGCATAGGTTACGACACAAGACAGTGGGCTGCTGGTTTGGTGGACACCAACCTATGCTAATTCCACCTGCGTTTCGAACTCCATGGGGCTGAGATAATCCAACGTGGAGTGCCGCCGCGTGGGATTCAAGAATTAGTTTTACGAGATCACCTGCTCATAATAATCTAGCCAAGTGGTGGTCCCTAAGAATCGTGGCAATCGGCTGCCGAGCTGTATGGATTTGCCAACATCAACATGACGATATTATCGACTAATTTTTGACGGTAGGGTAGCCGAGAACAATTGAGGCAAGGGACGCAAGAGGGTTTGCCTTCTCAGGTTATGTTAAGATTGCCCCCCTTGATATCCCCATACACGTCTTTCAATTGTTCACACATTGTGAGGCCTATTTTACAACCGTACTGAGTCTACTTCTTCGTAAAGAAACATCAGAATTGTGAGACGAAACATTATATGAAGAGTGTCTACTATCTGTTGAAGCCCGCTATTCCCCGAGGTATCAGAATGGCGCTGCGACGTGTTCTCGCCAATCGTCTGAGGCGTCAGTACGGCCATTTGTGGCCCATCCATGAGCCTGCTTCGAGAGTGCCAGAGGGATGGCCTGGATGGCCTGGCGGGAAACAATTTGCGTTCGTTCTGACCCATGATGTGGAGGGCAGGAGAGGGTTGGACCGATGTCGAAAGTTAGCGGAGATGGACAAGGCGCTGGGGTTTCGTGCCTCTTTCAACTTTGTGCCGGAAGGGAAGTATCGTCTGCCGGATTCCCTGCGAACGTTCCTCAGTCAGGAGGGGTTCGAGATCGGCATTCATGACTTACATCATGACGGCACACTATACCGTTCATTGAAGACGTTCAAGGGACAAGCTCAGAAAATCAATCAGCATCTCAAATCGTGGGGCGCAGTGGGGTTCCGCTCGGGGTTCATGTTCCATAATCTAGAATGGCTTCAGGACCTTGACGTCTTATACGATGCCTCTACATTCGACGTCGACCCGTTCGAGCCACAACCGGATGGGGCAGGTACAATATTCCCGTTCTGGGTCCAGGGAAATGGCTCCAAGGGATATGTCGAACTCCCATACACGTTGCCCCAGGACTCCACACTCTTTCTCCTATTGAAGGAAGCGACGATCGACGTGTGGACAAAAAAGCTGGATTGGGTGGCAGCACATGGTGGAATGGCGCTGATAATTGTCCATCCCGATTACGTCAACTTTGATGGAAACTTAACGTCATCAGAATTCTCCGTGGAATTATATGAGAGATTTCTCAAATATGTTACCAGTCGGTATGGGGATACTTGTTGGTTTGCCCTTCCACGGGAGGTCGCGACATTCGCCGCTCAATTGAAGCCGGTCATGCCTCATGAAACTATCCGTTCCCGCGAGTAATTCACCTCCTATGTTCTAACTCCAAGTGCAACACTTCAAGCCTTGATCGGCTACGGTGTTACCATGACAAAGAGATGCCGTAAGCTCCCCCCAACTGAGACGGTTCAGAATGAGAACTTTCTGGCACTGACGTTGGCCCCGTTCCGAGACAGATCTTAACTAGAGCAGAGGATCGCTTCATGGGTCCGCTCCTTTCGCGCGAGACCGCCGAAGCCGCCAGTGTACTCTAGTTATAACCTGCCGTCGTTTTCCGGGGAGCCGTCAAGTACCTCATGCACTTCGCATAAGACCTCTGTCTGGCAGCAGTGAAGTATTGACACAGAAAGGCTTGTCCCGATGAAGATTGAACCCACTCATCTGCCAGGAGTTGTGCTTATTCATCCGTTTGTGTATCAGGACTCCCGTGGTTTCTTCACTGAGACATATCAGGCTAGGCGATACGGCGAGCATGGTCTCCCCAGTGAGTTCGTTCAGGATAATCACTCCAGATCAATGCAGGGAACATTGCGGGGGTTGCACCTGCAGCTTACCCAGCCACAAGGAAAGCTTATTCGTGTGATCGAAGGTGCTATTTTCGACGTAGCGGTTGATATCCGGGTGGGTTCCCCTTCGTTCGCTCAATGGGTTGGCGTCGAGCTTACCGGAGAAAACTTTAAGCAGCTCTACGTCCCGCCAGGGTTTGCACATGGTTTTTGTGTCATCAGCGACCAGGCCGATGTCTCATATAAGTGCACTGACTATTACTTGCATGGTGACGAAATAGGGATAGTTTGGAACGATCCCGACATAGCCATTCAATGGCCGATCACTACTCCGCTTCTGTCCCCTAAGGACGCGAACGCATTTCGACTCAAGGACGTCTTGAGTCGGCTCCCAAGATATAAGGCGTTGGACAAATGAGAATTCTACTCACAGGAGCGTTGGGGTGACTTTCCCCCGTTTCTTAGACCACGACCAACGAAGTTGACTTCTGTGACCCGAACCAGTTCTCGCTTCAGCCGGGCGACTTCCGTCGTCCGTTCCTTGCGAGCGCCAGGACCGGGAAAGGCCGTATTCCCACGCGCCCGTAGTTCGGTTTGCCGCTTGTAGAGTTGATTCCGGGCGATCCCGAGCTCACGAGCGATCTCAGAGCCAGGACGGCTCCCACTCTCTAACAACTACACCGCCACGCGTTTAAACTCTGGCGGGAACTGCTTGCGTGCACCCATCGGACACCTCCTTGGGACATGCTGTCCCCGTTTAAAAGTGTCTGTCAAATCCGGGCCACCTCACCCCTTGCCTTGTACTCCTAGAGCATTAGTCAAGTCTCTAAAGCTTTCTACATAGTACTTAGGAGGGGGGCGTCCCTACGTCATTGGGTATTGTTGAAAGCGAGAAATCGGGCGATAGTTCATGATGCGTTCAGGGAGTCGGTGTGGTGGGGGAAGCCCTTTGTTTTCAACTTGTTTCGGGAGAGCGCCAAGATGAGCCGTGTCTTTCTCAATGGGTTCTCAGCGAGCAGGCTGAGTGAGACGATGAAAGGCATGGCGAGCTTCTCTCAGAGTGGTGCGTACAACCAAGAAGCCTTTCGGTATCTCCTAGAAAGCGAATCAAAGCGTTCCGAGCGCTCCGGCTATTTCTGCCAGATCCTTCTCGTCTATTGGACCGATGCGCAGGGGGGGATCATGCAGATGGATTCCCACGTCGCCAAGACAGTGATGGTGGCGTTATCCCGTAGCCTTCGTGAAACGGATTACATCGGTTGGTATCGTGATGGGCACATCGTCGGAGCTGTCTTAACGGTTCTGGTGCAAGAATTTATGGCGCAGGCGTCCACCTATCTTCAGCCACGGTTGGTGAAAATTCTCCGGGCCGAGCTCGGCGTCGAGGAGACCAGCCGCCTGCAGATCCGAGTCTGCCAACATCACGAGTTGGAGGGCATCGAATCCGGAGAGGGAACGTTCTCGGTGAACTAGGCCCTTAGGGTGCGTTCGTTTAGGTGTCCGGTGCACTAGATTCTGGAAAGTTGTCGTTTATCAACGCGCGTAACATCTTTACGGAGTGAAGTCATGATTAAACTCGGAGTGATCGGTTACGGGTACTGGGGCCCAAACATTGTCCGTAACTTCTTGGAGCACCAAGACTGCAAGGTTGTGGCCGTATGCGATAAGAACTCTGTGGCATTGGCTCGGGTGTTAGGCCGTCATCCCGGTGTTCGAGTGACGACCGAGGCAGATGATATCGTCACCTCTACGGAAATTGACGCAGTGGCCATCGTGACGCCGGCCTCGGACCACTACGAGCTGGCCAAGAAAGCGCTTGAGAATGGCAAGCACGTGTTTGTAGAAAAGCCCTTTACGGCGACCTCCGCACAAGCGGAGGAACTCGTCGAAATGGCCGAACGCAAGAATCTGCAGATCATGGTGGACCATACATTCCTCTTCACCGGCGCGGTTCGAAAGATCAAGCAGCTTGTCGACGATGGGACTCTGGGGCCTCTCTATTACTATGATTCGACGCGCGTCAACTTGGGGCTCTTCCAGCATGACGTCAATGTGTTGTGGGATCTCGCTCCGCATGATCTGTCTGTTATGGACTATCTGATTGGGTTGGAGCCTGATTTGGTGGTGGCGACGGGCAGCGCACATGTGAACTGCCAGGAAGATGTTGCGCATCTGACGGTGTATTTCCCCAATAATGTACTCGCTCACATCAACGTCAACTGGCTCTCGCCGGTCAAGGTGCGTACGACGCTCGTTGGGGGTCAGAAGAAGATGCTGGTATGGAATGATCTGGATCCGGCTGAAAAAGTACGGGTGTACGATAAAGGCGCCGATGTAAAGACAGAGCAGGGGGTTCACCAACTTCTGGTCAGTTATCGAAGCGGCGATATGTGGGCGCCGAAGGTGGAGGAGCTGGAAGCGCTGCAGCTCGAAACCCGATATTTCTTGGATTGTATCAAGGACGGCACGAAACCCTTCAACGATGGGCAGGCTGGTCTGCGCGTCGTGCGGATTCTGGAAGCGGCGGAACAGTCGCTCAAGCAGCATAAAGAAGTTGCATACGCTTCGGTTCGGTGACAGCTAACTGGTCTATCTGGTTGGTCTGGTCTGTCTGGTTTTTTGGTTGAACGAAACTAACCAGATGAACCAGATCAACCAAATGAACATGACAGGAGGTCTGATGACTTCGTGCGCGGAAAGAGAAAGGGTCGGGACCTTTCAACCGATTTTCGACGAAGCGCTCTTTAGGGATACCGTCACGAGAGAACGCAAACGCACGGATCGATCCGGACTGGCCATGGTGATGCTGTTGATCGGCGTGCTGGATAGCCGGCGCGAAAACACGTCAGCACTGTTTGCCGGGATTGCCAACGCGTTGTCGGCGATCAAGTCGGACATCGATATTCTCGGATGGTTTGAACGAGAGTCCATCATGGGCCTGATCGTTCCCGAGATCGATAAGGCGAACTTGGCAAGCACCTGCGAGCGGCTCGAATTCGAATTTCGAAAAGAGATCACGAATCGGTATGAAGGGGATCTCACCGAGCAATTGTCGATCAGGCTGCGCGTCTATCCTGAGCCACGGCAACTCGGAGAGGAAGACCTCCAGACGGTGGATCCATTTCTGTATCCAGAATTGCATGCACATCAAGATAGAATCGCTACGTTTCAGGTATTGAAGCGGGGCATGGATATTCTCGGTAGTCTTGCGCTCCTCATCATCCTCTCGCCGTTGCTCTTGGCCATTGCGGGGCTTGTAAAATTATCGTCCCGTGGACCGGTACTGTTTCGCCAGGTGCGCATCGGCCAGATGATAAAGCCCTTTATGTTCTTCAAGTTTCGGACGATGTACGCGAATTCCGACCACGCAATTCATCATGACTATGTCAGTTGGTTCATTAATTCAAGTGGGAAGATCCAGGACAAAGAGGAGAATACAATCTTCAAGATGACGAATGATTCGAGGATCACACCGATCGGATATCTTCTTCGCAAAACCAGCCTCGATGAGCTTCCTCAACTGTGGAATGTGCTCCGGGGAGAAATGTCGTTGGTCGGTCCACGGCCCCCGCTGTGGTATGAGTTGCAACAGTATAAGCCATGGCACCGCCATCGGGTCTTGGAAGCGAAGCCGGGCATAACGGGGCTGTGGCAGGTGACCGGCCGGAGTCGGACGACGTTCGACGAGATGGTTCGGCTGGACCTTCGCTATGCCAGGAGACGATCACTCTGGGCTGACATCAAGATCCTCCTTGCTACTCCTGCGGCGGTCATTAGGGGCAAAGGTGCGTGCTGAACAGGAAGCGTGAGGCGTGAAACGTTATTCGCGCGAGACTCGCGAGACTTGCGAGAAAAGCGGGACGGGTGAGATGGGGGAGTGGCGCGTGACAAGCGAGAGGAGCGAGAGTCGCGTGACGTGTGAGACGGACGAGGGTTCGAGGTCCGAAGTTCGAGGTTTTCGGAACTTCGAACCCAGAACTTCGAACTTCGAGTCGCGCTTTTCCCGCCCGTCTCGCCCGTCTCGCTAAGATGCTTGAGAGATATGACATGCCCGTCAGCGACCATCTGAGCATAACACCGCTTCAAGAAGAGAGTCGTCGGAATATCTCTGGCGAAAGGCCCAGAGGTTTTGGAGTGGAAGCGGTGCGGCTGTTGAGCAAGCCATTGCCCTTCAGTGCTCCGCGCCGGAATCTGCTCGCTCTCCTCTTGTTCTTTGCCACAGTCGCGTGGTTTTGGCAGCCACTGGTCACGCTCTATTCCCTCACGCTACAGCAGGAACATTATTCGCACATTGTGCTGATCCCATGTCTGAGCTTGTATGTTCTCTATCTTGACCGGAAGGCGATCTTCGCCTCAAGGGAGTGGAGCCCATGGCTTGGCTCCATGTTGATAGGGCTGGGGGCCTTGGGTTACTGGCGGGCAGATCCAGCGACCTTCGCTGCCGATCAGTTGTCGATGATGATCTTGGCATTGGTGGTGATGTGCTGGGGTATCTTTGTGTCCTGCTTCGGGATCTCGCTCTGTCGCAAGGTTTCATTCGGGCTGCTCTTTCTCCTCTTTATGGTGCCGCTTCCCTCTTTTCTGTTGGATGCCATCATTGGATTCCTGCAACGCAGTTCAGCTGAAGCCACCGACGTACTGTTCTCGCTCCTCGGTATCCCGGTTTTTCGGCAGGGGTTCCTGTTCAGTCTGTCGACTTTTACAATCCATGTTGCGGAGGAATGCAGCGGCATCCGATCGGCCCTCTCCCTCTTCATTACCAGTCTAGTGGCAGGGCATTTCTTCCTTCGCTCCGCCTGGGGAAAGATGGGGCTGGTGGCGTTCGTCGTTCCGCTCGCAATCGTCAAAAATGCCTTCCGCATCGTCGGCCTGTCCCTCTTAGCCAATTATGTGGATCCGACTTTCATTACGAATAGCGCGTTGCATCGCAGGGGAGGCATCCCCCTCTTCCTCTTGGCTCTCGTCGTGCTCTTTTCTCTTGTCTGGCTGTTGCGCAGATTTGAGAAAAAGTTCGGATACTTCCCACCTGAATGATCGTATACTATCGTAACTGTGGGGGAACTGTAGCTCCGACCTATGCCAGTTTGATGGCAGCGTGGGGAACGATGTCTTCACCGTACACTGGTGTTTATGCCATCGATCCGCTGCAGGATGATCGGTGGCCTGAGCTCATAGCCCGACATCCAAATGCCTCGGTGTTCCATACGCGAGGCTGGCTGGGCGCATTGCAGGCAACCTATGGGTATGCACCGGTTGCTTTTACGACTTCCGCTCCACATGAACATCTGACAAACGCCATTCTATTCTGCTCCGTGCGCAGCTGGCTGACCGGTAGCCGGTTCGTCTCGCTGCCTTTTTCCGATCATTGCGAGCCACTCATTGAATGTGCCGAGCAGTTCGGGACACTCTGTGCCCACGCCGAGGCGCAGAGAGTAAGGGAAGGGCGGAAATATGTGGAAATGCGTTCGGTGAACCCTTGCTTTGAATTCGACAGGAAGTTCGCACGCGCCAATACCTATGCCCTGCATCGGCTGGATCTTCGCCCGAGTCTCGATGCCCTGCACAAAGGATTTCATAAGGATTGCATTCAGCGTAAGATCAGTCGCGCGGAGCGGGAATCCCTCACCTATGAAGCGGGCCGTAGCCCGCTGCTGCTTCAGCAATTGTACAGGTTGCTTCAGTTGACACGGTCGCGCCACCACCTGCCACCGCAACCGTTCGAATGGTTTCAGAATCTCGTAGCATGTATGGGGAAGGATGTCTCTATCAGAATCGCCTCCAAAGGCAGCCAGCCCATCGCAGGCATCATGACGTTGGATCATGGAAAGAAAATGGTCTACAAATATGGCGGTTCTGATGTGATGTTCAACAATCTGGGCGCGACTCCCATGCTGTTTTGGCGGGCCATCAGGGACGCGAAAGATGCCGGGATGGAAGAATTGGACCTGGGGCGTTCGGATCTTGATAATGCGGGTCTGATTACGTTCAAGGAGCGCTGGTCAGCAACGCCTGCAACCCTCACCACATGGCGCGCTCCTGGCGTGATCGCCTCCCCCTCCTTTGGGCATCTCAAAGCTCGGCTGGTAAAGGAAGTGTGTGCCTGGCTTCCGGACGCGGTGCTGACCTTGGCGGGACGGTTTCTTTACCGGCATATTGGATAGGCGGTGTCATGTCACATCGAGATCAGGCAGGGTCGCATATTCCATTCGAACTCCTCGTCCGGCAAGATACTCGCGTGATTGCGCAGGTCTAGCATGGTGCTCCCGACATGGTTTTCAATAGCGGCTGGTCTCGTCGCGGCTATTGCCGGCGGTATGGCGTGCATCCTGTTTGTCAGACGGCGAACGGGTTCCTCACACCGGAGTCTCGCGGTGTTGCTCGGAACGACCGCCGTGTCCCAGTTGGCCAATGCGGCAGGACTGCTCGACGAGCCCCATGCGCTGTGGTGGCGTTCGACCGCGATGGTCGCAGAGCTTGTCCAACCCACCGCGTTGCTCTACGTCGGACTGGCATTCCTGAACCCGGTTGAGCGGAGCAGCGATACGTCCGCGCTGTGGCGGGCCCGCATCGTTGGGTGCGTGGGCTTGTTGCTGGCTGGCTTCGTGGCGACCGGCCAGGTCTTTGGGTGGAAGGTTTTTGAAGACGGCCGGGCAGCGATTGCTGTTACCACATGGGGACGCATCCCCTATGTCTTTATTGTGATCGGCATGGCTCTAGGGCTGGCGCAACTGGAGTTAGTCTTGCGCGCCAGTCGTGAACCGGTCCGTCACAAGCTGAAATTCGTCGTGATCGGGTTAGGGGGGCTTGCCGGTTACCAAATCTATCAATCCAGCCAGATGCTCCTGTTTCCGGTCTGGCAGGTCGAACATGTGTTGGTTGGAAGTGTCGTGACGGCCATGGCGCTCTGTCTGACCGCCTACGGGTTGGGACGAACCCGCCTGCGGGGAGTTCTTGTCAACACCTATGTCTCCCAACAGGCGCTCTTCGGCTCAATAACGTTCATCGTCATTGGATGCTACCTGCTGGTCGTGGGGGTTGTCGGTGAATGGCTTCGGCAAACAAACCAGCCATTAGGGGTGGGGCTCAGTGTCGTCGTCGTGTTCGGAGCCTTGGTTGGGCTGGCGATTGCGGCGTTCTCAAAAACGGTGCGCGCCGACATTCGACGCTTTCTCACGCGGAATTTTTATCGATCGAAATACGACTACCGCGCGCAGTGGCTTCAGGTCACCGAGGCATTTGAGCAGGCGGTGAGCAAAGAGGCGATCATGGATCGTCTGCTCGATCTCTTAATCAAAACCTTCGCCACCACCATGATTTCAATCTGGTCGTTTCGGGAAGCCGATCGGCGGTTTTTCCAACTCCGTTCGATGACCACTGAAAAGGAACCAGTTCCAATAGAACTTTCCCATCCCGTCATCGTGCAGCTCTTGGAAAAGGACGAGCCGGTGGTGATCGAGGAAGGCCTGGCAAGGAGAAGCGACGGAGCCACTTCCGCGGGTGATCCCTTGGCGGCTTCAGGCGCGGCGCTCTGTTTCCCCATCCGTGCCCAGAGGCAGCTCACGGCCTTTGTGGCGCTGGGCAAGCAACTTCATGGAGAGGCCTATGGTACGGATGATTGCGATTTATTGCGCGGTATTGCACATCACGTCGGGGTTCTGCTCTCTCACGCTTATCTGGCAGAAGAACGCCAGGCTGCAGCTGAATTGGAGGCACTGCATCGATTCTCCGTGTTCTGTCTGCATGACCTGAAAAATCTCGCAGCGAGGCTGTCCTTGGTGGCTCAGAACGCCGAGAACCACGGCAAGGATCCCGCGTTCCAGGAATCGGCCATTAGGACGGTGACCGACACGGCGAAAAAAATGACGGCGCTCATGAGCAAGCTCTCGCTGAAATCGTTTAAGTCTCCGCTCGCGGGAGCGCCTGAACCTGAAATGGTGGAGCTGTCCGCTCTCATCGATGAAATAGTGGCCCCGATCAGGGGAGAGGGGGTGGTGCGGCTGCATGCTGCGGGCGGGCCGGTTCAGCCGGTCTTGGCCGTGAGGGACCAGATTCACCAAGTGCTGCTCAATGTGGTACTGAATGCCAAGCAAGCCATTGACGAGAAGGGGGACATCTCAATCGCGATCGAACAATCGAACGGTTCCGTCGTGGTCACGGTTGACGATACGGGGAGTGGAATTCCCTCGAGCATACTTGAATCGTTGTTTCGACCGTCGCAATCCAGCAGACCTGGCGGGCTTGGCGTTGGACTCTACCAATGCAAGCAGATCGTGGAGGCCCATCGCGGGACGATTCAGATTCGAAGTCAGGCAGGGAAGGGGACTCAAGTTCGGATTGAACTTCCGCTGCCTCGCCCATCCGAAAGTCGTGAAAAAGATTTCATTGCGACTTCAGCCATGCCATCCTAGTCCTCAAGTCTCCAGTCATGGATATCTGAAGAAATCATGGATACTCGTCCTGCGCTGCTCCTTGTCGATGACGATGCCGAGATTCGGGACCAAATGAAGTGGGCCCTCGAATCGGATTACCAGTTACTGGAAGCTTCAGATCGTTCGACGGCGCTTGCGTACGTCCGGCACGCCATGCCGCGATTGGTCCTGCTTGATTTGGGATTGCCACCCGATACCGACGGGGCTTCGGAAGGCTTGGCAATCTTGCGGGAAGCACTCAAACTCAATCCGACGGCGAAGGTGATCGTGGTCACGGGCAATAGCGATCGCGCGAAAGCCGTTGCCGCGATTGAAAGCGGCGCCTACGACTTTATCGAGAAGCCTGTTCAGCTTGATGTGCTGAAGATCGTGCTCCAGCGCGCGGCCTACCTCTCCAACTTAGAACAGGAAAATCGCTCACTGCTTGAAAGGCCTGGTCAACACGAATTTGAAGGGATCGTGGGGAGCAGTGCACCGATTCAGGAAGTATTCGGCATGATTCGACGTGTCGGACCATCCGAAGTGCCGGTGTTGATCACCGGCGAAAGCGGCACAGGGAAGGAGTTGGTGGCGCGAGCCATCCACCGTCAGAGCGCGCGAAAGGGCGAGCCCTTCGTCGCCATCAACTGCGGAGCGATTCCGGAGACGCTGCTCGAGAGCGAATTGTTCGGGTACGAGAAAGGGGCCTTTACCGGAGCGACGCAGCAACGAAAAGGGCGCATCGAAAGCGCACAGCGCGGCACGCTCTTCCTGGACGAAATCGGGGATATCCCGCTGACATTGCAGGTCAAGCTGTTGCGATTCTTGCAAGATCATGAAATACAACGACTGGGCGCAAAGGAGACGATTGCCGTCGATGCGCGGATCATTGCGGCGACGAATGTCGACCTTCTGAAGGCGATCAGTGAGGGGCGGTTCAGAGAAGATCTGTATTACAGGCTGTGCGTCGTCACGATTGCGGTGCCGGCTCTGAGCGAACGGGGTTCTGATATCACACTGTTGGCGCGGACATTCTTGACGAAGTTTGCGGAAGAGCAAAAGAAACCGTTGAAGGGGTTTACGCCTCAAGCGATGGAGGCCTTGACGGCGCACAGTTGGCCTGGAAATGTCCGGGAATTGGAGAACAGGATCATGCGCGCCGTCGTGATGGCGGAAGGAAAATACGTGACCCCCGCGAACTTGGAATTGAAAGACCCCTCTTCAGCCGAAGAGGATGCGTCCACACTCAGAGCTTCACGTGACAGCCGTGAAAAGGATCTGGTGCGGCTGGCGATGGAAAAAGCCGAATGGAATGTGTCTAGGGCGGCTGCGGAACTGGGGATCAGCCGGCCCACGCTCTATCAACTGCTTGCGCGTTACGGATTGAAGAAGACGAAATCCGAGGACCAGAAAGAAAAGGCCTAGTGTTCTCACAGCCAGATGTTCCGCTGCGACCACGTGATCCCCACCGCTGAGTATCTGTACCGAATGAGCTGCGCATTTCATCCGGCTGCCATCCTATTGCTGCGCTCCATGAAATCAACCGAAATCAACCCAGCCAGCTTAATTTCAGGTTGAGGATTGTCCATCAAAATATTGATTTTATTACATGTATTTGCTGTTTTCTCACTCGAAACGCTCTGGCGCCTGTGTGTAAAGCGAATTAACAGCGGAATCATGGTGTAAGCTATTGAAAAATTAAAAATTCAAGAGGATTCGAAGGGAATGTTGACCCATTGCTGTAAAAAGTTCTGACAGACGCTGGGTGGTTGATGAAATGACAAATTTATAAGGCATTGTATTTAAATAAGTTATTATGATTCATGACACTAGCACGTGATATGCACATCCACTGAGCATCTATCAGAGGATGGTTTGTAAGCGGCTAGAAGGGCAAGAAAAGATGAGGACAGTGGCGAGGGCAGTGGTCAACAAGTCTACAACTAATTTTAATTGGAGGTTTACAATGAAACATCTCATAGTCGCAGGCATGATCGCCGCCCTGGCGTTTGTTGCTACCGAAGCGCGGGCGAACGATGTCGTCGCTTTCCCCCCGGTTATTGGCGGGACGAGTGCTTTCGGTGCGGTCCACACCGACTCCCTCGCCTTCACGGATACTTTCACTTTCGCCGTCCTCGGTCCGCAAACTGCCAATGGCAGCTTAATCACCATTGGACTCAACCCCGGGCAGAACATTGACTTCGACTCTGCCGATCTGAACGGGGCTCCATACGTGTTTCCAATTTCACCTGGCACCTTCGAATTCGGCTTTCTTCTCGACACCCCGCTCGTTGGCCCTCTAGTACTCACGGTGAATGGTACCACAGACGCTAACGAAGGGTGTGTGGCCACTAATACCTGCGCTTCCTACTCAGGCACACTGAACGTGATACCGGCTGCTGTTCCTGAGCCTGCATCATTGATGTTGCTCGGAGCCGGCTTGGCCGGTCTCGGGATCTGGAGACGGAAGTCAACGAAGATCTAATTCCTCTTCTTCCTTCAAGAAGAGAATCAACAAGTAGGGCCAGTCCTCTCACAAGGGGACTGGCCCCTTGCTTTTTCCCGCCGCTATTATCCTCCGATTGACACGATATTGAGTGAGAGTCTCGTAACAGATTGATGTTATTCATATTCTTCCTATAGAACTTCGGTGTTGCAATGTAAAAGGCCACGCAAATCTGTAAAGCAACTTAACAGAGGAATCATGATGTAACTTATTGAAAAGTATATATTTCGATCGATTAACGTAGGATATTGACCCATCACCTGTAAAATTCTCTGACAGATGGCCAATGAGTACTGCAGTGGTATGGATACTAAATATTGTATTATCAACAACTTACGATGAGTCATCATAATGGCACATAATGTGCACATACCCAGAAGGCAGAAGCCTCAAAGATGTTTTTGAGATGTAATAATGGATGTAAATAAAGGGGGTGAAAAAAAATGAAGAAACAGATGAAGCGTTATATCGGTTCCATCGTGCTAGGGCTCGCGATGGCCACTCTGGGGCTCTGGGGGCAGGCCTATGCGGGCAGTTGTGATATTGGCCAGACGTGTTTTTTCCCCCTAACAAATTCCAATGTGACTGAGCTCAACGGGGCTATCAATGTTACTGTCGTATGGGATAACACGGGAGCTACCACCACCCTAAACGTGATATATATATCCGGCGGACCAGGTACACCGGGGTTTATTAACGAATTTGGCTATAACTCCGATACCCTCACCACTTCCGTTAACGGGGTAGCGACTGAGGGCGGTGCGGGTACTTGGGAAAATGCCAACCATGTACCAGCAAATGTAGACGGCTTTGGATCGTTTGCCTCTGACTACGCGGTCGCTCCTAACCAAGGTATAGGTCCATTCAGCTTTAGCCTGGCTGGGCTTATTACCAATATTCCAGACAATGCCAATGGTGCTCAATTTGTAGTTCACATAGGAGGATGGGAAACCGGCTGCTCCGGGTTTGTCTCCGACGGAACCTCGAACGACACATCGTCTAATCCATCGTGCGGCGGCACTGTTCCTGAGCCGGCGTCTTTGATGCTGCTCGGCGCTGGTTTGGCCGGGATCGGCATTTGGCAGTGGGCGAAGCGGAAGAGCATTCAAGCCTAATTTCTTCTCTTAAGAAGAATCGGGTGTAACAAAGGGCCAGTCCTCTGAAAAGGGGGCTGGCCCTTCGTGTTTTTCCAGCTGAGATCGAGAGAGGAAAACGTCTATCCGCATCGCGAGCCAGTCCATCTCCACGGTCAACTCCCGAGCCTATGTGGTGAAAGTGCGATGAACAGTTTCAAGGGGAAGCAGGACGGTGGGACAATGCGGTAATATACCGAACGATAAGTGGCAGATGACATGAGGTGCGCAGGACGATTCTTCAGCCGCGGCAAAGAGGGGCCTTATGCCTCTAAATAGATGCGCAGGGTGAACGTGAGGGCATTGAATAAACGAAGACGACTTCTTCTCGGGATGTCTCTGTGGCCTCTCTGCTTCCTGGCTGCCTGCTCGAGCCAAAATTATGCTTTCATGAGGGTGGGGGAGCCAATGTCCCCGGCATCCATGCTCGTTCGTCTTCATGATGTGGCCTTTCCACTCTTGGTGGCGGCGGACGAATGGTGTCCCTTTGAGCAGGAACTCACCTATGGGTTCCTGCTCAAGGATGAGGAGACTCTCCAAAGTCAGGACGGGGAGGGGCCAGGACGCAGGGTTTCTGTTGCCTATGTCCATCCCCGACTACCAGCTGCCTCGGCTGGTCTGATGCCGGGCGATCAATTGATCAACGTCAACGAGCGGACTGTGACTGGGATTCGAGCCGAAGAGGCATCGCAGTTGATTCGGAGGTTGACCGTTGCGCGTATCCAGCCCCTCCAGCTCGAAGTTGCACGTAGAGGAGGCCACCAGATCCTCAACTTATGGGCGGTCCCGGCCTGTCAATTCTCGGTTCAGCTGCTTGAGAGTAATCAAATTAATGGGATGGCTGATGGACGGCAGGTCGCTGTCACTACCGGAGCGATGCGGTTTGTCCGCTCGAATGACGAACTGGCTTGGGTGCTGGCGCATGAAATCGCACATAACGTCCTGAATCACAGCCAGAACGCTCGGTTGCGCGCGATGCTCAACGCCTTTCTGGGTGCGACCGTGGGGGTTTCCGCCACGGCCCCCGCATCGCCTCCGCAACGTTCACTCGAAGCGCAGGCGGATTATATCGGTGCGTACATCATGGCTCGAGGAGGCTATGATGTGCAGGCCATCAAGCAGTTCTGGCGCAGAATGGAGAGTCTTCGCTCAGGAGAGGATCAACCTGAGATGGACGTGACCCATCCGACGACCGCTGAACGTTTGGCCGCATTTGAAGTGACGCTCAAGGAAATTGAAGAGAAACGTGACCGGGGTGAGTTGCTGCAACCTGTGCTGGAAAACACTCAGTGAACTGCGATTTGCCGAGGCGAACTGCTGGTAGATAAGCCTAGCCCAGTTGACTGAAGGGTAAGTGCTGGATTCCTCGTGAATCCTCCTCAAACTCTTCGCCCTTTACCACGCCCTTCTTTTGGCGCGTTCTCTCCCTCATAGTCCTGCCAGCGTTTTTTTGGCTTCTTCAGATCCCGTGAAGATTTGGCTGAGTTTCAGCGCGGCTTGAAGCGACTTTTTCGCACCAGCCGCGTCGCCGTTCTTGAACTGTGCCATCCCGAGGTGAAAGTGGAAGACAGGCTCGTTCGGCAATTTCTCAGCCGCTTCTTTTAAGAGGCTGATAGCCAGGAGATAGGCGTTCTTCTTGTAGTAGATCCACCCGAGAGTATCGGCGAATTGAGGTTCTGTCGGTCTTTGCTCGCGCGCGGTCTGGGCATAGGAGAGGGCAACATCAAGATTCCCTCCTTGTTCCACCAACATCCATGCCAAATTATTGGCTGCCGGCGCGAACTTGGGATCAAGCTTGAGGGCTTCCTCGTACCGGGCTTTTGCCTTGTCAAATTCCTTTCGACCTTGGTGAATCATCCCGAGCAGCATGTGCGCCGGTAACGCCTTCGGATCTTTTGCGAGTGCGGCTTCGTATTCCTTCACGGCCTGATCTGTCTTGCCCGCTTGGTGATAGAGCTGACCTAGGTTTAAGTAGGCGGACAGGAGTGAATTGTCGAGTTCGATCGCCTTCTTGAAGGCTGTCTCCGCCTGGCCGGTATCTTTCGCCTGCATCCAGAGTTGGCCCAGAAGGTTATAGAGCAGAGGGTTGTTCGGAGAAGCCTCAAGTTGCTTGCTCACCCGCTCTCGCGCTTCACTCGACTTGCCTTGAGCGATCTTGATTATGGCGATTTGGGCCAACGGCTCAATAGCTGTCGGCTTTTTGCTGAGCGCATCCTCGAAGTAGGCCAAGGCTTTGGCGTCATTCTTCTCGGCGCGGGCCACGAGACCGAGACGGTAGGGACCGAGGGCTTCCTTGGGGAGGGCCTGCGTGACGGCCTCGAAGACCTGCCTGCTCTTGGCAAAGTCCCCCTTGCGGAGGTACGCATCGCCCAAAATGACGGCCGCTTGCACGTTCCGTGGGTTCAGTTGGAACGCGGCTTGGGCCTGTTCGATGGCTAAGTCCGTCGAGCCTTCAGCTAGGTATAGCTCGGCCAATGCGGTCCGTGCTTCGGGTAGGTTTGGGTTCAACTTCACCGCTTCGGCAAACGCCCCACGGGCCTGGGTAGCTTGACGCTTTTGCAAGAATGCCACCCCGAGGAAGTAATGAGCCACTGCGAGCCGCGGTTCATCTTTGACCACCCCCTGGAGGAGAGAAATGGCCTCATCCGCGTTGCCTTTGGCAAGGCGGATTCTCGCGTCGAAAAAGCGACCCATCAGGTCTTTGTCGTTCTTCTGCAGGATGTCCTGAACCCGGGCCGCTGCTTCCTCCGTTTTCCCGGTATCAAGATAATGTGAAATCAACTTGTCACGGGCGGTGATCGAGCCGGCATTGATTTCTGTCGCACGCTGATAGCTGGCGAGGGCTTTGTCTCGTTGGCCAAGCCAGGTAAAGAAATCGCCCAAGAGGATGTGCGGTTTCTCGTCTTGGGGTTTGAGAGCCGCCAGCTTCTGCAGCGTGGCTTCTACCTCGGCCCATTTACCGTAGCGTTGATAGAAGCTGGCGAGTTTCAAATAAATGTCTCCGTTTTCTGGTGCGATTTCGAGCGCTTGCTTGTAAATGATCTCCGCTTGGTCCGGCTTGCCTGTCGTGACGCGAAAGTCGCCCAGCGCGACCAAAATCTCGACGGAACGTGGATCGATCGTCAACGCTTTTTTAAGTGTCTCCTCGGCGGCGGCTGTGTCTTTCGCAAAGACTTGAGCCCGAGCCAATTCAATGTACGTGCGCATGTTCTTGGGATCGAGCTCGATGGCTTTCTTTAGTTCGGCCGCGCCTTCCGCATAATGCTTTTCATTGATCAGACTCCGTCCTTTGAGGATGAGCCCTTCCGTGTTTTGTGGTGCCGACACCAGGACGATGTCAGCTTGTTCGCGCGCTTTCGCCGGTTCGTTGCCAAGTAAATACAGTTCACCCAGCTTGAGCTTGGCGTCTCGGTTCGTCTTGTCCAGCTCCACTGTTCGGCTCAGTTCGACGAATGCGCCCTGAAGATTTTGCGTCCCTCCCAACTTGAGGAGTGTCAAGGCCAAGCGGTAATGAGTATCCGCATTTTTCGGGTCGAGTTGCACAACATTCTTGAATTCAAGTAAGGCCTCGCTGTATTGCCCCTTGTCGAAGTAGGTCTGACCAAGTTCGAGATGTTTAGCTTTTTTAGATTCAGGAGAAAACCGATCACAGCCGCCCACGATAAGGGTGATCAATATGCCAATTAACGTTGTCGAAATTAAAAGTCGCATGGGTAGGGTTTCCTCATGAATAGCGGTGATTATAGATGTGGGGGATGTCACCGACAACGGTGAATTATACATAGGCATCCCTTTGTTTTCCAATGAATAGATGAAATGAATAGATGAGATGTGGGCAAACAGTCAGCAGTTCTAACCCGCATTATTCATGAGCGCTTCTGCTGCAATCGCCGATCCGCTGCTACGACGAGCCTTCGGCCAGCGGGCTCGCCCCTCGGACCCTCACCGTACTGCACGAGTACGCATCGAAGCCTCAGGGCTCCGCGCGCCGGTCTCGCGACGCGGCTCAGCGATTTCGCGACGAACCGTCATGAATAATGCGGGCTAGGAAAGTGCCTGCTCGGCTCTAACGGTCGATGACCAATCAGGTGCCGAAGAGGGACAAGAAAGTTTGAGGGTTTTTCTAGTGATGCTACATTCTAAAAAATGCTTTTGCTGACTTCATTTGAAAACGAACTTTCATTGCCCGTACTGTCGTAGGCAGTGATGACAAAGAAGTACGTGGTGTTCGCCGAGAGTCCTGTCGCCTGATAGGTGAGTGTGACCTTCGCGCCGCTTGCTCTCGGCAATTTCGCGTATCCTCGCCCGGAGCCCTGGGTCGTCTGATCGATGACTCTGGTACCGGAGCGTATTTCGATCCAGTGTCACTCACCGACACACCCGCCGTTGACTCAGCCCAAAGCGCGCTACCATCCAAATGGCCGCCGTCCGTTTCGCCTTGGGCCTTACCAGTTTTTTGCGGTGATTGCCTTCAGCGCCTGGATGTCCAGCGCTTGCTCGGCCACCATCTGTTTTAACCGCCGGTTTTCTTCTTCCAGCTGGCGCAGTTTCTTCACGTCGCTGACTTCCAGGCCCGCGTATTTCGTCCGCCACGTATAAAACGTCGCGTCCGAGATCCCGTGCTTCCGGCACAGGTTCTGAACACTGACGCCGGCCTGGGCGTCCTTCAACACCGCGATGATCTGCTCCTCGGTATGACGTTTCCTGGTCATAGGCCGTCTCCTTTGGGCCCATGACAACACAGTCGAGCTCTTAGCCAATGGTGTAGTTTTCAGGGGGAAGTCAGGGGAATCACAAGTTCAAATCGGCACCAGGCCAAATCATGATGAACGTGCTCTGTTTCAACGACTTATCGAACATTCATCGATCAACGTTGAGACACCACTGCACTGCAATCAAATACTAGTTAAAATAACTAATAGTTAACTGCCCAGAACCCCAGCCAATTTTTATGGAAGAGCATCAATCGTCATGATGGGTAGGCCAAATGGCTTTCTCTTGAGGCGCTATTACAGTCCCAAAATTTCAACCAGGATTCCGGTTCGAGTCGTCGTCATCGTCTTATGCATAATTCTCTTCATCACTTCTTTTACAGTCTGTTCAGTGAGGGTGAGCGCGCAAGCAATTTCTTTGTTGGTGTGACCTTTGGATAGATTCTTGACGACCGCCACCTCCCGTTCAGTTAAATGAAAACGCTTCGCAGCTTGTTTTGAACAAAACTCTTTATAGGGGATAAAGTCTTCCATAAGGACTAACACACTGCCTTCTTGCATGCCACCCTCCCCAGGAAGTCCGTATCCACGAAGTAATACAGGACGTTTCATCTTACTGATCAGACGCCGGATTTCAAACGGCGTAAAATTGTTGGTCTCAAGCTTCGCTTCAATGGCATTCACAATCTCGGCAACAAGCATTGTGACAGAAGGCGGGAGGATTCCGTTAGCCAAGCAACCGCTCTGGCTCAAATTGATCCGCGCGCTTAACTGTCTCGCTTGAGCGTCCATGTAGATTAATTTGTTCGATAAAGTGAACAGAAGAATTCCTGAGTCCGACATATCGACCTTAGCAGGAGAACTTCCATTTGTAGCAGTCACCACATGTTCCGTTCCCATAAGTACACTCATGCTGCCACCTCCGCCCTGCGATACTCTTTTAAGTAATTCAGCTCTTTTTCTCATCCTAACAACCTGTGGGGAAATTCGAACAGCAACTGGTGAGCCCGCGCTTGGGCCAACACTTGGTCACCGAAGTCTGTGGCCACCGCGCCAGCCAACCACCGATCCCGGTTTGTGGCAAACACCGTCGCAACCCACACGAGTAAGTTTTTCAATATCCTGCTAGTGTCCCGTCTCCAAAGTTCGCGGAAAAAATCGGGCCACGCTAACGAGGATTTCGTCAGCGGTTTTGGTCCATCGCAACGGAATCAGCCGATGATTCGTGACCGTGATGTACTGCTGGATGACGGACTTCAGCCATAGCCTGCTCGCTGGGAACACATTGAGAAAAACACTGCTCATCTTGTTGGCGCTCTCCCGAAATAAGTTGAAAACAAAGGGCTTTCACCACCACCGACTCCCTGCACGATCGGCGAACTATCGCCCGATTTCTCGCTTTCAACAATACCGATAACGTAGGGACGCCCCCCTCCTAAGTACTATTGAAAAGCCACGAGGTGCCTTGTTCTGAATACCCAGCTACTCAGGCCAAGTATAAGCTCCCCACAATTTATTCAGCCAGGAGGTACTCGTTGTCGTAAAGTTTAAGTGTTTAGGTTAAAAATAATGGGGAAGAGCCATACAAAATAAATTAGGGACAAGTCAATAAGACAAAAGTCTCGGAATAGGGTCTTGCCTACAAAAGTGAGAACTGTCCTATTTGGAGTGAATCGTGCCCCCAGAATGGGGAATTGCGATAAGGAGGCGGTTTACGTTAAAGATTTTCGCTGGAATACCGGAATCTGATTACCTAATCGATTCAGCCCTACGGTAGGAAATTCAATCGACGCTTACTAGAAATTCTGGAAATTCTTAATACTCTAATCTCTGTAGGAAAAGGAAGTAACGGGCCAAGGCTAAAAGGCAATCAGCTTTCTTGTGGATCACCACTACATGTCTCGTGATCGGACAATAAGCGTGAATAATCACCAGCATAGTGACCGTGCAGCATATATGCGTCCAATCTCTTATGAAATGTCAGCGTGGCCAGAAAACAAACGACACGCCGTTCCTCTAGGTCAAGCATTATCGCTCAATATCAGCTCCGGCGGAATTTTACTTCTCAGCGATGTGAGTCTGGATGTACAGCAAGTCTTAAAAATATTTGTCCCGTCTGTATCGGACAAGGCACAGACACCGATATTGGCTAAAGTTCGGTGGGCGCGGCCTATCCCCTTTGACCCTATCAATCAACTCTATTTTTCCGGATTGAAGTTCATTATCTAGGTTTAATTTGTGTAGTGTTGCTGCCATGCGCGACTCACTGGACGATTCCGATAAGACGCCCGAGCAAGGCATAAAGGGCTTACGGCAGGACAAAGCCGACGACCCAAACGGGGAAGCTCCCTCCACCAATCCCGCCTCTGAGGAGCAGCGGGCACCCGTTCACTCGACTTCGGCATTTAAGCCCGATCCCTTCTGGTAGAGAGACGGATTCATGATGCTTGTCACAGCAGAGCAGCGTGAGTAGATTGAGTAAACTCAAATTCACTTCTCATTAATTAGGTTGGTAGAGCATGCAAAATCGATGGTCAACCGAGGCGGCCGAGAAACTCACAGGTCTCGATCTCCTTGTCTACACGACCCGCTTAATTGGGGCAGATCCCACATTGGTGCTATGGGGTGGAGGTAATTCGTCTCTGAAGGCCGTCTGCGCAGACCATACTGGGCGTGAAACACGCGTGCTCTGGATCAAAGGGAGCGGCTCGGATATGCGCACAGCGACACCTCAGAACTTTACGGCGTTGAGGCTTGACGAGCTGCTGCCGCTCCTAGGCAGGGACCACATGACTGATGAAGACATGGTGGCGTACCAAATCCGGTGCATGCTCCAACCCGGGCAACCGAATCCTTCCGTCGAAACGCTCCTCCATGCTTTCATTCCCGCTCCGCATATCTATCACACCCATGCCGACGCGATCTGTGCCTTGTTGGATGTGCCTGATAGTCGTTCAATCCTTGAAGAAGTCTACGGCGAACGCATCGGCATGGTCCCGTACCGACGACCGGGATTCGATCTCGCCAAATTAGTGAGCCACGTGGTACACGAGCAGCGCGATATCGAGGCGCTGTTTTTGGACAAGCATGGACTCGTCACATGGGGCGAGAGCGCAGAAGAAGCCTATGTCAAGACTGTTCAAGCCGTACACAAGGCTGAGAAGTTCGCCACGACAAAAAAGACACAAAATGGCTGGACGGCGCCTCCGCAAGGGGCAGGCCTCCCTCGTCACCGTCATCGCGACTCTGCCGTTCGCTTCGCACTCGCTTTACGCAAGACGATCAGCGCGCGAGAACGAAAAGTGTTGATCTATGACGACAGCCCCGAGGTCTTAGCCTTTCTGAATGCTCCGGACGCCAAAGAAATTGCAGAGGTCGGTCCATTCACGCCGGACCATATTCTTCATACCAAAGCGAAACCCCTGTTCATAGAGTGGCCGCATGCCATCTCGTTAGATGGCATCAACGCCGTTGTCGAAAAGGCTGTGGAGAGTTACCGCGTGAATTACCTCCAAGTCTTTGAACAGTATAAGACCCCAGGGATTCGGATGTTGGATCCCTATCCGCGCGTAATCCTTATTCCCGGCATTGGGATGTTTATTTCCGGGAAAGATCGACGTGCGTGTCGGATTGCGCATGAACTCTACCTCCATACCATGTCGGTCGGCCAGACATGCTCTTCCATTGCCCGCTATACCGGCTTGTCATCGAGAGAGCAGTGTGAATTTGAATATTGGCCGCTCGAGCTCTACAAGCTCACGCTCCTGCCTCCCGAAAAGGAGATGTCGCGGCGGATCGTCCTGATCACCGGAGCAGCAGGGGCCATTGGGCGGGCCATCGCGGCACGGCTCGTCGCGGCCGGGGCCTCGGTGATCCTCACCGATGTGAACGCCGAGATGCTTCAGCGCCTGTCCGAAGACCTGAATCAAAAATCGGGCGAGCAAAATACGGTGGCCATCCCGCTCGATGTGTCCCGTGAATCAAGCGTCATGGATGGATTCCAGAAAGCCATTTTGGCCTACGGCGGCTTGGACGTCGTGGTGTCGAATGCCGGTATCGCCCGAACAGGGGCGGTCGAGAATCTCTCTCTCCAGGACTGGGATGCCTCACTCTCGGTCAATGCCACCGGGCATTTTTTAATATGCCGGGAAGCGATGCGAGCGTTCCGCCGGCAGAGTCTGGGCGGGAATATCGTGGTGGTGGCGACAAAGAATATTGTCGCTCCGGGGAAAGACTTCGGAGCCTATTCGGCTTCGAAAGCCGCTCAAGCGCAACTCGCGCGGGTACTTGCCATCGAAGGAGGTGATGACGGCGTGCGTGTCAACATGGTGAACCCTGATGCCGTCATTGAAGGCTCGGGGCTATGGTCACAAGAGGTCCGCGAAGCCCGGGCCGCCGCCTATGGCATTCCGGTCGAGAAGCTTGAACACTATTATGCGATGCGAAATCTGCTGAAAACAAAAATTACCGGCCAGGATGTGGCGGAAGCAGTACTGTTTCTTGCCTCTGATCGGTCGTCAAAAACCACCGGAACGATGATCGCCGTCGATGGCGGAGTGCGGGAAGCGTTTCCGCGGTGAGTCGAATGAAAATTGGTGAATCCATAACATGCGGCTACTTATTACAGGCGGTGCGGGTTTCATCGGTTCTCATCTCGTCCGTCGTATGATTTCGAATCCCGGCCACGTCGTCGTAAACCTGGATGCATTACGCTACTCCGGAAATCTGGATAACCTCACCGAGGTCGTCCACCACCCTCGCTACACCTTCATCCACGGCGACATTTGCGATTCGGCTCTGGTCGACCAAATCCTCCGCGACCACCGGATCGAGGCGCTCATCAACTGCGCCGCCGAGACCCATGTGGATCGATCCATCATCGAACCGGGGGGGTTCGCCAAAACCGATATGATCGGCACCGCCGTACTCCTCGAGGCAGCCCGCCACGCGAAGCTGACCCGCTATCTCCAGGTCAGTACGGATGAAGTGTATGGCAGCGTGGAAGAGGGATCTTCACGGGAGGACGATGTACTCGACCCTCGAAGCCCGTATTCCGCGAGCAAGGCCGGCGCCGATCTCTTGATCCGCAGCTATTGGTCGACCTATCGCTTCCCCATTCTCATTACTCGCGGGAGCAACACGTATGGTCCCCATCAGTATCCGGAAAAATTCATCCCGCTCTTTGTGACGAACGCGCTCGAAGATCTCCCGCTGCCTCTCTATGGTGATGGGCGCTATTGCCGCGACTGGCTGTCGGTGCATGACCACTGTACCGCCATCGAGCATGTGCTGACATGCGGCGAGCCCGGCTCGATCTATAATATCGGTGGCGGCAACGAGCGGGAAAACATCGACGTGGCACGCACCATCTTATCGCTGCTCGGCAAGCCCCAGTCGCTCCTGCGGCTCGTTCACGATCGGCCAGGACACGATCGTCGATACTCGGTTGATTGCGGCCGCCTCAGGAAGTTGGGGTGGGCGCCGGCGGTCTCCTTTGACGACGGCCTTCGGGACACGGTCGAGTGGTACCAAAAGCACGATCAATGGTGGCGGAAGATCAAATCCGGTGAATTCCGAGCGTACTACGAACAAATGTATCGAGACCGTCTCAACACGAGCACCGCGTCTGCGCAAGAGGGCAGTTCAGGCTTAAACAAACCGCCCCGCGGCCATATTGTAGGTGGCACGTGAGAATTCTTTTGCTGGGCGCGAACGGTCAAGTTGGCTCTGAATTACGACGGGTGTTGCGGTACCATGATGTCGTAGCCGCGACGCGCCCGGGCTTCGATATCACGGGTCCATCGATCGAGGACAAAATCGTTGCCTGCAAGCCGCAGTTGGTTATTCACAGTGCGGCCTTTACCAAGGTGGATGATGCCGAGGCCAATCCCGAACTCGCCATGACTGTGAACGGCCGGGGGACGAAGTGGGTGGCTCAAGGAGCGGTACGAGCGCGGGCGAGACTTATTTATCTCTCCACGGATTATGTCTTCGACGGCACACAGAGCGAGCCGTATGCAGAGAACGATCCGGTAAATCCTGTGAATGTCTATGGCCGCTCGAAATTGATGGGAGAAAAGGAAGCGCTGGCGGCCTGTCCGCGAACACTAGTGGTCAGGACCTCATGGGTGTATGGCATACATGGACATAACTTTGTAAAGACGATCTTAAAGTTATGCTCGACACAGTCTGAGCTTCGTGTGGTGAACGATCAATTCGGAAGTCCCACCTACGCTCGAGATCTAGCGGTGGTGACGGCTGGTTTGATCGAAAAAGACGCCGT
>DASYVB010000108.1:0-7029 GCA_036000525.1 Nitrospiraceae bacterium | reverse complement strand
GAGTTGGATCCCCGGCCATAGTTGTTGTGGAAATCGACCGATCATCACATATTCCTTTTCAGCCACCAACAGATCGTGAGCCATTGCCGTCAACCCTTGCTGCCAGTCGCGGTGATCGAATCCATGTTCAATGGCGCTGGTTCGTCATGACATGAGATAGGGGTGTAAATTACGATTCGATAATCTTTTGAAAAGTCACAGGTGTCATGTTTTTGCAACATGGTTTCGTGCCACCACACTGAAATATTTGTCTTTTATTATCAATGTATTATGATCATTTTTCGCAAAAACTCCGGCTGGCACACGAGTTGCTGATACCCCCCTGTGTAATTTACTGAGGTGACTTTGTGAGGGCTCAACAAACCTTAGCGAATGCAGTGAGTTGTGCAGGAGTTGGGCTCCACTCTGGACAGCCCGTCACCCTCACACTTAGGCCTGCTCCACCAAATACAGGCGTCGTATTTGTAAACCGGAACGGCCATGCCGGAGCCTCCATCGCGGCTTCCGTCGAGCATTTGGTGCCTACGGAACTCTGCACCGCGATCAGCGGCAACGGGTTTCAGGTAAAGACGATCGAGCACATCCTAGCCGCATTGGCGGGACTCGATATCGATAATGTATATGTGGAGGTTGATGCCGGTGAGGTTCCCGTCATGGACGGCAGCGCGGCACACTTCGTTCGCTTAATTCGGTCAGCCGGAATTGTTCCCCAGAGCCGGCGGCAACCCTATCTGAAAATTACACGGCCTCTCGAGGTAATGGATGGAACTCGTCGAGTTCGTATCGAACCGTCCTCGACCACCAAGATCACCTACTCCATCCACTACAATCATCCTTTGATCCAGACTCAGACCTACGCCTATGAGCACTCATCCCATGCGTTTGAGCGCGAGATCGCGGATGCCAGGACATTCGGGTTCTTGCAGGAAGTGGAAGCCCTTTGGGCTCGCGGGCTTGGCCAGGGCGGCAACCTGGACAATACGATCGTCCTCTCTCAAGACGGTATTCTCAATGAATCAGGCCTCCGCTTCGCCAATGAGTTCGTACGACACAAGATCCTGGACCTGATCGGAGACTTTTCGTTGCTCGGCGCACCCTTTATCGGGCACTTGATCGCCGAGCGCTCGGGGCATGCAATACACACGCGCCTCGTTCAACAGATACTCACCCACCCCGATAGCTGGGTGTTGCTCAACGCCGACGAAACGGTCGCCGCGTCTGAGCTTCGTTCTGCCAAGGCCGCATCGCGATCTGCATCGCTTGTGGCCCTCCAAGCCTCTTAACAGGTTGACGAAAACCATTTCAGCACATCAGAACTTCGATGGCCTGCACGTCTGGGACACGAAGAGAACAGCCCCGTAGGATGCTCAAAAAGTCCGCCCAGCAAGGCCGCATCGAGCGAAGAGGCGAAGGCGTACGCTTCGGTACGTTGAGCTTCTGAGCGAAGCGAGAACGCCGCTGGCGGACTTTTTTTGAGCATCCTGCTAACGCTCATCCTCTTGAATGGAAGTCTGCGCATGGTCTTGCCAAAACAGGCAAGATGATTTGTGAAGTGCGGGTAACTGAGATGTGATTTAACGTCGGGAGCAAGTGGCCTCGCTCCCGACGCTAGAACCAAGGCGGGGACTACTTCTTCTTCTTCTTTGCTGCTTTCTTCGTCGCCAAGATTCTCACCCCCCTTCGTGTATCTTGAGGTCTACCTAGCCCAGACGCACTACACTACGTGGATCAGGGATTCTTCCAATGCCTCGAACGTATTCGGACCCACTTTCTTAAACCGCTTGTCCCGTTTCAAGGATGTGGCCACAGATGTCAGCGGCGTTTTCCCCTTGATCTGGAGCCCCCCCTCGACCAATCGCTGCACAAGCTCTTTTGCGTGCATCGAGCGATTCGCCTCGCGGAGCATTTCGTACGCGGCTTCCGACACGCTTTTCCCTGAATACTTGCTCCGACCCATGAGGATTTCCCTCGACTGGTCGGTGACATCCGTATTCGGTCGCTGACGAGCACCTTTTTCATCGGAATAGAATTGACTGGAAAGACTGGCGAGCTTGGCCTTGTCGGCTTCAACGCGATACAGCGTTTCTGCCAACTCCAAGTATTTCTTAATCGTGGCGATTTCGTCGTCCAAACGACGACGTTTCTTTTCGAGCTCTTGCAGCCGGTTTTTGTAGGCGCTGATTCGCTGTTCAAGACCAACCAAAATATCAGTGAGTTCTTCCACGCCCTTGCCCCCATGTGAAGCATGCTTGCTTTATAGCATTGCTTGCATAGCAAGTCAATGGAAAAAGTTGCGATTGTGGCTTGCATAGCATGATCGCTTTAAAACTGGTCCTTGCTTGCTCGCAATGTCATCTGCTCGGTCAATAAGCGTGTCAAGAAACCAATCAGGTCTTGGCCGCAATGAGCGGGATTGCTTCCCGTTCGAAAGATCTCTTCGCTCAACATGATAGGGACGCAGCCTCGTGCTATGATGCCGTCTCATGTCCCTAACATATGGCGAGGATATCCCCCTCGACACACTCATCTCAGTCGCCACTGACGCGGCCCGCCAGGCCGGAACTGTTCTAGCGGAATGCACGCGCATCGGTTTTTGCATTGAACATAAGCAGATCATCAACCTTGTCACCGACGCCGACCACCAGGCAGAGCAACGCATCATCAACATCATCCATGATGCCTTCCCAACCCATCCTGTCCTTGCCGAGGAACGTGGGCTGACTGAGCAACCTCCATCCCGCTACAAATGGGTGATCGATCCTCTTGATGGCACAACCAACTTTGCCCACGGGTTCCCCGCCTACTGTGTGTCCATCGGGGTGGAATGCGACGGACGCGGGATTATTGGGGTAGTCTACGACCCGACTCGAGAGGAACTCTTCACCGCACAAATCGGTCACGGGGCTTACCTCAATGGAGTGCCCATTTCCGTGTCCACAACGGACCAGCTCGATCGCGCGCTACTCGTGACCGGATTTGCGTACGACATTCGCGAGACCCCGAACAATAACTTGAACCACTTCGCACGGTTCGCATTGAAGGTGCAGGGATTGCGCCGAACCGGAACGGCAGCCCTGGATCTTTGCTACGTCGCGGCCGGCCGGTTCGATGGATTTTGGGAAGTGGCACTAAACCCTTGGGACATGGCGGCGGGAGTCATCATCCTCCGCGAAGCAGGCGGGAGGGTGACGGACTTTGCGGGTAACACTCACTCGATCTACGGGCAAGAACTGGTGGCTAGTAACGGGCCTATCCATCAGGCCATGCTCGACATACTCCAAGAAGACGCAACCCCCTCGTAAGGCATCTGTCCCGTTGCGCTCGCATCAGATCAGTCAGATGAACGAACAGTCCTGACTGGCTGTAGGGGCCTGCTGGCAGATATACAGACAGAATGACGATGCGGTATGATCTCCTCCTACTGCGGGAAGGAGATTGGCTGTATGGCACATTCAATTCTTCCATCGGGAGATTCAAACGGAAATCCACCCGAAGATGCAGGGGCCGAATCACACACCAAGGATGTGGAACTGCTTCGGGTGCTCGTGAGCCGAAAGGGAACACAAGTCGATGCCCAATGGGCGATTCATCCTCAACTGAAACAGGATCTTCTGCCGCAGGAATGGCAAGAGGTGACCGACCTCATGGCCAAGGTGACCGGCATCGTCGGGACGCGGTTTTCGCAGGTGCTCACGCAAGCTGATCCCGAAGCGCCCAGCAACGCATGATCGCAAAACAATGTTGAATGATGAGTTGTGAATGGTGAAAGAAGGGGTGCACGCTCATTCAACATTCAAACTTTAACATTCACAATTTGGAGTTGCCAATGGAGACCTATTATCATCCGCACGATCTGGGCAAGTTCGCCGAGATGGGTAAGGGCAACAAGGACCTTTGGGAGAAATTCATGGCCTACTACAGCGCCGTCTTCGCTGAAGGGGCTCTGACGGAACGAGAAAAGGCCCTCATTGCCCTCGCCGTCGCCCACGCAGTCCAGTGTCCCTACTGCATTGATGCCTACACGCAGGCCTCCCTTGAAAAAGGGTCGAACATCGAAGAAATGACGGAAGCCGTCCATGTCGCCTGCGCCATCCGAGGCGGCGCCTCGCTCGTGCACGGCGTCCAGATGCGCAACGTCGCCGACAAACTGTCGATGTGATGAGACCGATGACTTGTTCAGCTAGAGGTAGGGGTTTTCGGGAACGGCGAGGGTAAAGTATTTGCCGCGCTCTTCGTAGAGAATCTGTGCAGCCGTCAGTACACCGAGCGCCTGATCAATCTCTCCGTCGATATTCGCACTCCTGTCAGGTCGGCTTGCCAGCAGCGTGCGGATTTGGTCTGCACTCTTGGCCGCTTCGTTACAGACTTCGATGATTCCAGCCGCAGGCCACTCGTAGCGCAGCCGTATTGGTGCCTTCGGATTCCGACCATCGTATACGGTGACATAGTCCATCGCCTTCGAATAATAGAGAAACGGCGGATCGCTCGATCCGACCCGTCTCTGCCACTCCTGCACTAGGTCGACCAATTCTTGGTAGACGTGCGGGTCCACGTTCCAATTGTCCAGCTCATACTCGAAATCGTAGGCGATCTTCTTCAAGTCCACCTGCCGAGCATCGTAGATATACTCGTACGCCGCCCCCGGACCGGTGATGCGGATGCCATATTCGTGTGGTTTGGTGTAGTAGGGACTGAAGCGCTCCAGCCAGAACTTTCCGGTCGACTCCGGTGGCTGCAGATGGAACAACGACGGAATCATGTCGATCTGCCGGCGGTAGTCCTCGTTCGTTTCTCCGGGAAACCCGAGCAAGATATTCCAGGACACCGCGACATGATAGTAGGAGCTCCACTTGAGGCAGATAATATTCTGCATCGGCGTCACGCCCTTATCCATCGCCTGCAGCTGATTGAGGCTCAGACTCTCCAATCCAGGCTGCATGCACTTCACACCCCCGACGGCGAGCGTTTGAATCTGGCTCTTATGCAGGTTGCTCTTGGTTTCGATGAACACGTCGAGATCACAATGGTCTGCCGCAAACCGACCGAAGAGGTTTTCAACATATTTCATGTCGATGATGTTGTCCACCAAACGAAATCGCACCGTATCGTATCGGCTGGAGAGATAGGCAATCTCCCGGGCCGCTTGCTCGGGCGATTTGGCCCGAAACTTCATGCTTTGTGCGTTCAATCCACAAAATGTACAGTGATGTTTTTCCCCCCACCAACAACCCCGCGAACCTTCGTAGAGCAGGATCCGATCGAGCCCCTGCGCCGCCTCCCCCAGCTCCGCCAGGAGATGGTAGTAATCGTCATAGTCGGGTGGACCGGTTTTCGCAAAGTCCGAGAATAGTGAGTTGTTCGGAGTGAACGCGATCGCCGCTCCCTCTCGATAGGTCACGCCGCTGGGAACAATCCCGGCCTTTCCCTCGAGGAGGTATCGAACCAATTCCGGGAACACTTCTTCCCCTTCCCCCACCACCACATGATCTATGAAGGGAAAGGCCCGGAAGTATTCCAGCCCCATCTCGCCATCGTAGTTCGCTCCACCGAAGACGATCGTCACGTTGGGATAGAGATCCTTGATGAGTTTCGCCATCGTCAGGCTGGCGACGTTCTGATCGAACGTGGAGGTGAACCCGACAATCCTATACTGCCCCCAGTCGATTGCGGTTAGAGCCCAGGCCAAGAACTGTGGCGCCGTCCTCGTCGCCATGTCTTCGAAGAACGAGGCCGGATGCCCGCTCTCCTTGGCGACTTGCTCAAACACTGGCTTAAACAGGCAGGGATATTCGGCGCGCTTCGGATTGTCGCGGAACAAGAGATATGAAAAAATCCACTCGCCAAACAGCGCTCGTTTCTCGCAGATCATTTCATAGAGGGGCACGCCAATCTTGTGGGCGAAACGCACGTTTAGATGATGGCAGTTGACGGGGATCCCCCTCGACTTGAGCAACGCGGAGAGTGTGCCCAGTTGGATCGAGGGATACTTCGAGTAGCTGAACGGCATATTGACGAGCGCCACTGCCGGTCTGTCATGTTGCATGGGAAACCTATGAGAAACTGTGACCGTAGAACGCTGAGCGATGATCGAGAGCAATCCCTCCGTTCATCGTCCCGCACACAGCGTTCACAGCTTGAATGGTTCAAACGCGCGATCGGCTTTGGCGGCCATGTAAAAGTCGCTCTCCGTCAGGCCATTGATCTTGTGCGTCCAGATCTCGACCTTACACTTGCCCCAGGCAAGATAGAGATCGGGATGGTGGCCTTCCGCTTCTGCCACGGCACCCAGCTTGTTCACATAGGCCAAGGCCTGGGCAAAATCCTTGAACGTATACAAGCGCTCAAGATGGCCGGGCTGGTTCAGCGACCACCCACGCCCTAGCTCTTTTAGCAGAGCCTGCGCACGATCCGCTGGGACTGGCGGTACACCGCCGCGGCAGGGGATACATTTGTTATCAGCAAGGCTCATGGCACCACCTCCTGGTATGAAAAGTCAACACTGCATACCGATCCTGTCTAGCAGGAAAGGTATTCTAAATGGGCTTCGAGAGGAAGGGCAAGGTGGGAGAATGAGGTGACCGAGTGGTTACTCAGCTTCATCAACTGTGCCGCCCGAGCGGACCACGTCCTCCATCTTGATCTTCTCGGGGTTGAATTTGGCCGTTGCGGTCGCCATCCGGTCGAAAGCCTCATCAAACGACATGGGAGCGGCATCCTTCGGCCGGAACCGAATCGGATTCACCCGAGCGACCACAAAGCTCTTGAGATAGGGACTCGTCAAACCTTTCGCTTTAAGCGCCTCAACCTGCGCGACGATCTGATCGTCCAGCGCCAGCACGGTCTTTGCCCGTTCCCGCCGCAGTTCAATCGCCGCGCGCATCGGTTTCTTCAGAAATTCATCCACTCGCTTCAACACCGGATGGTAAGCCCCGCCGCTGAATCTCGGTCGCTCTTCATAGCACAGGCCCAGCGTAATGAAGGCCGGCTCCTCGAACTCCAAGGCATAGGTCTCTTCCGTCGCATCATCGA
>DASYVB010000107.1:0-11747 GCA_036000525.1 Nitrospiraceae bacterium | reverse complement strand
CAGGACCAGCAGATAATGTGGGAAGACACGATCGAGCCGACCGGGCAGGAGACAGACATGGGAGCCGGGCACGATGATGCAGCAGAGAATCTGCCGGTTTGGCGTGGCGGGGGGCCCGAGGAGATAAAAAGAGAAGCGATCTAATTAACCTTTCTTTCCGTGCTCCTGTAACTGATCCACCCACCTGGACTGGAACTGCTCGTACGACAGCGAAAGCTGCGATTGCATGGCGGCAGAGATTGCCTGCCTCGCCTTGAGGTGTGCGAGGAGTTCTTGCATCAGATGCATACCGAAGCGGTCGATCAGATAGTGTACGGCCGAGTTTGCCTCCAGATAGGCCACGGTTGCGGCATCACCGGACAATCCTCCCCACGCCCCCTCTAAGGCAGGCAGAGGGATCAGTGTAAACTCCTGTTTCATAATCTGATCGAGATCCGGCCAGCGATCCCCGGACAATTCCATGGCTAAGCCTTCATTGAGCCAGGTCGGGACGGCACTGCCGGCGGGGCCGATTTGGTCGTGCAGGAGGGCGTGTACGAACTCGTGTCGCAGCACGCGTGTGAGCCAGGCACGGTCTGCCAAGGCGTCCAACGCAGGAACCTGGATGCGCCCAAGCACGGGATCGAAGAGCCCATCGGCCCACGCCGGGCTGCCGGTCGCACTTTGGAACGTGGACTTGGCGTGCAGAACGACGACGATGGTCTTCGATGGAAAGTGGCCGATTTTTTGGCCGATATCTCGATAGGCCTCTTCAAGAATCTCCAACACAGCGGCCCAGATAGCCTGATCGGCTTCCCCATCGAATTTTACGGTAAAGTGCTCGCTGTCTCGGCTGGTGAGGCGCCCTTCGCTCTTTTCAGTTCCGCGGACTTTGGCCGTGACGGTCCGCAGATAGGATTGCACGGCCGGGTCATTGCCCGCGCGGGCGGTGGCGTGATCGAGATGGCGAGCCGCTTCGCCAAGCTGATCCCGTTCCTGAAAGAGATTGGCCAACGCCAGATGGGGGAAGGGCTCGTTCGGAGCCAGGGCGACCAGCTTTTCCAGAAAGTCCTGCGTCATGGCCGGATCGCGCTGTTCCCAGTATGCATGGGCAAGGTTCAGTTGGACGACGGGATTCTTGGCATCGAGTGACGCGGCTTTTTTGAAGGCTTTAATCGAGACAGCGGTCCCGCCATCTTTTCCCTGTTGAATGCCAAGATTATTCCAGAGAATAGACAGATAGGGGCGCGTGGTTTTGTCGTCTGTGATTGTTCCCGGTAGATCGGACAGCTTAGTTTCTGCGGTTTTGACGTTTCCTTTTTCGATCTCGTCGCGGATTGTCTCCAACAATTCGCGATGCGTCGTGTCTGGGACCACGCTGGGATCGATCAGGCGAGTGTGCTTAGGCACCTGTTCCGGTAGGCCATCATGATGCGGTTCTGGCGGCACGTCCTGGGAGTCTTCCACGACGGCATTGGGCTGAGCTGGTGGTGGCGTAGGCAGATACGTCGGTTTGAACCAGGCTTGATAGACGATGAACAGCCCTATCAGGCAGGCGATGGGATACAAAATGTGAGAAATGTTGCGACGGTACATAAGAGCCTTCTTCGGATGATTCTCAATGTATCACCCTAGGCAAGCACAACAAAGGATTGTCAGCAAATTGACAAGGCTCGCGAGACTCGTTGAGGAGGGGAAGAGGCTATGATACGATCCGCCCTGTGATACGGCGCTCTTCCGAGCCCAACCCCCCTGAACAGTTTCAGCAATGGCTGGACCGTGTCGCGCGTCCGATCGAATTCGCGACTCGCGATGCCTTCGCACATCTGCCCACCGTCAAGAATCTGAATCGTTTTGTCTCTTCACAGGTGATGCAGGCCCTGTCCGATCGCGTCTATCCACGGGCGATTGAAGCGGCGTTGCTCCAGCTGCGTGAGCTGTTTCTTGAAGACCAGCAGCGGCTCCCGGCAGAGGACCAGCAGCGTCGGCTGGAGGAAGCCGCGGTCATTCTTGGGGTCTTGCGCCAGGCAGTTCGCGATCCGGCCCGGGCATGGCAGGAATCGGAGCCTGTCGTGGTGCGTGAACCTGTCATGAATGAACACCCATCACGGTCATGGTGGGCGCAGCCCATCCGTTTCGCGAAGGGAGTCGGCCCGAAGCGCACATCGTTGCTGCAACGGTTCGGGATCGAGACGGTTGAGGATGCCCTGTGGACCGTGCCTTGGCGCTATGAGGATCGCTCGGTCATGACCCCGATCGGGCAACTCGCGCCGGGTGTGCAGGCCTCGATCTGCGGCACGATCGTCCGAAGTGAGGCGAAGCGCGCCCGCAGTCGTCGCCTCGCCATCCTCGACATTGTGGTGGAGGATTCAACCGGGCGCCTCCAGGCGGTGTTTTTTAACCAGCCGTTTCTCGAGCCACTCTTCACCGTCGGGACGAGCATCATGCTGACAGGGCGGATGGTGGCCGGCGCGCAGGGGTGGGTGGACACGAGGATGGAAGTGGCGCAATACGAAGTCGTGGGCGCGGAAACCGAAGCGCCGTTGCATGTGGGGCGTATTGTTCCGGTGTACCACGAAACCAAGGGGTGGACGTCCCGGCAGATGCGCGTGCTCGTCAAAGGCTTGCTGGATGCGCATGTCGCCGAGGCGCAGGAAGTGTTGCCGGTTCCGCTTCGTGCCCGCTATCGATTGCTGCCCATTCAACAAGCCATTCAGGACGTGCATTTCCCTCAGCCAGGGACGGATGGGGGACAGCTCGATCGAGGTCTCACGCCGGCGCATCGGCGCTTGGCGTTCGAAGAGCTGTTTGTGCTCCAACTCGCATTGGCCTCGCGGCATCGAGTCACGAAGGAAGAGGTCAAGCAGGTGTTATTCAATTCGAAGACACCGCTCCTCGGCAAGCTGGATCGGGCGCTGCTCTTTCAGTTGACCGCGGCGCAAGAGCGGGTGATTCGCGAGATTATGTCGGACATGACGTCGCGCAAACCGATGAACCGCCTGGTGCAGGGCGATGTCGGTTCCGGCAAAACCATCGTGGCGATGCAGGCGATGGTGTTGGCTTGTGGATCGGGCTACCAGGCGGCACTGATGGCGCCGACGGAAATTCTTGCCGAGCAGCACTATCGGACGATAAAGAGGCTATTGGAACCGCTCGGGCTTTCCGTGGTGCTCGTGAGCGGTGGTGGACGTGCGGCAGCGCGTAAAGCCGTTCGCGAGCAGGTGGCCTCCGGGACCGCGCAGATCGTAATTGGGACCCATGCGGTCATCCAGCAAGGCGTCACCTTCGCAAAACTTGGACTGGCAGTGGTGGATGAGCAACATCGATTTGGCGTGCTCCAACGAAAGACGCTCATCGAGAAGGGCTATAGGCCCGATGTGCTGGTGCTGACCGCGACACCGATTCCACGCACCCTGGCTATGACGGTGTATGGGGATTTGGATGTCTCGGTGATCGACCAGATGCCGCCGGGGCGAAAGCCAGTGCGGACGTTTCTCATGAGCGACAGCCAGCGGGGGCGGGCCTATCAGATTCTACGCGATGAACTGCGGAGCGGCCGGCAGGCCTATGTGGTATATCCGCTCGTCGAAGAATCAGAGAAGACCGATCTGCAGGCGGCCATGCAAGGCGCAGAGCAGCTGCAAGCGGCCGAGTTGGCCGAGTTTCGCGTCGGGCTTGTGCACGGTCGTATGAAGTCGGAAGAGAAAGAACAGGTCATGGCATCGTATAAGAAGGGGGTGATCCAGGTATTGGTCTCCACGACGGTGGTGGAGGTCGGGGTCGATGTGTCCAATGCCACGGTCATGATGATCGAGCATGCCGAGCGGTTCGGGCTGGCGCAGTTGCACCAATTGCGCGGACGCGTCGGGCGAAGCGGACACCAGTCCTATTGTCTGCTGATGGCCTCGGGTGGGGTATTGTCTCGATCGGCGAAGCCCCAAGCGGCCGGCGAACCGGCATCGGCGGCCCGGGAACGGCTGAACGCGCTCGTGCGATCGACCGACGGGTTTGTGATCGCCGAGGAAGATCTCCGTATTCGCGGGCCCGGCGAGTTTTTTGGATTCCGGCAGTGGGGCATGCCGGAGTTTCGCGTTGCGAACCTGGTGCGGGATGCCGATATCCTCCCGCAGGCGCGGCAGGAAGCCTTTGCACTGTTGAAGCAGGACCCACAGCTGAAGGCGCCGGTGCACCGGGCCTTGCGAGAGACGATGTTGCGGCGATGGGAAACGAAGTTGGATTTGGGGTCGATCAGTTAAGATTCGCGGGTCCTGTCGTCGACCAGCCCAACCGGCCCGGCCGCCTCACCGGCTCGGCGGCGCGCACAAACGTGGTGCTCTTTATTCATCGCACCGTGCGCCCTCTTGCCCTGCCCGGTGTAGGATGAGGAGGGAGCGGCCAGGTGCCCTCCTTGCTCGCAGAACGCGCATGATGAAAGGGGTGGAATGACACCCGTGCTGATCCCTTGCTCCCGGAGCGCGCACGATCAGAATGTGCTCGCTCGACGGCCGCAGTGGGACCAACACGGGTGCCATTCCATGAGAGGAGTAGCGAGCTAGCTTGGAAGGATCATTGATGCGCGCAGTCGAGGACAGCCTTGGCCACTCCCCTAGAGAGAGGTGTTGAGAATCGGACGGCCCTCGCTCGGGAAAAAGCGCGTCTCGGGTGAACGGCTGCTAAGCAGCCGGGGGTTGGGTGGGTGAGAAGTCCGCTGAAGGGTTGGGCGGGTGGAATATTGCGCGTAGTCGGAGATCAAATCGGGTACCCTTTAACAGTAAGTGGAAAGCTTAGGCGGCTGGGTTGGTCGATGCCACCCGCGTTGTTGAATTGACCAACCCCAAGGAGTGGGAAAAGTAAGAGAAGATGGGACTATTGCAACGGATAAAACATGATTTGAAGGCGGGGTTGGTGACGTTGCGTCTTGGTACGGCGCAGGTGGCGAACCGTGCGTTGGAAGAAACGGAACTGCTGCGGATCCGGCTCGAAATCCGCAAGCTCGACCAGCAATTGGACGAGCTCTATCGGGATATCGGCGAGCGAGCAGTCAGCCTGTGCGAGGCAGGCGAACCGGTTGAACGGGTCCTGTACGACACTGAAGTCGGTCGACTCGTCAAAGAGATCCAAGAACTCAAAGACACGCGCGGGAATCTTGAATCCGAGATGACGGAGATTCAGAACGACCTATGAACGAACCGTTGCGCACGATTGGAGAACTCGAACAGACGCTAGTGAGCCGCAAGAAAACCGACCGAGCCGGCCTGCCAGGCTTAGAGAAAGGCCGCAAAGAAGTCATAGCCGCCGGCTCGATCATCATCCGGACGATCATGGAGACATTCGGGATGCCAAGCGTACTGGTCAGTGATCGAGGGTTCGCGAAGGAGTACTGATCGACCTGGCGACGCGGACATGATGAGTGCGATGAGCTGGTAGGAACAAAGAGTGAGCATGTATGATTGCAAGGCCGGACACTCAACTAACAGCGAAACGCAGCAGGTCAGGCTTTATGTGGTCAGCATCATAGTATCGAGACCACTTGGGAGTGTGCCCAATGCGCCTTAATGCCCTCTCGTCCGGCATTGAGGCGCCGATCGTGTGCTTCAGCGGGGTTATTCACAGTATTTTCCACCAGGCCTGTAATATCAGTCTTGAAAGCGATGCCTTACTCACCCTTGTTTCATCAGAGAAAGGCAACCTCTCCCAAGGGATCCGCTTGGGGACTCCCCCCAAGTTCACTTTCCTGAATCAGCTCCGAATGGGACAACCGATCGCGTGCCGCGGAGGGATTCTCCGAATCAGCGGGTCCGAGCTGTCCGTTGATCTGCGAACCGCAAGCCTCTGGCACATCGATCTCAAGGGATTGCGGGTCGATCTACATCAGAGCGACACGGCTCAAGCGTGGGCGGTCGCCTGGCTGGAACTGGAGAAACATCGGCGCGGGAACGGAATATCCGCAATGATCGCGGCCGCTCCTGTGCCAAGACAGAATTCCGTGACATCGCCCGGGATAAAAACACTTGTCGAAATGGCGGGTCAAACCGTTCCGACCCTGATAGATGTGACACGCAACCTTCAGGTTGACGGCGCCATCACCGCCATCAGACCTTTGATCGGGCTGGGGCCAGGATTAACGCCTTCTGGCGATGATTTCATCGTGGGGTATCTGGCTGGATTGTGGAGCACGGCGGGCAGTGATTCATCCCGGTTGAGGTTCATGTCATCCCTGGGTGCCTGGCTGACTCGGGCCGCAGCAGGTACCAACGCGATCAGCTGCACCTACATTAAATCCGCGGTCAACGGCAATGTCTCCGAGCCGATTGCGACTCTGGCGCAACGCTTTGGGCAAGCGAAAAGTTTGGACAGCGTCCGAGAAGCGACAAGGACCGCCCTGCAGGTGGGCAACACCTCAGGGACCGATGGCGTCCAGGGGCTGTTGCTTGGCTGTATCGCCTGGGCGGCGCCTTCATTAACGTATTTCAGTAATAAATGACTCAGCCCGCACTTTGTTCTTGACTTGGTTTACAATTCGGTGTTCAAGTTCGGGTCCGAAAAATAAACGGCGCGACATCTGAAGACTCGCAAACTAAGAATCTCTCTTGGGGCGGTTCGTGCAGTCATCCCATACGAGACACCATGCTGCAGGAATTGACGTTCGCCAGATAAGCCCACCGAAGGGGAAGTCCCCAACCGCCTGACGTTCACGCCACGAACCGGTCAAGACGAAGGCGGCAATGGGAGGACCGTACACATGGCCAGGGCGACCAAAATACTCCGCAATTTTTATCGTGATTCGGTCTCGCTGATGCAACTCTCCTCCACGTTCGCCAAGTTACCAGGCGTGGAACAAGCCTCGGCAATCATGGCCTCTGTTAACAACGTCAGCCTGCTCAAGGAAGCGGGCTTGTTGACCGGGACTGTCGAAGCCTCTGCCAACGACCTACTCATCGCGCTTCAGGGAGACGCCGACGCGCTTGATGCTGCAATGGCTGCGGCCGAGTCGGCGCTGAACCAGAACTCGCCTCCAATGTCCGGAAACGGGAAGTCATCTGCCATGGCCCCCCGCAGTATAGAAATGGGACTCGGAAACATGGTTGGCGCCAATCTGGCATTGATTTCCACTCCCGGTGAATACGCCGCGGCTGAAGCGTTCAAGGCCTTGAGTCTTGGTCTCAACGTGATGCTGTTCAGTGACAATGTCGAGTTGAAAGATGAGATTGCACTGAAACGCTACGCTCAGGCCCACGATCTCCTCGTCATGGGGCCGGATTGCGGGACCGCCATCATCAATGGCATCCCCCTCGCCTTCGCCAACGTCGTGAGGCGCGGGGATATCGGTGTGGTCGCTGCGTCTGGTACGGGTCTTCAGCAGGTCACCTGCCTGATCGATCGATGGGGCAAGGGTATCTCGCAGGCGATCGGAACCGGAGGTCATGACTTGCACAGGGATGTGGGGGGCATTTCTATGCTCCAGGGGCTGAAGGCATTGGCCACCGATCAGTCCACTTCGGTCATTGTTCTGATTTCCAAGCCTCCGTCGGCCGAAGTTGCCAAACACGTTCTGGAGGTTGCGAGTGGGGCCGGAAAACCGGTGGTGGTGAATTTCCTCGGCGCGGACCCGGCGGGGATCAGGCGCCCGAATGTGTTCGCGGCTGTAACTCTTGAGGACGCAGCCGCTGCAGCAGTGGCGCTCGCCGACGGCCGGCGGCCTGGAGAGGACAGGCCGGAGCGCCCGCCTTTTGCGATGCCCCTCAAGCTGGCCCCCGGGCAACAATACCTTCGCGGGCTGTACAGTGGGGGAACGTTTTGTTACGAAGCCTCGCTTCTGCTGAAGAAAAACTTGGGACAGGTCTATTCAAACACTCCTGTGGATCCCAAAGACCGACTGGACGACGTCTGGACCAGCCGTGGGCATACGGTCATTGATCTGGGCGACGATCTCTTCACCCGTGGGCGTCCCCATCCCATGATCGATCACCGACTGCGCAATGAACGCATTCTCAAAGAAGCCGGAGATCCCGAGGTGGCTGTGATTCTGTTGGATGTGGTGCTCGGATATGGCTCTCATCCAGATCCGGCGAGCGAAATGGCGCCGGTGATTCAAAAGGCCAAAGCGTTGACCAACAAGGCGGGCAGACATCTGGCCGTTGTCGGCTTTGTTTGCGGCACATCATTGGACCCCCAAGATCTGTCTAAACAGGAAGCCACCCTGCGAGACGCAGGGGTAACCCTGGCCGAAAGCAATGCCCAGGCAATCCGCTTGGCAGCTACCGTTGTGTCAGAGACGACCAGGGTTGGGGGATTGCCATGATGCAGTCTTTGTTTCAGGAGAAACTACAGGTATTGAACGTCGGCCTGGCGTCGTTTGCCCAATCGGTCGCTCGGGCAGGCGGGACGGTGTTGCAGGTAGAATGGGCCCCTCCCGCGCAGGGTCATCAGCCCGTCTGTCGTGAATTGGCCCAGCTTGTAAATCTGCCGGCCGTCGAGGCGGCCAACCAAAAGGCCTTTGATGCATACCTCTCAGCCCAGCCGGTCCTTCGGGGTATCGGGATTGCTGGCAAGGTCCTTCCCAATATGGCGGAGCGCATGATCCTGCATGGAGGTCCTCCCATCGCCTGGGAAAACATGTGCGGTCCCATGCAGGGCGCCATCATCGGCGCCATCCTCTATGAAGGATGGGCGAAAAATACCGCTGGCGCATCTGCCCTGGCTTCCAGTGGTGAGATTGTATTCGAGCCCTGTCACCATCATGCCGCCGTCGGCCCGATGGCTGGCGTCATTAGCCCGTCCATGCCCGTGTGGATGGTTGTCGATGTCACCCATGGTAATCAGGCCTTCAGTAACTTCAACGAGGGAATCGGCCGAGCGCTCCGGTTCGGCGCCAATAGTTCGGATGTGATCGACCGCCTCAAATGGATAGGACAGGTGCTCGGACCGACGTTGCGGGCTGGAATGGAGACTCTCGGCGAACTTGATCTCAAAACGTTGATGGCGCAGGCGCTGCACATGGGCGACGAGGTGCACAACCGCAACATCGCGGCGTCGTCCCTGTTTCTGAAACGGCTGATTTCGGCTTTGCTGAAGACAGCAATACCCTCGGCCGATATCGCCGCCACCGTCGACTTTATCGCCGGCAACGATCACTTCTTTCTCAATCTCTCCATGACCGCTTGTAAGGCCATGCTCGATGCCGCCCAGAGCGTTCCAGGGAGCAGTATGGTCACGGCCATGGCCCGTAATGGCGTCGAGTTCGGTATCCGTGTCAGCGGCACGGGGGATCAGTGGTTTACCACGAGGGCGCCGGTGGTCGACGGACTCTTCTTCCCCGGCTACACCAAGGCGGACGCTGCGCCCGATCTGGGGGACAGCGCAATCACTGAGACAGCGGGTGTGGGCGGCTTCGCGATGGCCGCCTCCCCGGCGATCGTCAAGTTCGTCGGCGGCACGCCGCAGGATGCGATCGACAATACGACGGCGATGACCTATATCACGTTGGGCCGGAATGGTGCATTCACGTTGCCGGCGATGAACTTTGCCGGTTCGCCGGCGGGAATTGATGTCCGTAAGGTCGTTGATACCGGCATTCAACCGATTATCAATACGGGGATTGCCCACCGTGAGGCCGGAGTCGGACAGATCGGAGCCGGTATTACACGCGCGCCCCTGGCCTGTTTCACGCAGGCGGTGTCCGCGCTGGCAAGCGCCATGAGCAGCAGTCAGTGAACGTGGAGAATATTCCCGATGACAGCCGCCAATAAACTTGCCGTTATCGCGGTAGGGGGAAACTCGTTGATTCGAGACAAACAGCATGAGTCCATACAAGACCAGAGTGAGGAAGCGGCGATTACTGCGCACTATATCTCCGACATGATCGAAGCCGGTTGGAATGTGGTGGTGACGCACGGAAACGGCCCACAGATGGGCTTCGTCCTGCGCCGGTCGGAACTGTCACTTCATGAAGTGCCTCCTGTGCCCATGGATTATGCCGGTGCCGACTTGCAGGGAGGCATCGGCTACATGTTCCTCAAGGCACTGTATAACGAATTTCGCAAGCGCCGGATTGATCGGAAGGCTGTGGCCGTGGTCACCCAGACCATTGTCGACCGTCATGACCCGGCATTTGCCAATCCGACCAAACCCATCGGTTCTCAATTGGACGAACCGACTGCGCGCCGGCTTGCCGCTCAACAAGGGTGGACCATCAAAGAAGATGCGGGGCATGGTTGGCGGCGCGTGGTGCCCTCGCCGTTGCCAAGGACCATCGTCGAACTCGAGATGATCAGTTGCCTGGCCAAGGCGGGGTATGTGGTCATCGCTTGCGGTGGGGGCGGGATCCCTGTCGTCAAAGATGCCGAGGGCAATTTGGTCGGCGTCGAAGCGGTGATCGACAAGGACTTTGCCTCGAGCCTACTGGCGCGCGAAATCGGTGCTGAATTGTTGCTGGTATCGACTGCGGTCGAAAAGGTCGCCATCAACTTCAATAGGCCCAATCAGCAATGGTTGGATTGCATGACGGTGGCTGAAGCGAAGAGGCATTTCGCTGACAATCAATTTGACAAGGGCAGCATGGGGCCGAAAATTCAGGCGGTGATCGAATTCTTGGAAGGCGGCGGGGGGATGGGGTTGATCACCAATCCTCCCAATATTGGTCGCGCCCTGGCCGGTGAAACTGGAACGTTCATTGTAAGAGAAGGTGTGCCATCATTCACATAAGGAGGACATATGACTACAGCACGTAAACTGACAAGACGCCAAGTTCTGAAAGGAACCGCGGCTGTCGGAGCGCTGGGAATGTTGGGCGGCTTGGGCTGGGTCGGTCGAGCATGGGGGGCACAGGACAAGGTCAAGATGGGGTTCATCTTTGTGGGGCCGCGAGACGACTATGGATACAACCAGGCGCATTTTGAAGGTAAATCGGCGGTGGCCAAACTCGACTGGGTGAAGGCCTTCGATGAAGAGAAGGTGCCGGAGACCATCGAGGTCCAGAAAACCATGGAGAGCATGATCAAGCTGGACGGGGCCCAGGTTCTCTTCCCCACATCCTTCGGTTATTTTGATCCCCACATTCTCAAGGTCGCACCCCAATTTCCCAACGTTCTCTTTTTGCACTGTGGGGGGCTTTATCAAGAAGGCAAACATCCCAAAAACGCCGGGAGTTACTTCGGCTACATTGACGAACCGGAGTATGTGGCCGGCATCGTGGCCGGCGGGATGACCAAGAGCGGAAAGCTGGGGTTTGTAGCGGCCAAGCCTATTCCACAAGTATTGCGCAATATTAACAGCTATACCCTCGGGGCCCGCAGCATCAGACCGAACTGCACGACCAATGTGATTTTTACCGGGGACTGGTCACTGCCGGTCCGTGAGGCGGAAGCCACCAACAGCTTGGTCGATCAAGGGATCGACGTGATCACCTGCCATGTAGACAGCCCCAAAGTCGTCATGACCATGTGCGAAAAGCGGGGCATCTATTGCACCGGCTATCACGTCAACCAGTCGAAACTTGCCCCGCGTGGTTACCTCACCGGAGCCGAATGGAATTGGGCGAAATTGTATATGGACTATGCGGACATGATCCGTAAAGGGACAGAAGTCCCGCACTTGATACGAGGGGGTCTCAAGGAAGGCATTGTCAAGGTGTCGGACTATAACCAGGTGGTGACTGAATCCGTTCGCAAGCAAGCCGATGCGGCCAAGGCAAAATTTACGAGTGGGGGAATGGTCGTATACAAGGGCCCCATGAAGGACAACACAGGTAATGTCGTCATTCCGGCCGG
>DASYVB010000106.1:0-3313 GCA_036000525.1 Nitrospiraceae bacterium | reverse complement strand
TAAATTGTGGCTCCCGTCGGAGCTGCATTGATTGCCGCCTGAATCGCGGATGTATCATCCATCACACCGTTGCCTCTGGCGCCAAAGTTCTTCACATTCAAGATTTTGCCGCTACCTGCGACCTGAGCGGCGACATAGGATGGCATCGCAGGAACGAAGGTCGCGACATCAATCGCGACGACTCTTAACGAGAGAAAATAGAGCAAACCAGAGACGGTAATCGCGCCGGCTATCTTGAAGACGTTCTTCATATGCTTCTCCTTGCTTGCGCATACTTTGTTGATGGAAAGGAGGGGGCCTTTTGTCTTAACAGCTCCCTGTAAAGATGATCCATGTCGGCGATGAGCCGCTGTAACGCAAAGCGTGTCCGCACCATAGCCATGGCATTCCGGCCGATCCGCCGAGCGGTCTCTGCATTCTGAAGTACATCCAAAACAGCGGTCGCCAAGCTCTCAGGGTCCCTAGGGGTGACCAGAAAACCGGTCTCGTTCTCGATAATAAGGTCGGGTATACCGCCAACACGCGTGCCTACAACCGGACAGCCCGCAGCCATCGCTTCAATCGCCGAGACTGGGGTACCTTCGTTATCTGAGGAAACGACCAACACATCTAGATCTGCATAAACACGGGGCAGGTCGCGGCGCCAGCCAGTGAACAGGACTTGGTCTGCAATACCGAGCTCCTTCGCCTGCTGTTCAATCGCTGAGCGCAAGGCACCGTCGCCGACGATGACAAAGCGAGCGGCACGCTCGCACGTCGCGATCCGGGCTGCTGCATCAAGGAAGAGTCGGTGGTTCTTGATAGGGAAAAGCCGGCCTACAATGCCCACCAGCCGGCTCTCGGCATTCAAGCCAAACTCTCTCCGAAACTGGCCCCTCAGCCTCTGACAGTTCAGAAAGGGCTCCAGGTCGAAACCCAAGGGAATAACAATGATCTTCTCTGCCGGAGCTACGCCATAAGTTACCAGTTCCCGTTTAATCTCCTCGCTGACGGTAAGAATGCAATTGGTGAACCGAGCGAGCCCTCGCTCCATCCGGCAGAGGAGCAGGGCCTTAACGGGACCGAAATAGCCATGCAGAACATGGCCATGGTAGGTATGGACAATGAGAGGAACACCAGCCAACCATGCAGCCAAGCGACCTAAGAAGCCTGCTTTGGCCGTGTGGGTATGGACGATATGGGGTCGCTGACGACGGATTACAAGGTAAAGTTTGACGAGTGCCTTCAAGTCTCGGGGCGTGAGACTGAAGGCTGTGACTATTTCAGGAATGATTAGAGGCTTCACTCCTTTGGACAAAGCATGATCTAGCATAGAACCCTCGGCGGAGTTTTCGGTTCCAACAACTAACAATTGCTCGAAGCGACTCGGGTCCAATCCAGCGCTGAGGTTGACGACATGGATCGCCGGACCACCAATGTTCAACCGTCCGATGATGCGAAGGACCCGGATCTTATCTCCAACGGAGCCGACAGACACGGAGTCACCTCCTGATCGATAAAAACTTGATGCCATATCTCAAACGTCAGCAAAGTCCACAATCGATGACCATGATCGCGCCTGCCGCTCTGATGCTCCTCTAGGAGATGGCGTAGGGCTTCTTCTCGGAAGTAGCCGCGGTGCAAGGCATCGGCACTCAGAAGCGTATCGCGGACATAATCCTTCAGGCTGGTACGGAACCAATGACCCACGGGCACACCGAAGCCGTGTTTTTTGCGCTGAATAATTTCACTGGGAACTAATCCCTCCAGCGCGCGCTTTAATACGTATTTGGCTGTGCGGCCCTTTAACTTAAGAGTTGCAGGGATTTGTTGGGCGAATTCCAAGAGTTCGTGGTCGAGAAACGGACAACGAGCTTCTAGAGAGTTCGCCATCGTCATCCTGTCGGTTTTTACCAGCAAGTCGCCTGGAAGGTAGGTTTTGATATTCACGGAGAGCAACTGGTCAATGAGATCGGCATCTTGCACCTGTTCGAAGTACGACTTGAAATGGCTTATGGGATCCACATTTAGATTCTCGTTCACAAGTTCTCGGATGAAGCCGTTCTGGAAAATGCCCGCCCATCCCAGGTAGCGCTCCGCTAGAGGAAGTGGCGCGTTCTCTACAAACCGGCGTGCATGACGGACGAAGCCATCGTAACTGGTAGATTCGGGCAGGAGATAAAGAAGACGCGCCAAGGCTCCCTGCAACAATTCGGGTATGCGACAATACGTTTCCGCTAGACGGGCAGCGGCAAACCGTTCATAACCCGCGAACAGGTCATCGCCACCCTCGCCTGTGAGGGCTACGGTGACATGCTGGCGGCTGAGTTGCGCCACCAAGTAACAAGGAATAGCTGAAGAATCGGCGAAAGGCTGATCATAGTGCCACACGAGTTTCGGGAGCTGAGCAATAGCATCAGACCGGACAATAAACTCGTGGTGATCGGTGCGGTAAGTGCGTGCCACGAAGCGAGCGTATTCGAGTTCGTTAAAAGAAGGATCATCTGCAAAACCGATGGCGAACGTGCTGACCCGCTGGGCCATGAGCCGCGACATAAGAGCCACAATGGCAGTAGAATCCAGTCCACCACTTAGGAACGCACCCAATGGAACGTCGCTGATGAGGCGGATCTGCACGGCCTGTTCAAACAGTTCTCGCACCTTAGTGACGTATTCTTTTTCAGAGAAAGCTTGACCGTAACTGACGGGGAGGGGAAGATCCCAGTATCGGCACACGCTGACGTGCCCGTCCTTAACGGTGAGGATATGACCGGGGGGAAGCTCGTAAATGCCTTCGAAGAATGTTGAAGGCGTCGGGACGTACCCGTGAGCCAGGTAGAGAGGAATAATGGCACGGTTGACTCGGCGACGAACGGCAGGATGCGCCAAAATAGATTTGATTTCCGAGGCGAAGATGAATCGGTCATGATCTTGGTAGTAATACAGAGGCTTCTCGCCTAATCGATCTCTGGCCAAGAAAAGCAGGGCATCCGACGACTCCTTATGTCCATCGTTCTTCAAGGAGGGTTTCCGGTCGTAGATAGCGAACGCAAACATACCACGCAATCGGCGCACGCAATCGTCCCCCCACTCTTCATAGGCATGCAGGACGACTTCGGTATCGGAACGAGTACGGAAGCGATAGCCGCGCTTCTCTAGCTCCTCGCGCAAAGCGGGAAAATTATAGATTTCTCCGTTATAGACAATCCAGCACGTTTTCGCTTCGTTGGCGATCGGTTGGTGCCCAGTAGCTAGATCAATAATGCTCAGCCTCGAGATTCCGAGAGCAGCATTATCGAAAACCGCAAACCCCCTGTCATCGGGCCCGCGGTGG
>DASYVB010000105.1:0-5705 GCA_036000525.1 Nitrospiraceae bacterium | reverse complement strand
CACAAAGACTGCTGAAAATCCCGCGATAAACAACAGGGCGTTGACGACAATGACCTTTTTGAACTTCGACCGCACGGTCGAGTCGGTGAGTTGTTCGATGGACAGCCCGGTGATGTATGAAATGTAGGAAGGAACCAGCGGGAGCACGCAGGGCGAGACGAACGACAGCAACCCAGCCGAAAAGGCCGCCACAAGCGAGATATTCGTGGTCGATTGCGACATGGCCTAGGATTTCATCAACATCTGCACAAGCTGCTGCGCTTCGGACGCTCCCCAGTCACGCGCGCCGAAGATCTGGTGGCGGACAACCCCCTGCCGATCGACCAGGAAAGTCATCGGGAGGCTCCGAGCGCCATAGGTTAATCCCACGCGATAGTCGGCATCGTGGAGGATGGGAAACGTCAAGTGGTTCTCGTGCTGAAACGGCCTGGTGACCGCCACGCCTTGCGCGTCGGTGGAGACGGCGAGAATCTCAAGATCCTTCCGCAAAAACGTCCGATAGAGCTGTTCCATCGCTGGCATCTCTACCCGGCAGGGGCCACACCAGGTGGCCCAAAAATTCAGCAGCACCACTTTGCCACGCAAGTCCGAAAGCGTCACGAGCCGGCCATTTAAATCTCGGAGCTGGAAGTTCGGCGCCGGCTCACCCAGCTTGACGCCGTTGCGCCCAGTGACCGGCAGAATATCCGGCGCCGCCGCACCGCCTATTCCAACCAGCGCGATCATCAGGATGACGACCGTTCCAGCAATCGCGAGCCTCCTCATCCCTTCCTCACTCCACGATCCAATTGCACAGCGACCCCTTGGGCGTGACGTCGAGCCACTTGGTTAGAACTTGCAGGCTGTGGAGTTTCGTCCAGTCACTCGGCCTGATGACAATCGCGTGGACGACGCCCTGCTGACCGATGATGAACGTTTCTGGCTCGTCCATGCGGCTGCCAGTCGAATGGCTGGCAGGAGCCAACGCTATGACCGTCCGGTGCGCAAAGAGATAGGCAATGGACAAGGTCAGTGCGGCGAGAAAGAACCAAAACACCATGTCAAAAAGAAACAAGGCTCGGACCATCGTGTCCTTTGTCGATCGATTCATGCCAACGTGCTTCTCTCTATCATACTCAAACCACCGCCAGTTTGACTACTCGACCCAATCCTTCCAACTAATGAGGGGCGGCCAAGAAGGTGCGGAGTTTTTCCGTTAGCTTTCGAAATTCCTTCTGAAAGTCGATCTGACTCTAGTGCTTCGTGGCGTCTACATAAAACCTTCGAACAGAGATCATTGGCGTGAAGGACTCCTGGACGGGGAAGGCTTTATTCAATCCCACGGGGAGTGGGAAAGCCTGCGTGAATCCAAGAATAGGTTTGGTCATTTTGCAGGTGGCTCGAAACGACTGTGCAGTATCGGGCCTCAGTATCCCGGTCGATCCCCTACCTTCGGAGGAATGGACAACATAGGACTCATTCAGATACTATCGCACGGATTCGGCCTTTTGTCCGATTACCGATCACCTGAACCCAGAGGGGCTAATGCGACATAATTATCTGTTTACTTCTGAGTCTGTTACGGAAGGACATCCGGATAAGATCGCCGACCAGATCTCCGACGGAATCCTCGACGCGATCATTGCCCAAGATAAATATGCCAGGGTGGCCTGCGAGACGATTTTGACTACCGGAATTGCCTTCGTCGCCGGTGAAATTTCCACCAAGGCCTACGTCGAGATTCCGGATATCATTCGCGACGTCATTAAGGACGTCGGCTACACAGACGCCTCCTGGGGATTCGACTACCACACCTGTTCCGTCCTCACCGCCATTCACCAGCAGTCGGGCGATATCTCCATGGGCGTGGATTCCGGCGGTGCCGGCGACCAGGGATTGATGTTCGGGTATGCCACCAATGAAACGACTGAACTCATGCCGATGCCGATCATCCTCGCACATCGCCTCACCAAGCGGTTGGCGGAAGTACGGAAAAAGAACATCCTGCCCTGGGTCCGTCCCGATGGAAAATCCCAAGTGACCGTGGAGTACCTGAATGGAAAACCGGTGCGGATCGACACCATCGTCGTTTCGACCCAACACAGCCCCGACGTGACGAACAAGCAGATCGAGCGCGACATCATGGAAAAAGTCATCAAGCCCATGATGCCGAATGGGCTCTACGACCCGGCGAGCGTGAAACACCACATCAATCCCACCGGCCGATTCGTGGTCGGCGGTCCGATGGGCGACACCGGACTGACGGGCCGCAAAATCATCGTCGACACCTATGGTGGTCACGGCAGCCATGGAGGCGGTGCCTTCTCCGGCAAAGATCCCACGAAAGTGGACCGGTCGGCCTCGTATATGGCCCGTTACATCGCGAAGAACATCGTAGCCGCCGGGTTGGCCCAAAAGTGCGAAGTGCAGCTCGCCTATGCAATCGGCGTAGCCGATCCCGTCTCGGTGCTGGTCGACACGAAGGACACGGAAAAGGTGGCAGTCGAGAATCTGGATAAGCTCGTGCGGAAACACTTTCCTCTGACCCCTCGCGGCATCATTGACTACCTCAAGCTCCGCCGACCGATCTTCAGAAAGACCGCTTCGTACGGGCACTTCGGTCGGGACGAACCGGAGTTCACCTGGGAAAAGACCGACAAGGTTAAAATCTTGCGCAGAGACGCAGGCCTGTAATCAACACTGTGCGCGAACTACACGAAGGGGGACGGTATGATGAACCGTCCCCCTTTTTCTGACATCCCATTGCCCCTTACGCGTAATGTTTCACGCCTAACGAGGAGGAGATCAGTGGAATACGATGTGAAGGATATCAAGCTGGCAGACCAGGGCAAACTCAAGGTCGAATGGGCCGAAGCGACCATGCCGGTGCTGCGGCTTATCAAGAAACGGTTTCAGCGAGAGAAACCGTTCGCAGGACTCCGCGTCACAGCATGCCTCCACGTAACGACCGAGACCGCCAATCTGATGAAAACACTCCAGGCGGGCGGAGCCGATGTCCGGCTCTGCGCCTCCAATCCGCTCAGCACGCAGGATGAGGTCGCGGCGGCGCTCGTCAAACATGACGGCATTCCGACCTTCGCAATTAAAGGCGAAGACAGCAAGACCTACTATCAGCACATCCAATCGGCTATCGCCCACAAGCCGCAGATCACGATGGACGACGGGGCCGATGTCGTCTCGATGATCCATTCCAAGCGCAAAGACTTGCTCAAACACGTAATTGGCGGCACGGAAGAGACCACCACCGGTGTCATTCGACTCCGCAGCATGGCCGAGAAAAAAGTGCTGAAGTTCCCGGTGATCTCCGTGAACGACGCCGACACCAAGCACCTGTTCGACAACCGCTACGGGACCGGCCAGAGTACGATCGACGGCATCATCCGCGCGACGAACCGGTTGATCTGCGGCACCACCTTCGTGGTCGCCGGTTACGGATGGTGCGGGCGCGGGATCGCGATGCGCGCCAAGGGCATGGGCGCCGACGTCGTCGTCACCGAGATCGATCCGGTCAAGGCGATTGAAGCGGTGATGGATGGGTTCCGCGTCATGCCCATGGAACGGGCAGCGCTGGTGGGAGATTTCTTCGTCACGGTCACCGGCAACCTCAAGGTCGTCCGTGGTGAGCACTTCGCCAAGATGAAAGAAGGGGCCATCGTATGCAACTCAGGCCACTTCAACGTCGAGTTGGATATTCCAGCCTTGGAGAAATTGAGCCGCAAGAAGCGCCTCATCAGACCGGGCGTCGAGCAATTCACGCTGAAGACCGGCCGTCGGGTCAGCCTGCTTGGCGAGGGGCGACTCGTGAACCTGGCGACGGCCGAGGGCCATCCATCCAGCGTCATGGACATGAGCTTCGCCAACCAGGCGCTCGGTGCGGAGTACCTGGTGAAGAATTACAAGAAGCTGGAGAAGAAGGTCTATCCGGTACCGCCGGTGATCGACAAAGAAATCGCCCGCCTCAAACTCGCCGGCATGGGGATGCAGATTGATAAACTGACGAAGGAACAAGAAAAATATCTGGCGTCGTGGGAAATGGGGACCTGATGGCAGGATGGGCTAGCCCGCCCTGCTCAAGCGCTCCGGCTCGACCGCACTAAGTGCGCATCTTGCTGGCCTGCGGAACTCGCTGGCTCCGGCGCGATGCGCGAACCCAGCTTCGAACAGTCCTCGTCCTCCGCTTCGCGGATCGCATCTGCTCACTAAGTCGCGGTGACCTCGCCTCCGCAATTCGCGATGCGGGCTAGCCCATCCCGCCATCAGCGTTAGGACAAAGGCACTCCGCGATACAGAGGGAGAGGGGAGACAAAAAGGCCACCGCGTGCACGTGGCCTTTTTGTTTGTCTGCGGCCTTGCTGGGATGCCATTTTGAGCATCCTGCATTCGGACGGTGTTCGGTGGACGCGCGCACTTGAGAGCAACCCGCACCACACCTGCTTGAGAGAGAATAAAAGAGAAGGCCGCCTACAAATTAAGAGCCCTGCCGACAATCAAACCCAGTCGACTCGGAGGACCTATCCCCAGATAAAGCCAAGAAGCCTAGATGAGCGATCATGTTCCTGTATGCTCCTGGTAGTGTACTTCGCCCATTGACGATATATTTAATGTAACGTCCATCAAAGTTTGGAATGGGCTGCCAACATGGTATCGCGTTTCCCTTCTTCATAGCCCGCTTGCCGGGCCTCGCGCCAGAGCTGCCGCACCACAAATTCGACAATCGCTTCTGGCCTGGTCATCGTAATAACGGCTAATGCGGGGCACTGTACGGTGAAAGCTTGCCGCCACTGCGCATGCGTCTCGCGCTGAGCCGCGCGGAGGGCGTCAGCCAGGAGAGCAATATCGCTGTCCGATAAAACGTCTGCCGGAGTGCCCGGAGTGCGCCGTCCACATCTCAGCGCAGCATAAAGTGCTAGCGCCTGCTCGTCGGGATTAGATTGAGACATGAATTACTCCATCAGGCTGAGTTTTCAGAGAGGGGAAACAGCACCAAGGACTCCTAGGCCGAGGCCACCAGCTCGAAGGGCCTACCACTCATCGTCGGCACAATCACATGTGGCGAGGGAGTCGCTAGTGCATGGCGTAATCCTGAATGGATAATCTTCATGGCGATTGCGGTGCGCGTGGTGGTGGTGGTTTTTTCAGAAATGTGTTTGAAATACTCCTTGATTGTCTGTTCTGCCAGTCTCATTTCGTTGGCGATTTCCTTATTGGTCCAGCCTTTCAAGAGATGTTGCACGACCGTTGTTTCGCGTGCGGTCAGGTGAAATTTCTCCTTCGCCTGGACGATGACCTTGTCCTGCCACGCGCCGATCCCGACCTCGTTCATCACGATGAGGATTCGTGTTTCTGCATTGGTCTGATCAATCAAGGCCCTGCCGCACAGGACCACGGAGCTGTGGAGCGTGTTCACGATGTGTTTGAGTTGAAGCTGCTCCCAGTCCTTCGGATCGGTTCGGACTGTGAGGGTCTTTTGGATGTGCTCGACGAGACTCGCCACGGCTGACGGGAGCACCCCGTTCGCCGTTTTCCCGTCCTGGCACCGAATGATTTGCCGGCACAGTTCCCATGCCCGCTGATCCTTATAGAGTAATTGCATGGACGCCGTGAACAGCATGATGCCAGGCCCAGCGTGCGGGACCGCCATGCGTTCCTTCTGGTCGCTCGAGACATCATCGATATGCTCTTCCACGAGGTCCTCCATTCTCATT
>DASYVB010000104.1:0-6050 GCA_036000525.1 Nitrospiraceae bacterium | reverse complement strand
GCGTCGAGGTGCTCCGGCAACTCCGCCAACGCGAATACACCGGCGGGGTGATCATCATCACCGGGAGTCATGACGAAGAGCGTCTCGATGAAGCCTGGGCCGTGGGGCCGCAAGAAGTCATCGGGAAACCGATCGACTTGGAGCAATTGCTGACGTCCATCCAGCTTGTGCTCGTCTGTCGCGAATGCTAAAACCTTTCCGATGCCAATCGGAAGCAGGATTTTCTCTTTTCCCTATCTGTTTCTAGTCGCGCTCCTCAGCCACAGGGCTCTCGGTATCGCCTGCGCAGCCGACCCAGTCCTGCCGCAAGTCGTCATTCGGCATCACGAGTTATTCGTACAGATCGTCCCCGAGAAACATGCGCTCATCGCAAAGGACCGGCTAACCCTTGAGGTGCCTGAGTCACAAACTTCGATTCGTTTCTCCCTCGCCCCCACGCTCCAGATCGACCACATTGCACTCGTGCAAGAATCGGCCGGGACGGAATCCTTGATTCACGATGTGCCGTTTGAACTCGAGCATGGTTCTACGCCGGAGTCGGTCCAGGAGGTCAGTATTTCCTCACAGGTCGTGCCTGCCGGACTGGTGACGCTGGATGTTCACTATCATGGCGTCATTAACGATCCGCCGCGAGATCCGCGCCATCTTCGTTTTGTGACGCCCAGCGAGACTGCCGGACATATCGGGCCGGAAGGTGTCTATATGAGCAGCGAGAGCCACTGGTATCCCGGTATCCCGGAATCACTCAGTACCTATGCGTTGCTGGTCGCCGTGCCAACGGGGTGGACCGTAGTGACCCAAGGGAAGGCCGGCGAATCGCGTGCCTGCCCCGCCTGGCTCTGTCGCAACGATCAGATGGTAATAACGGATTGGGCCGTGACGCAGCCGAGCGAAGCTGTCACACTCGTGGCGAATTCATTTGTCGCAACGTTTCGCGACTGGACGGCCAAGACCGGTCAGAGGATTCGGCTCTCGACCTATCTATTCCCCGACGATGCGCATCTGGCCGAGGAATATCTCGATGCCACCGCGCGCTACCTGGACGCCTATATCCCCCTGCTGGGTCCCTATCCGTTCGAGAAGTTCGCCGTGGTGGAGAATTTCTTTGCGAGCGGGCTCGGCATGCCCTCGTTCACCCTGCTGGGAAGCAGCGTCATCAAGCGGCATTATGTGCAACCCTACGCTCTCGGCCACGAGATCGTGCATTCGTGGATCGGCAATGCGGTCTTTAATCGCGCCGATCGCGGGAATTGGGTGGAAGGTCTGACGACGTACCTGGCCAATTATTACTGGCACGAACTGATGGGAGATCGCGCACAGGCGCGGGACCAACGCCGTCTGATGGTGCAGGGCTACAATCTCCACGTGCCCCCGGAACGGGACTATCCGGTCGCGCAATTCACGCAGAAACAGGATGAGCATGATAATGCTATCGGCTATCAAAAGGCCGCCATGCTGTTTCACCTCCTGCGCCAGGAGGTGGGAGAAGAGACGTTTTGGCGGGCCCTTACGAGCTTGGTGGCGCAATATCGTGGCAGGCATGCGGAATGGCGCGACCTTGAGCGAGTCTTTGCAGAAGAGAGCCGCCAGGATCTCCGTTGGTTTTTCGCGCAATGGGTGGAACAGGATGGGGCGCCGGTGCTGTCGTTGCCGGAGGCCGTTGCCCGTCCGGTGGAGAGGGAGACAGCACAGACCTTTCAGCTGGAGGCCACGATCGTCCAATCGAACAAGCCCTTTCGACTTCCCCTTCAGCTACTGATTCGCATGGAAGGTAACCGTGAGCATCTTCTGACTCTGCCGCTGCGTTCGCTGCGCGAGACGATCTCCGTAACCTTGCCCGCTCGACCGATCGCGATTGATCTCGATCCCGAGTTCATGACCGTCCGACGGGTCGCCCGGCAGGCGTTGCCGCCGGTGCTTAATCACTATGTCACCGACCGGCGGCGATCGGTGTTAACGGCATTTACGGATGAGCCAGACCATCCCTCGCCGTTTCGGGACGTGGTTACGCGTATCGAAGCCCAAGAGCAGCAGAAACCGATCGGCGAGCGAACAGTGATCGCTTCCATGGCCCAGGATGGGCTGTTGCCTCAGGAAGGTTCGGTGTTAGTATTGGGCGGCCCGGAATCCCGATCCGGAATTCAATCAATCCTGGCCAATCACTGCGGTGAGCGCGCGACCCTGAACGACAGGGGTGTCACCGTGATGGGGACGGCGCACGAAGGGCTTGGGCTGGCCCTGCTGGTTAGTTGCCACCGGGTCGATCATCCAGGCAGCGTTGTGACGGTGCTGTATGCGGCCACGCCGCAGGCCGTGGCGAAGGTGGCGCGGCTGCTCTTTTTTTACGGATGGAATAGTTTCGTGTTGTTCAAGGATGGAACGGTGGTCACCCGCGGGGAGTGGCCACTCGCGGGCGATCGTACGGAGGTGCGTCTCGATGCAAGCAATCCCATTCGGTAAGTGGTGCATGATCGGACTCGTCTTTCTGTTGCTGTGTGAGCAGATGGGACAGGCAGAGAGCCCTGCGTCGAAGGCTCGGGTGATTCCCGCTCACCAGGCTGAGCGGCATCTGAGGAATATTCGCCAGCTGACGGTGGGCCGTCAGAATGCCGAAGCTTACTTTTCCTTCAGCGGGAACAAACTGATTTTCCAATCCACGAACAATTGGATGAAAGATACATACGCGGCCACGCTCAAACCTGCCGACGCAGGGCTGAGTTGTTATCAGATGTACGTGATGGATCTGGACAGTGACACCGTTCGATTGGTGAGTACCGGCGCGGGCGCCACGACGTGCGGATACTTTTTCCCGGGCGATCGCCGCGTGCTCTATTCGTCGACCCATGCGTCGGGGCCGAACTGTCCGCCGAAGCCGAAGCGGGACGGGGCCTACCGTTGGGCCTTGGACGACTACGATCTCTATGCCGTGCGCATTGATGGTCAGGAGATGCAGCGGCTGACATCCACGCCGGGCTACGATGCGGAAGCGACCGTATCGCCGGACGGCAAGACGATCGTCTGGACGTCCGTGAAAGACGGGGACTTGGATCTCTATGCCATGAATCTCGATGGCTCGAAGCCCCGGCGGCTGACGAACGAGATCGGCTACGATGGCGGGGCGTTCTTTTCGCCGGACAGTAAGCGTATCGTCTACCGGGCGTCGCATCCCACCGATCAGGCTGAGATTGACAAGTACAAGGACTTGCTCAACCAGCGGCTGGTGGAGCCTGGGCAACTTGAAATTTTCGTGATGAATGCAGATGGAAGCGGCCAGCGACCGGTCACGTCGAACGGCGCCTCGAATTTCTCGCCGTTCTATTTTCCCGATGGCAAGAGGATCATTTTCTCATCGAATATAGAAACGAAGGGCGAAGGAGGCCGACCAAGTTTCCATCTCTATGTGATCGGTGAGGACGGCCAAGGCCTCGAGCGGCTCACGTACGACGGACAATTCAACAGTTTCCCCATGTTCTCGCCTGATGGTACCAGCCTGGTCTGGGTCTCAGATCGCCAGGCCAAGACGCCTGGTGAGTTCAATGTTTTTCTCGCCGACTGGGTGCCGTGAAGCGGTGATCAGTGATGAGTGATGACATAAGCCATGGCCGGGACCCTGTCTCGATCACCCATCGCTCGTCACCCGTCACTCATCACGTATCTGTGCGGTTTAGACTCGTACCCCTGGCTTTTTCATGTGCCGCCCTCGTGCTTGTGTTCGCGGGGCTGTGGGAATGGGATGTGCCGCTTACCAGGTTCGTCCGCTCCCTCTATCCCCCAGTTGGTTCTGTACCCAATCCCTGGCTGGTTCAGTTCAGCGATATCGGTGACCGTCTCGGCAAGGGGGAGTCACTGGTGATCCTGAGCCTCGTGCTGCTGGCGGTCGGGTATGGATTGAAACATCCGCAGTGGAAAGACGCCGGTCGGCAGAGTCTCATCGCTCACGGTCTCGCCGCGTTGAGCGCCAATATTTTGAAACATGCCATTGGCCGCCCCCGCCCCAAGTTCATGCATGCTGGCAACATCGAGTTCTCCCCAGCCGGTGGGAGCGGGTGGGATTCGTTCCCGTCCGGGCATGCGGCGGCAGCGATCACGGTCGCAACCGTGCTGGCCACAAAGTTCCCGCGAGCGAGATGGCCCATTCTCGCTGCGGCAGTGGCCATTGCCGCCAGTCGGATCCTCCGCGGGTCTCACTATCTGACCGACGTGGCCGGAGGAGCGGCCTTCGGCTGTGTCATAGGAGTGATTGCAGCCCATCCCTGGCGCGAATGGCGCTCATCGGCTGGAATGGCGGTCTGTCGGATGACGCCATTTTTTGTGGCAACGCTCGCGTTCGTCTGGACAATCGTGCATCTTCCGTCGGAGACCTGGCCGTTCCAACAGCTCTTGTGGGGCGGTCTGTTGCTCGCCCTGGCAGGACTCGTGGGCCATGTCTTGTGGACGGTGCGATCGTCATGGTGTCCGGCCTGGCTGTCCGGACCGCTGGCTCGCGGGCTCGTGGGACTGGGGTTAGGGATGACGACCGGCTCTCTGTTCGTCACGACCATTGTGCTATTCGTCTGTGCTGCACATTGGTTGGACGGTCTTCCTGGTCAGATCGAATCCATGGGGGAGGGTCATGTGGGGCTACGGACGGCCATGACGGAGGGTCTGTTCGTCGCAGCCATGCTGCTGGTGCTGGGGGCAAGCTATGCCCTGAAAGGCATCGTGCCGATGTAGTTTTGTTTCTTAGGTCTGTCTGGTTTATCTGGTCTGTTTGGTTGAACCAGACCAACCAGATAAACCAAACAAACCAGCTCAACCGTTCAATCAATGGCCGAGAGTGCGGGGTGGAGGTGGTGGGGTTGCACCTTCTGGAATCGTCACCATCGGCTGGTTGGCCAGTAGTACGTAACCGTAGCGTTTGAGAATGGGGACCAGCCCGTTTGCTTCTGCCGGCAAATTCGATTGTGCGCTCTCCGGCAATAGGATCATCACTCTCTTTGGCTCTTTCAGGGCCGCCCGTATCTTGTCCTCCTCCCCAATGGGTACGAAGAGCGTCTTGCGTTTCGCGTAAAATACGGACGACGGTCTCGTGGTGCCATAGGCGATGAATTGATCCAGGCGATCCAGGTTTAGTCCTGCGGCATAGGCGAGTTCCTGCGGGGGTGCGACTACATATCGATTGATGTGCGGAACCGCGATCACGATGACGATCAGAACCAGACCGGCCAAGGTCGCCCCCGCCGCCCAAAACGCTCCTCCGCGCCGTTCGTCGTTCAATCCAAGATATCCCACCAGCGTCATCCCGAGTAACAATACGATTGCGACCAGATAAGGGCCGCTGCCGAGATCCACCTGTCCGGCCAAGGGGAACTCCCGCACCATCTTGGAAGCGTAGGTGGCGTAGAGTGTGGGGAGGCAGGCAAAGCCGATCGCCAAGAGATACCCCATTCCCATCATGAGATGAATGGAGCCCCGAATCCCTTTCGTCGTCGGATCTTGCAGGCACCGGGACCAGTACGAGGCTGTCAATAGGGCGGCGGCGGGAAACAATGGACTGATATAGTGGAGCAGGCGGGTCGCAGAGGCCGTGAAGAATACGAAGACGCCGACAACCCATAGGGCCGCAAAGAGGTCCAGTTCGGATGTCCCAGTGGGATCCGTATGAGTACGTGCACGACGTATTAGGTACCAATCTTTGAGCGTGTGATAGAGCGGGACAGGAAGGAGCGCGCTCCAAGGAAAGAAGCCTAAGAGCAGGACCGGGAGATAGAAGAAGATGGTACCTTGGTGTCCTTCCATCGGACTCAGAAATCGACCGATCGTATTGGCTTTCGCGCCTGTGGCATAGGCGTTGCCATGTACGAGGAACATGGCCGCATACCAGGGGGCAGCGAGCAGAATGAACACAAGCATGCCCGCAAGGGGAACCCCCTTCTGCCAATAGTCCCGCCACCGGCGCGTCCAGGTGAGGTAGAGTGCCGCTGCGATGAGGGGCACGGCGAACCCGACCGGTCCCTTCGTAAGCGTAGCGAGAGCCATCCCGATATAAAACGCCCAGATCCATCGACGTA
>DASYVB010000103.1:0-3050 GCA_036000525.1 Nitrospiraceae bacterium | reverse complement strand
CGATTCAATGGAAACCATAGTCGAATCCACCATCAACCTAGGAGGTTCTCATGGAAGTTGCAATTATCCCGGGTATCTTCGTTGCCATCTTCGTAGGGATCGCGGCTCTGATTTTATGGTTTCCATATGACGCAAAATAGCACGCCAGAATGTGCGTCTCCCCATTCTTACGAGTGAGCGGGTCGCGCCGTTCTTTTGGGTGTCGTTGGGACTGCGGGAGACGGATGCGTTCAGCGTGGTTGTTGTGCAGGACTTCGAGGGTGTCGCCATCCAGGACGGAGACGACAGGGCCGGAGAAGTCCAACGCAAGTACGGCTGAGAAGGTGGAAATGAAGAAGCCTACAATGGATACAGAGAGAATCAGTAGTCTGTGTCTAAACTGGCGAACAACCAACATCCCATTGACTCCTAACAATGAAGCAGAAAACACAGTCCAGGAGCGGCATTTGTGCATAACGTGAGTGCGAACCCCGCGCCCAGTGAAGAAATTCATAATGTGATGCATTGAAAGGCCCTGAATATTCTAGGAATAGTTGTTTCTGCCGTATTATTTCTGGAAGCACCCCATATCTTGTGGTACGCGGCCCGCTTCAATTAATGCTCAATTTTTAGGCAAAGACGTGTTAGAGACGTAGAAATGCGCGGTTTTTTTGATGGTAAGGCGATTTTATGAACAGACTTATCCACAGAAGCTGGGGAGAGGGTTTTGTGAAGATTTTTCTTGATCTGTCTAAATATATTTATCACTTTTCAGATTGAAGGGCACCTCTAGAAGTAGAAGGCCGCGGGCTCGCGATCGCGATAGGGGTGCGATGCTGGTGAAGAGGTTCCCACGTACTACGAAAGTGTTGCCGGTGCGACATTGCTAGTGCGTCGTGCCCTTCGTCATCCGCTTTCCCCTTTCAATGATGCCACCCAGGACTACTTCTGCTTCGCCACAATCTGATCCTTGGTCACTTCGGAGATCAGGATGTGACCATCACCTCCTTAGACGGTTTAAGGTTTCATCTCTAAGTGCGGAACCGCGCTGCGGAGGTATGCGATCAGATCATAGACTTGCTGATCGGTTAAGGTGGTGTCCCACTCGTGCATCGCCGTCAACTGTCGGCCCCGTCGGATCGTGATCTCCAATTCGAGTTCACCTTTGACCCGAGAGAGGTATTTGTGAAAGTCGGTTGGCCGAACGCTCAGTGAAGCCGCGCCCGGCCCTTTCCCGTCCAACCTCGCTCCGTGACATCTGAGACAGTGCAGTTGGGAGTGTTCCCTGACCGTCTTTGAGATTGCCTGGGCGCGTCTTGGCTTGTACTGCCCCACTTAATTTGTAGACAGTTTCTTGAAGATTGCTAACCATCAATTCTACAGTCTACAGTGAATCCAGCCCTTTTCGAGTCTCCACTTCTAATGGGACAGCCGGGTGTACTCGATCATAGCTCTGGTAAGAGGCCTCGGCTGCCTTCCGCTACGATGGGTTTTGAATAATTTCAGTGGGTTTCATACATCCAGCTGACTAAGCCACCTGTCTACATTTTAAGCGGGGCACAACAATGGCGCTGCTGAGGAGATGCTTAGGCTTTCCTGTTTATTCCAAACAACGCTTTTACGTGCAAAAGGAATCTACCGTGTTACAGTTTCACAGAAGTACTCTGCGCATCGACGCATACAGGATTCCAGGTTATGAAAGACCCCACACTGCGACAACTTCAGGAAATCAGCGCCCTGCTGAATTCGAGTCTCGATCACGCGACCATCCGCAGGCGCGCTATCGAAGCGGCCACTCTCTTGATGAATGCCGAAGCCGGCTCGCTCCTCTTGTTGGAAGAAGCCACCGGCGAATTGTATTTCGATGTGGCCCATGGCGAGAAGGGCGAGGCTGTTCGCCAGGCTCGTCTCCGGCACGGGCAAGGTATTGCGGGACATGTCGCTCGAAGCGGAGAGCCTATTATCGTCAACGACGTTCAGCGCGATGTCCGTTTCTTTCGCCATGTGGATCAAGCCAGCGGATTCGTGACGCGCAATATGGTCTGTGTGCCCGTCACGGCGCATGGCCGCCTTCTGGGGGTGCTCGAAGCCATCAACCACAAGAATGGGGATCTGTTCGGCGAGGACGATCTCCAGAATTTCGTTGCGCTCGGTCATCAAGTCGGCATCGCCATCGAGAATGCCAACCTCTACGAGGAAATTCATCTCTTGTTCGAAGGGTTTATTTCCGCCAGTGTGCAAGCCATTGAAAGTCGGGATCCCACCACCAGCGGGCACAGCCAACGCGTGGCGACTCTCACCTGTCGGCTGGCGGAAGCTGTCACCCAGGCCGACTCGGGCCTCTATGCCGGCGTTCGATTCAACGCGGAGCAGTTGAAAGAACTCCGGTATGCCGCCGTGCTGCATGACTTCGGCAAGGTCGGCGTTCGTGAGCATATCCTCCTCAAAGCACGGAAGCTGTATCAGCTCCAGCAGGAACTCATCAAGTCACGGTTCGACTTCATCAAGAGGACTTTGGAGGTCGACGCATTACGTCGAAAGCTGGAGGTGCATGAAGCGAAAATGGGTGGGAAAAAGCAGGCGTTGTTGGCACAACTGGATCGACAACTGGGTGAGCGGATGAAAGAGGTGGACGAGAAGTTTTCGTTCATCCTGAAATGCAATCAGCCGGGTTCCCAATCCCCGACCCAGATCGTGAAGTTGAAGGAGATCGCGCATCTGGAATACCGGTCATACGATGGGCCCCGTCCTTTTCTGACGGAGGAGGAAATCGGCGCGCTATCAGTTCTCCAGGGCACTCTCACCCCGTCCGAACGAAAAGAGATCGAGGGGCACGTTGCTCACACGTTTGAATTTCTGTCAAAAATCCCCTGGTCGAGATCGCTCAAAAACGTGCCGTCGATCGCGTGGAGCCACCATGAAAAGTTGGATGGCAGCGGCTATCCCCGTGGGCTGCTACACAATCAGATTCCACTACAGGCTCGCATGATGACGATTTGCGATATCTACGACGCCTTAACAGCGTCGGACCGACCATACAAAGAGGCCATCTCATCTGACACTGCGCTCAG
>DASYVB010000102.1:0-3834 GCA_036000525.1 Nitrospiraceae bacterium | reverse complement strand
GTCCATCGGTCATCGGCTCGATCCAGCCATAGCGGGCCGGAGGACAAGACAAAGTGAGACACCAACGGAGCCTTGCTCAATAGACATACAGCCTCCGGCGTGATTGGCTGGGGAATGCCTCGGAGATAGGTCGTACCCAGTTCATCGACCACTCGGCTGAACGGCCCGCGGAGCGTGGCATAACGAACGGCCGACACAGCCGCGCCGGCGGGAAGTTTATATCCCGTCAACGTGACGGAGAAGAAGTGAATGCCGTCGATCACTTGCCAGGGCGAGAACTTGAGCAGATGAATGCCCAGGAAGCCGGCTCCCACTATCCCTGCGATATAGTCGGTGAGCGTCAGCGACCCGGAGAGGCAGTTGCCCCACTTTTCAGCGTCATGCACCAAATACTGCGGAACGGGCTGATCGGTCACGATGTCGGAGATCGTAAATCGTCCACCCGGTTTGGCGACGCGATACATTTCCCTGAAGACCTTCCGTTTGTCCGGTGCCAGGTTGATCACACAGTTGGAGATGATCAGATCGACGGCGCCGTCGATCACCGGTATCGCGTCGGCCATCCCTTTGCGAAACTCGACGTTGGAGGCGGTGTATCCAAGATTGGCTGCGACGATGGGGGCATTTTTTCGGGCGATGGCCAGCATCGTGTCAGTCATGTCGATCCCGGTGACGTGACCAGTGGGCCCGACGAGCCGGGAGGTTTCGAAACAATCGATGCCGCCACCTGAACCGATATCCAGCACGGTTTCCCCTTGGGAGACAGTCTTTAACCCGGCTGGCGTTCCGCAACCATACGAAATCTTGAGGACTTCTTCCGGGATGAAGAATTTGAGATCGTCTAAGTCATAGCTGGTCGGGCAACACATCTGCTCGCCCGTTGACGCAGCCCGAGCATAGCGATCGCTGACCCTTTGGGTAATCTCATCTATCGGCATAGCGTCCTCACGGTCGAATGCAAGTATGCAGTCCTCTCCATGTAACAACTTTGATGGCGGTTCGTCAACTCCGTGTTCCCCTAGGTTCCCCGTCACGCGTAGGCGGGGGAGCAGGACCACTTGCAGGGCCCTAATGTCGGGGCTGGGCCCAATCCTGAGTCTCTAGCAGCCTGTTCGACATTGCTTTGGTAGGAGGCCGGTTACATTCGCCCGCGCGACTGAACCCTATTGATTCCGAGAAGCACCACGCGCCTGCATTTGCCAGAGCCACCAATAGACGGCGGCATTGAGGACGATCACCACTGTGCCCAACAGCAACTGAAGGTCTCGTGTCAGGTCCCCAGGGTAGAGCACCGGCAGCAGATACTGTGCGATGAAGTCGGATCTATAGGAGATATCGCCACCCTGTGCACGCAACCAATTCTCCAGCGGCGTGAGTGGGCAGATCCAGCCGCTGAATTCCACGAAAGCGCCCCAGGCGATTGCCGGCACGTGCAGCCACGCGATCCACCGCCACCTCAGTACAAGCAGCCCACCGCACAGGACGAAGACCACGAAAGCTAGGTGAACAATGAGAACCAGATTGGCCAGGAGTGGGTACATCGGCACACTCGGTTAGCAGGATGCTGAAAAATCCGCCAGCGGCGTTCTCGCATCGCTCAGAGGCTCAACGTACCGAAGCGTACGCCTCGCCTCTTCGCTCACTGCGGCCTTGCCGGACGGACTTTTGACCATCCTGAGGCTATGTTGACTCGGCACCGGCTTGTAAGATTCCTACGGTGTATTGTGTATAAACTGAGTTTTTCCGCAGCCTGTTAGAACAACGAAGGGGAGTCGGTCGGTTTTGGATAGGTCACCGTGCCCTTCTCGAAATGGGCAAATGATGTGAGGACGTGCGGGGTGGCTTTCTCTGCAGTCATGATGTGCCGTACTTCCCAGCCTTTGCTCACCAGCGCATCGGCAATCAGCGAGCGGTGGCAGCGCCAAGAGACAGCCTCGGCGCACATAATTGCCGTCTTCATGTCCGTGCCATACGCCATAAGCTCTTCAAGGGCTCTTTGGAATTCCTCCGTCTGCATGTAGTCGGCATACCCGCGAAAACTGGCGTTGCGCCATCCGTTGTTAATCGAATCCTTCCGAGCCTTTCGAAGACCCCCAAGCGCCGGCATGTGGAGAGAGAGGAGGCCGGCTTCTTTTAGGCTCTCGGCCAACGTGTCCGTATTGAATTGCGGATTGTATCGTGAGCGTGGAATCGTTCGGACGTCCACGAGGAGGCGGATCTCATGTACGCGCAAGAAATTGGTGAACTCATCGATCGGTCTGGTCGAATGGCCAATTGTCCAAAGTGTTGGTTGCCGAGGCATGGAGCAGTGTGGCATAGCGAGCAGGGAATCGCCACGGGCTGGTAGGGGAGAGGATCAATCCGGCGGCATTTTTTCGGGATCGATTTCGAGAAGCCGCAGTCGTCCGTTCGCGATGTGCTCGGTCTTGTAGAGGCGATCGCCCAGTTGGATGGTTCCTACAAGGAGCGAGCCGTTGACGACAAAGGTAAAGTCTCCCCTCGAAGGCGGTTTGAACGTGCCACGGATGATAGCGCTATCGTTGCTACGGGAGATCGTCGACGTGATATCCAGCTCGTGGTTGGCGCCATCAAATAGCTCAATGGTTATCCGGGGATGTGGTCTAGCTCCGGCATCCTTCAAGATTTGAAGCAGTGGGAGGTCGAGAGCGATCTCCCGATCACGGAGCACCCAAGGTCTTCGCGGCATCGCAGGCTGATCGGCGGCAGGAGGAGTAAGGACTGTCTGCCACAAGCTCTTCGGTGTCGGGCGCTCATCGGCCCATGCGAAATGGCCGAAGACACCGCTCAGCACTGCGGCGAGGAGAATATATCTGAATCGGCGGACCACAGAATCGTCCCCTTGTAAAAGGCGTACCGTTGCTTCATCTCATTATATAGAGGGGTGCGGCTCGGCGCGATCATGAAATAATGGAGCGGAGCCGATTGTTCCTGAGCCCTTCCGTCAAGGGGAAATAACTCGCAAGTTTGCCGGTGCAGCAAGAGACGTCACGTCCGCGGTCCCCGTGCGCCAAGCGGCGGCGATCTGACGCACGTCGTTCATGGAACGCACGATGTCCGCTATCCTTGTGCGGCCTGAGAAGCCCACACGGTGAGGTCATCAGAAGCTTTCAAGACCTCGACCGGAACCTCATAATAATTTTTGAGCATCTGAGCGAACGTGGGTTTGAAGGGTTTCATTTCTCGGTCGCGGATGACCCAGGGTTTGCGTGGGGCCGGTGCGTGATCAGGCAGGCTCTGCCACGCACTCGAAGGCAGAGGAGGATCATCTGCTCACACAAGAAATGAAAACAAACAACCGAGTAATCCGACAAGAAGCAGGCGTCGGAATGGCAAGCGGTCTGGCCTGTGCCACGCGAAGGCCATCAGAGGTTACTGACCTGCTGAGCCCATATCGTCAGCTCTCCCGCATCTTCCAGGACGTCCACCGGGATTTCGTAATAGGTCTTGGATTTCTGTAAGAAACACTCCCACCCACTTTCCCTTCTATCGCCCCGGACTCTCTTGTGCTCAGCCCCTGTAGGAGTTGTGAGACAGGGATACAGGAGCGTCAAGCACATAATGCAGCAAACTTAGCAGAATTCAACAAGAAGAGGCTGTCACAATTCGTGGCTGCATTTTTGCATGATTCAGACAGTCGTGGGATGCGTCCGGGAGGAGGCACGTATGAGATGGCTTAACTGGTCTCGATGGTATAAGAAGGTACTTGTTCTGATAGTCCTCTGTCCCCTGGTGTGGGTTCTATCGGCAGTTTCGGCCTGCGTGTCAATGCCATCGCCTCCGAGCGATCTTGTTTCCAAGGGGAGGGATATCTTC
>DASYVB010000101.1:0-4131 GCA_036000525.1 Nitrospiraceae bacterium | reverse complement strand
GCCGGCAAATACAATCCCTACGAAGGTAGGGGGGGCCGGACGCTTTATCCCCCATTTGTAGGGGCCGCTACCTTGTTGGCATCGCAAAAGCAGGGAGGCTTTGTAGCGCAAAGAGCGGTGGTCGCAGGAATACCTGCAACCACTCGAAGATCTGGCTGCCGGGATCATGCGGCTGCCCCGGCTTGACGAGAAGGAATTTGAGGAGCTGCACCAACGGTTGGGACGATCTATCACCACCATGCCGTAGCGCTTTATTGCCGTGGGACAATCCCCGCCGCGCAATACAACGGGATGAAGGATTAGATCGCGTTCTGTCTGGCTGAACTCAAGCGCAGGCACCCCAAGACGTAGGGGCTGGCGGAGGTGGATTTTGCTATAGCTTCACCGGTCAGATCTTCTCGATCTTCTCTGCGCGCTCACGCCACCTGAATTATCCAATCTGAATTCCAATCGCGCTGAACATTATCTGGAGCAGAGCCTTCGTCCAGCTTCCGGATCTCGCGACTGAGAAACTTCAGAACCCCGTACGCTGTAGGAATGACCAGTCCGCATCATGAATATGGAGTGGCTATTGAAACTTTGGGTGTTTGCCATAGATAAAAACGTGCAAGCTGCTGAGTGTAAACAGCAATCGAGAGGGTCTAAGCCGGCCAGGGAGGGTCGGGGAGTGACGGTTCCCACCAGCGAACCCCATGTTGGGGAGCGCAGCATAGTGCTGTTGCTGCTGAAAGCCTTGCCTGGCGCGCGCCTCGACCGGACCCCCTACGAAAGTAGGGGTTGACGGAATATGCGCCCGTCGCTAGGTTAAGCCGCCCTGTAAGCCATTCTCCTACAGCATTTCTACTATAAGTGAGGTGTCTCATGGGTTTTTCGGACGTTCGTGCCGATTGCCGCCCTGGAGTCCTTGCTTTTACTCTCTCGCTCGAATTGCTGTACATGAATCAAGAGGCGCAGGAGTTGAGCCGCTACCTCAACCGATCACGAGGTGGACCAGCCGCGCATGGCGTGCTTCCCACTGATGTGAACAAACTTTGTGAAGAAATCCTCAGGCGTCTTCACGCTCAGGCGGATGCCAAGGATTGGCAGCAAGTCCACGTGCGGCGAACTGCCGGTGACCTTTCCCGGCCGATTTTCCTGCAGGGCTTCGGGATTCCAGATGCGAGTGGGCTTGATCATTCCCTCATTATCGTGCTCATGGAAGAACGGGAAACTCGATCGGACGCGCGGGTGGAGGCTGCCAAGGGCCGGTACCATCTCACCGATCGTGAAATGAATGTGCTCGAGAATCTTGCGAAGGGCCTCACCAACAAAGAAATCGCGATCACCCTGGGCATTGCCGAGCAGACCATCAAAGAGCATATCAAGCATATTATGGAAAAGACCCAAGTCAGCACGCGCACCGCCGTGCTGGCCCAGCTCTTTCAGGGAGATATTCAACGTGCGGTGAAAAGCGAGTTGGCTCGCCTGGCTAAGCGCCCTCCTCGAATGGTCGCGAACGGAGCGAGAGCAAGGTAGCCCTCTTCCCGACCTTCTCCCAAACGGGAGAAGGAGCGGTTGAGGGAAGCTACGGCTGAACGGGGCGAGGGTTCGACTGCGTATCAGACGGTGGTGGAAGGACCTGCGGTAAGTCCTCCGGAGTCAGTACCCCTTTCTTCTGCAATAGCTCAATCAACGCCTTGGTGGTCTCCACGGACTGCTTAAGCGTCGAGCGCCGCACTCCACGAACTCGAAACGATGGCGTAAAGATGATCGTGTAGGCGGCGTTCCGCAGCCTCACGATGGCCGGCGGGCTGTCGGTGTAGGGCGCTAACTCCGGGTCACCCAACGGGATTCGAAAATACGGCTTGCCCTCTGCGGTCTGGCCATCCTGACCGAGCACTTCGATCCGATCGAGCGCGTCTTTGCCAGCCAGATCGGTGATCTGCTCCAAAACGAGTATCAAAGACGAGGAGTCGATGGGCTCAATCCCTTGATTGCGGACCGTCACGTCGTAGCGAAATTCATTCAGGAAATTATCGCGGGCTTTCAACGTGACAACGGTCGACACGCTGCTTGAGAGGTCGGGGAGCTGATCCACTGGGACCGCTTGCGCGTTGGCATTCAGCGCCACAAGTATCACTGCCGCAAGAAGGCCCCATGCTTTCATTGGTTCGTGTACCCTTATCGTTAAACGTTAATCGTTATTCGTTAACCGTGCAGATTGGGTTCAATGTTTACGTTTAACGTTTAACGCCCGCCCGCCTGCAGCAGGCGGGCGCGGACTAGTTCACTGAGCTGTTTTCCGTCCACAGCCTGGCCGGCCAGTCGGCTCATGACAGCTTTCATGACCGCGCCCATATCCTTCAGGGCCGACGCTCCCGTCTCCCGGATCACGGTCTCGACCACCTGCGCGAGCTCCTGAGTCGAAAGCGCTTTCGGTAAATAGGTCTCGATGATCGTGATCTCTCGCAGTTCTTTCTCGGCGAGATCCTTTCGTTGGGCTTTCTGATACTGCTCGACCGATTCGCGGCGCTGTTTGACGAGGGTCGTCATCACGCGGGACATCTCAGAATCGTCGAGGTCTTTCTTAAGTTCCAGTTGCTTGTTGAGCAATGCGGCCTTGATCATACGGATGCAATCCATCCGTAACTGGTCCTTGGCTTTCATGGCCTGTTTCAGGTCTTCGCTGAGCCGTTCGGGAAGTCCCATGATTTCTCCAGGAGGCGTCAAGAATGATGAGTGACGAGTGATATGTGATGAATGGGAAGATCCAGAATCCTCTATGCATCACCCATCACCATCGTCCATCACTCAGGCGTAGGAGGAGGATAGACTTCGTCCTCAGGTGAGTCAAGAAGAGGGAATGCGCCTGGGACCACAGGGCTGCTACGGACGAAAATCAGCCCACCGGGGAAGATCTACACCACGAACTGGTCTTTGAAGAGCTCGTGGTTCTCTACCGCATTGTCCACCACACCCAGAAGCACATCCGGTGAAATAGGCTTCAGCAAGTAGTCGCTCACACCGAGCTCGTAGAACCAGGCCGCTCGCTCCACTTCAGGATGGCCGGTGAGGACGATCACCGGGACGGACGGAAATTGCGATCGGAAGTACTTGACCGCCTCCATGCCGTTGATCCTCGGCATCAGCACATCGCAGATGATCACATCCACCATCAGCGGATTGTCGCCGCTGCGGATCGCCTGGATGCCGGTTTCTCCATCCTCGCCATCGACGACTTCATAACCAGCTCGCCTCAAGATGAGAGCCAGCGACTGTCGCACCTCTGGTTGATCATCGACGATGAGCACTCGACCTCGTGGCATGGGCGCCTCCTTGATGAGGGGTGCGATTGAAACCTATTGCCTAAACTCAGCAACGGTTATGCCATCGTGGATCAATTTTAGATCGTTCTTCTGTATTAGGAATCGTTGTGAATGTTTTAAAGAAACTGGCTCCGCCCCTTTGTAACGTGTGGCAGACTGTCGAAGAAGGGAATCGAGACCAGTATCGGAAGAGATAAGGCGCCTATCCGACTGGTGGGGCCGTAGTTTTTCTTAGTACTAATGGGGTAGAATGCGGTCAGGCATTTCAAACCGGCATGCGGAGCTCGACCAATGGCGCAGCTCCCGTCCGTTTCCTTCAAAGCCCTCTCGCTCCTTTTCCTCTTTACCGCCTTGTTTACTGGCTGCCAGACTGCACCGAGCGTGAGCCGGCCATCCACGGTATGGAGCACCATACCCTCCACACTTCGTGCACCACTCTCCATCGAACGCCTCGCCGTGCTCTATCCGAAAGCCTACGATCGAGAGCTGCTCGAAGCCTACAGCCGACTCGAAGGAGCGGTCTTTCAACTCAAGCAACACCGACCGGCTCTCAGAATCGTCGATCGGTTTAACCTGGTTGCGGTGCTGGGCGAGCAGCGCCTTCAGACGGCTGGCCTATTCTCAGAAGACTATGCGATCCGGCTGGGACGATTACTGGGTGTCGATGGTATTTTGCTCTATCGCATCGAGGGACCGACTGTGCGTGACCGGCTCTTTGGACGGTATGATCAGGAGACAGGCGTGCCCAACTTCGTGATCATCAGCAAGATCATCATGGTCGAGACGGCCGAAGTCGTCTTTCACAATGTCGTGACCAGCCGGGTCG
>DASYVB010000100.1:0-9875 GCA_036000525.1 Nitrospiraceae bacterium | reverse complement strand
AGTCGAGGATGGAACTCACGATGGATCGGTAGGGCGAGGGTAGGATGACGAGGTTGATGCCGCATCCCCACTGAGCCCACTGCATTTCGAGTCCGGCCGTGATACTCGGATCTACGTCGACTAACACCCCCCGAATATCTCCGGGTCGGCTTCGGGCAAAGTCGAGCGCGCGGACGACGGCAAGGTTCATCTCGCTGATGGGAATGAGGACGAGACTGCGGCGAGGCTTCGGAGGGCGGCTTCCTCGTCGATCGAGGGCGGTCTGGTCGGCGACCTCCTTATAGTGTAGGTGAATGCCTCGGAACATCATGATCAGGATAGGGATCAATATGATAACGATCCAGGCGCCGTGCATAAACTTGGTACTGGCTATGATCGCGGTCGCAATGCCGGTGGCGATCGCGCCGATGCCATTAATGAAAATTTTCTTCCGCCAATGAGGTCCGCGCGTGGTCAGCCAGCGACGGACCATGCCGACTTGCGAGAGGGTGAACGAGAGAAACACGCCGACGGCATAGAGCGGAATCAGTGCGTGGGTGTCACCGTCGAATACGACGATGAGGAGGCACGAGAAGACTCCAAGGATGATAATGCCATTAGAGAACACCAGACGGTCGCCCAAGTGTTCCATCTGGTGGGGCATATAGCCATCGCGGGCCAACAAGGATGCGAGGCGTGGAAATCCGGCGAAGGCGCTGTTCGCTGCGAGGACTAAGATCAACATCGTGGAACCTTGCAGCAAATAGTAGAGGAATCCTTCGCCGAAGATAGCGCGTGCAACCTGCGAGACCACGGTTTCATCGTCTTTCGGGAGCACGCCCAAGTGATACGCCATCGTACTGATGCCGAGGAAGAGTATGCCCAGGACGAGCGCCATCGTGATCATCGTAATGACGGCATTCTTCGGTGCCGGATGGCGAAAGGCCGTCACGCCATTCGAAACGACTTCCACACCGGTGAGTGCCGTGCAGCCCGATGAGAAGGCACGGAGCAGGAGAAACACCGACACTGATTCGACCGCGGTTTGAGTGGCCACGCTCTGGGAGACCACGGGGGTGAGTTGTCCAAACAGAAGTTGAAATGTTCCGACAGCGATTAGAAGGAGCATGGCCCCAATGAACATGTAGGTCGGGACGGCAAACACTTTCCCCGACTCTCGAACACCGCGCAGGTTGACCAGGAGAACGAGTACGATGGCACACACGCCGAATACCGTGCGGTACGGAAGGAGAGAGGGACTGACGGAGGTGATTGCGGCGATACCGGCCGCCACGCTGACGGCGACGGTGAGGACATAATCGATCATCAACGAGGCCGCGGCGGTCAGTCCTGGCCATTCGCCTAGGTTCGCTTTCGACACAATGTAGGCGCCGCCTCCTCCCGGATATTCGAAAATGATCTGGGAGTAGGAGCGTGTCAAAATCGCAAGCAGGAGGATGATCACGAGACTGATCGGAATTGAGAAATGTGCAAAGGCCAGACTGGCTGGAATGAGGACCAGGAGGATTTCCTCCGTGGCGTAGGCGACCGAAGACAGGGGGTCGGAGGCGAATACGGCCAGGGCCAGGCGTTTCGATAGCCGTTGGTGGGCGGTTTGAGCCGTCTTCAGGGGATTCCCAACCAGCCAACGCTTCACAAACATATTTGTTATTATCACATATAAGGGGAGGCGTGCGCATCGAAGGAGAGGCCGTCAGAAGGCAGAGTGCGAAAGCCGTATGCATCTAGGCGGCGTGGGACTCCGCATGAGAGGAAATGTGAGTTGTATCAGCAATCGCAGGAATCACGTAGGAGTTTAAGGTTCCGCTTCACGCCTTTTGCATTTTAGAAGTTTTGCATCCAGCGGTGCAGGACGGCTTTTGGTTTTTCAAGGTGGTGGACTTGCCGGATGCACAGGCAGTAAGGAAGACCGCAGCAATTTGGGATACCTCTAGGATCTCAAATAACTTTTTCGTTACCACTCGGCCCGACCCCTCGCGCAGGTCAATTAGATTTCTTTTTGACCCTTTGCCCTCACGATTCCATGTGCTGAAAATCTGGACCGGTCTTGCGTTCACACCTTACGAGGTTTTTGAGCCGCCCTCTATTTCCTCGTGTACTTCCCCATCAGCGCAGCTTGTTGAAGAATGTGCCCCTGCATCACTTTCTCCAAATCCTTCTTCGTCGTGCTCGGCGGCAGCGTGACGGTTGAGTCGAGCGCATACAATTTGAAGAAATATCGGTGAGTGCCAGATGGGGGACAGGGCCCCCCGTAGCCAACGCTGCGAAAGTCCGAGGTGCCCTGCTTCATGCCACTCGGGAGCGAGTCTCGTTTGGGCACATGTGCCTCAAGGACTCGCGCCGTCGCCGGGATGTTCCACGCGACCCAGTGCACCCAGGTGCCCATGGGGGCGTCGGGATCATCAGCAATCAGCGCCAAGCTCTTCGCCCCATTGGGAACATCAGACCAGCTCAAGGGCGGGGACGCATCTTGCCCGTCACAGGTGTACTGCTTGGGAATCATTCCACCGGCCTCAAATGCCGAACTTTTGAGTTCCATCGATCGACCTCCTTTGCCACTCTCGATCACCCCGTACCATAAAACAGGGGCCCCTCGATGACGAACCAGCCAACCGACCTAAACCAACGCGCACGCCCTTCGGTGCTCCGGTTGTTTTTGACCGCCACGAGGATACCTCGGCTGCCTGAGAAAATCGACAGCAGGGCGCGGCCTTCCAACGAGCGGCGTTCATTCCGGTAGACAGTCTGAGAGGCGGTCACCCAATCGGTGTTCCCTGCTGGATGGGTTTCACAACCAGGTTTGAAAACCTCGTTTCCAGCGGGTTTGACACATCGGGTTTGGTGTTTCTCGGATCGGATAAGGAAGACGACGTGTGTGGATTTCGAGGAATCACACCCTCTCGTCTTCGGCGAGAAGGATGGGTCTGGAGAACGGAGTGTCCGGATTCAACGGGACACTGCCGTCTCTTCGTCGTGCCTGGAGTCGGTCAGTCAGGCTTCAACGATGTTCCCGTATGGCTGGGTCCGTCGTCTGACGGCCTGATGACCACACGCTGGATGACGCCCGGTCTCGCGTCAGCGGTGAGAATGGAGGCCGCCAATTAGGCCAGTCAGCGACACCTCAAGGCTCGCTCGGCTCGCGCTGATTCACTCGCCCGACTCGTTTTCGGAAACAGTCGGCACAGAGCGTTTCGCCCTCTCTCCGAGATGTATAGAAGTGTTCCAGATCATGGGCTCCGCAGCTGGCGCAGAGCACCCGGGATCCCCTGAGCTGATCCCATTCGGTCAGGGCCTCCGAGTCAATCTGGAGTAAGGCGTGAGCAAGATCATCCGCCACGCGCTTAAACAGCTGGAAGCGACTGGGAACAGGCTTCTCCCCGTCGACTTGATGTCGCCGGTACAGGTCTTTCCATAAGCGCCGAAGGGTAACTGGCATTTCCGTTGATCCCTCTCGACTCAGCTCAGATCCGTCGCGCTTCCAGCACAGGTGAGAACCGGAGGGTCAGTCTAGGCTGAGCCTAGGACCACGGTGGGTCGGAGTCAAGGGTATTATTGTGGTAAGGGGATGGGCGCGCACGCGATGCAGCACCGCCCCTTTTCCGCCTGTCCGACAATCCCCCACGGCGGCCACGTATGACGAGCTGTAGAAGCTCGGTTCTTAACGACTGGGTCGGGACCGGTACCGCTTTGCGTGCTGAGGGAAGAGCCCAGGGTATTGTGAACCGATGAGGCGGGAACCCAAGCCAGCACGCAGGTCAAAATCCTGGCCCTTGCCGGAACGTGTGCCCGTCGATCTTTCAAGTCGATTCGCGTATCCTTCTCGCGAACCAAAAGAAATGTTTTTGAGCTACCATGGTGTAAATAGTTCCTACGGAACTCTCGCATCTTGACGGGACTCACCGTATCCACGTAGCCTCCAACCCTGACGTACCAGTTACCTCGACTGCTCTCTCCTACGCGCCTTGCATTCTCCCCCGCGCGATGGATCCCACGGTCCCCGCAGCTCCTACGCCAGCCTCTTTCTGAAGCGCGGCATTCATTGATGTCGCACATCACGACTGCCGGCTCTTGCTTCAGCGAGTCGCAGCTCTAACAGGGAAGACCTCCCGATTCGGTATCGGGATCATCCCTGGCCGAGCAGGTCGTGGTGTCTTCAATGAAAGGAGGGCAGGCCATGAAATTCTATACAATCGTGATGACAGGGCTTGTCTTGGTAGGGAGTGTCTCTCTTGCCGCCGCGAATCCGGCGATGCTGCCCAAGCATCCCGGGTATCCATCGGGCGGAGAGTATGCCAACGATACCGGGCAAAAAAATCTGACCGTTGAGCAATCCCTCAGCAGCGCCGCCGCGTCAGAGGATGCGCACACGGGCCAGAAGCTGGTGGATCCCAATAATGCCAGGCTGGTGAAGCCGCAGGGAGCTGGTCAATTGCCGACGATTCAAGGGCCTCAAATCAAGATTGAGCCGCCAGTCACTGAGGCGACTCGCATGCCCAAGCAGTAGCGCCCTGTTCGCGCCAGAGGGAAGGGCCTTCCTCTTGCCCATCCTTTCTCGTATCTGGGGAGGGTTGGGTGAGAGGAATGGTCTCAGCCAAGCGGCAGGTTTGGGACACTCGGATGCTTAGAAGAGAGGGATTGCCATGTCACAGCTAGGAACTCTTGCTGACAGAATCCTCGACGCGGTGCACCGTGCTCCTGGTTGTCAACTCGATGAGTTGGTGCTGAGCGTACCAGAGCTCACCTGGAACCAGGTTTTTCTCGAAGTCGATCGTTTGAGCCGAACCGGGCAGGTGCGGATGATGGCGATGGGCAAGGGGACGTATACAATCTGGCTGCCGAATAAGGAGAAAAGCACACGACCCCCACAGCATCTCTCGTGATTCGCGAAAAGATGTGAACTATGTCCGTGGCTGTTCCGGGATCTCCAATCACCCAGACCGATCGCGGCCGCCACAGCAGGTTAGGCGTTAAGGAGGGTGATGATGCTGACGCACGACATCCTTCTCGATCTCTTTGTGGTGCTTGGGCCTGGTTGTAATTCTGGGCTTCTGTGGCACGTTCCGCACAGACTGGCGGCGCGTCGTCGGTCACGGCAAGAGCATCGCCAGACCCTCTTGATGCAACTGTTGCATGAGGGAGGCGTCGAGCGGTTCTCTCGAAGGGAGAGGTGTGAGTAGGTGTGCGACAGAATCCGACTTCGTGATGGGATGCCCACGCTGTCATAATCTGATGGTGGAAGAGACGTTCGTGGATCTGCAGGTCAGTCCCAGCGTGTCATCATTCACGGGATGGCGCTGCATGATCTGCGGAGAAATCCTCGACCCGATCATTCTCCAGAATCGCACGCGTCACCCTGAGCCACAGTACGGGCGTGCCCGGTGGTGATTGGGAGCCAACTCATCCAGGATTCGAGAGTTGACGGTCTCATGCTGAAGGGAGTTTTCTGCTGAGCCTAAACCAGTTCCTTGTGACCCTCTGGCAGACTCATCGCAAGAGGCCGGTCTTTCGTTTCTTTAATAACATGGTTGAAATAGAGATTTTGAAACGGGGCATCGTTTAGATCAAAACTGCCCCTTATACTGGCAACGGGATATTTCTTCGCGTTCTTTTCTACTTTCTGCTTTACCGTTTTGGTTATATCGATACCTGATCGATTAGCGAAAGATAACGCGCAGATCACAACATCGGCCCGTTCCTCAATCGCTGCGCTCCTACACGTACCGGTCTTCATGGATCTTCGACAAGCTGCCTCTGAGTGCTGCGCCCCGCCCACCCAAGCGCGCTTCGCAACGTACCAGTATCATTGATCTATCCAGGTCCGCATTTATATTGCTTGACTCCCTTACTCATTGCGTCCAGAGTGATGGTGTCCGGTGTGAAGCTCCGCTGACTGTCCCATCTCTTGCGCTTCCTGATACGTCCCGGCGTGACCGATTCTCCAGTCTCCGCCGCTCCGATGCCAGAGTTTCTCTGAACGGCTGCATGCCTTGTGTCATGGTCTGCTGATCCATAGCGGCTAGGACCATGGACATCATGCAGAGGATTCTTGATCCACGTCCGGATCTCTATGAAAGGAGGTTGTTATGTTGTACTACGCACTGATGTTTTTGGTGGTTGGAGTGATTGCGGGGGTTCTGCATTTGGCCGGGGTGGCCGCGGTCGCGGTCCAGATTTCCTGGATTCTGTTCCTGATCGGGATCGTGTTGATCGCGATCCATGTGGTCACGGGGCGCTCCGCTCGGGTTGTGTGACCGGGGCTGTCGGGCTGTCCGACAGGTCGGCGTGATGACCTGGCACCAATGTAAATCTGTCACAGGAGGAGGATCCGATGAACGCTGATCAACTCAAGGAGAAATGGATGCAGTTCAAAGGTGAACTGAAACTGCAGTGGGGCAAGTTTACCGATGATGACTTGCAGCAGATCGGAGGGAGCTACGACAGATTTGTCGGCAAAGTTCAGGAACGGTATGGCGATAAAAAAAGAGAGCTGATGAAGTGGGCAGAGGCGTGGCATCAGAAGTCAGCGCCGAAAGCCATACGGAAAAAGCCGCGCTGACGCGAAGTCATCAAGAAGAGAGAGATGGATCACCGAGTAATTTCACGTTATCAGTTAAGGAGATGAAGCCATGAACACACTTTTACGTTGGGACCCTCTCAGCAGAACTCAATGGCATCCTTTCAAGGATCGGGATGAATTGGAAAGCCGGTTGGCGACGATGCTTGCCACTCGGGAGGCGACCGGGAATGGGGGGAAGGAGGCCCTGAGGGTTGCTCAGTGGTCACCCCTGGTGGACATTACAGAGGATGAGAAGGAGTACCTCATCAAGGCCGAATTGCCGGACATGAAGAAAGAGGATGTGCGACTTACGGTGGAGAACGATGTCGTGGCGATTTCCGGAGAACGGACATTCGAGAAGGAAGAAAAGGGGAAAAAATATCATCGGGTCGAACGCGCCTACGGAAGCTTCGTGCGCAGCTTCACACTTCCGGAAGATGCGGATGGGAGCAAGGTGTCTGCCGACTTCAAGGACGGGATGCTCCAAGTACATCTCCCGAAATCCCAGAAGGCGAAGCCGAAAACCATCGAGATCAAGGTAGGCTAGTGCTGCGTTGACCGAATGATGAGGGGCGTCAGGGAAGGTGTTCTTACGCCGACGCGATGATGGAGCCTTACTGACGCTCTGTGCCAGCCGCGCTCCGGACTGCTTCCGTTTCACGACGCGGCATTCCTAAAACGCGGATCGCGCGTCTAGGCTGCCAGCGCAACCCCGTCACGACAGGCCAGACCCTCACTGAGCGGGGACGTAAGACGAATGAAGAAAGTCCGAATGAGGTATCGACCATGATGATCCTTGTCACCGCCATGTTTTTGCTTGCGCTGGTGCTCTTGGCCCTCTACCTCTATGTGTCCGGCGTATTCACCAATCGGAGAGCGTTCCAGTTTGGCTTTTATATCCTGTTGGTCTTCTTTGCGCTGACCATCGGGATCGGCATTCATTCCTACCAAGGCTACGACCTCCCGGCAACAACCTCGGTGTCGTTGAGTGAGGTTCTGCCAGAACCTTAGGCAGCTCTGCAACAAACCTGTTGAACTCCGCCATGGGACTGCAATGCCACCACGCTCGCCGGATGTTATCTCTGACGTAAGGCCCTATAGCTAATCTACCCCCAATTCGAAGATCTTACTGGTAAAAATGGCGAGTTTTTGAGAAAGACATTGAATTGAGTGAGCACAATTTAGAGCACAGTAAGTTGCCATGCGAGACCATAAACAGCGCAACGTACTGAAAAATTGGTGCCCCCGATACGAATTGAACGTACGACAAACGGTTTAGGAAACCGTTCCCACCACCCTACTCCAGCCTACTGGACTCATTCAGGCCCACTCCAGCCAAGGTTTGCGCTAAATCCGAACTTTGGCTGGAGTAGGCTGGAATGAGTTGGAGTGAGGTGGAGTTGAGCACAAAATGAGCACAATCGTGATGCACTTCGCTTGGATCGGTAGATTTTTGCCAGAGAGCTCCGGGTCTGGATTAGCCTAACGACCCAAGCTCAGCGACCCGGCCCGCGGGAGGCGTGGATTGCAACCGGAGCGCGATGGCCGGGTTCGCTGCAGCGCATGGTTAGGCGTTCTTTGACGCATATTCCAATCGATTTTGCCACTCAGGGCTGAGTGGCATTTCGCACTTTCGAAGCCGATCCACCAAGGTTGAATAATCACGTTTCCGCCAGAGCTCTTCAGCATAAGGAAATGGTCTATAAGGTAGCATCCTGGTAAAGTCGCCCCGCAAGAAATCTGCGCCTTCTTTCTCAAGGCGAAGAGCTAGCTCCTGAAGATCGTCAAGCTGAGGCTTCCCTGTCGTGCCTAACAGTTTCTCGGTCAGAGGCGTTATAACTCGAAAGAACGGAAGCTCCTCGTTGCCGATATTCACTGATAGGTGGCCACTCGCTCCCCATCCCCAACCCCAAATTTGGACATTCAAATCATGGCTTGAATACGCGACCCTAAACTTATCTTGAGGGTCCCACACCTTACGGAAACCGTAGTCTTTCTCCAGAAACCGAAACTTGGTTTCCACAAATGCGACATATTCCTCGTGAGATTGGCGCTGGATCTTGGTCTTCATTCTCTGCTAACAATGATTAGCTGGATCCGCATAAGATGCGGATCTTCAATTTCCTATCCGTAGAATACGCCATCGATTTCCCTGAAAAATACACGAGAATCGGTGCAATCTCAATCAATTGCGGTTCAGGTGGCCATTGATTACGGCATCTTCTGCGGATCGGCCTACCGGCCCCATGGATCAGCGGCGGCCGCGGAACAAACGAAGTTTGTGCAGCGGGTGTCCGCTGCAGCCGCTGGGTGGGCCGCGCTTCGCGCGCTAGCCAGCGAAGGCCCATCCCCGGGGCCGTTGAGTCGACGCGAAGCGGCGGCTCAACTATGAAGTCTGCTGCGGCCTACCCCGTGCATCGTAGCACAGTGGTCTGGGCTCTCCACTGGGAGGGAGTTTACTTGCACATCCAACACTTATTTAAGATTTCGCCCTACTACGCCGATCGCGATAGACTGCGAATCCTCCCGTCTATCCGGCTATCAGACCGCAGTGTATCCCCGCTTATTCCTCGAAACTCTTCCGGTCAAAAACCTTCGCTGGGGTTCTACCCCATTTTCACGGACGGTTGAGTTAAGAGTTGTTCCCCCTGTTGCTGCAGTTCGAGCCTCCGGCGCTGTCGGGGATTGTGACAGCGCTCGATATAGTCAAAGATATCCGCTCTCGCCTCGGCTCTCGTCCGGTAGTGGTGTCGATTCACCCGTTCTCGTTTGAGCACGCCGAAGAAGCTCTCGGCTGCCGCGTTATCCGCGCAGCTCCCCACCGCACTCATGCTGCAGATGACCTGGTGTGCTTCCAGGAACCGCTGGTATTCCTCGGAGGTAAACTGACAGCCTCGATCCGAGTGCAAAATGACCGGCGTGCGGCCTAGCCGTTGCCACACCGCCATCAACACCGCCTGGATGACGAGTTGGCGATCTTGCTGCGGACTCATCGACCAGCCCACCACCAGCCCGGAATACAAATCCAGCACCACACAGAGATACAACCAGTGTTCAGTGGTCCGAATGTAGGTAATATCCGTCACCCATTTGGTATTGGGGGCCGCCGCGGTGAAGTCTCGGTTCAGATGATTCTGCGTGCCTGCAGGACGAACTCCCGTGCGCTTCATTCGCCACCGCCGTCGCTGCGGCACGCCCTGCAGCCCTGCCCGACGCATCAGCCGCGCCACGCGGTGACGGCCACAGCGCTCCCCGGCGTAGCGGAGGTCCTCCCAGATCCGTTGGCTCCCCACGACGCCGTCTTGGTCAGCATGGAGTT
>DASYVB010000099.1:0-17081 GCA_036000525.1 Nitrospiraceae bacterium | reverse complement strand
GAGTAGTTCGTCACCCATGTCGTGGCCGAAGGTATCATTCACCGCTTTGAATCGATCGAGATCGAGGAGCATGAGACCAATCGGTTTTTGCATGCGCTTGCTTCGAGCCATGGCGTGAACCAGCCGATCACGAAAGAGGGTGCGATTCACCAGTCCGGTCAAGTGATCGTACTGTGCGAGGTAGGTCAGGCGTTCTTCAGAGCGTTTCCGCTCAATGGCGTAGCGAACGGCACGAGCTAAAAGCTCGGGATGACCTTGACCTTTGACAAGGTAATCCTGCGCCCCTTGTTGGACGGCTTGAAGAGCCAGGTTTTGGTCGTTCACGCCGCTCAGGACGACAACGGGGATCGTTGGACTGGTGGCATGGACCTGTCTGACCGTCGGGAGACCGAACGCATCCGGGAGAGACAGGTCCAAGAGCACGGCATCGAATTTCTCACGGCTCAGAAGCGTGAGCCCTTCTCCCAACGTTTTCGCACGGGCAATCTGGAACTCCTCGATGCTCCATTCAGAAAGAAGATCCTGCGTGAGCTGAGCGTCGACGTCATTGTCTTCGACGAGGAGCACTTTGATCATCCGACCGCCTCACTATCGCGTGAACCCTGAGTTCGGTTCCTAGTTCCTAGCAGGATTCTCAAAAATTCCGCCAGCCTGTCTTGTTCATTTGGTCTGTTCGGTCTGTCTGGCCTGTCTCGTTTCATTGGTTTATTTGGTCTGTCTTGTCTGTTTGGTTGAACAAGACCAACTCGATGAACTAAACAAACGAGACAAACCAGATAGACCAGACCAACCAGATGAACCAGACAGACCACACACGACAAGGCCAGCCACTATGAGAGAATTGATTATAGCCGAGAGACGAGGGAGGATAAAGAAAATGTGAGAATACAGTTAAGGGAAGGGCGTGAAACCCGAAGGGGGTCCCACGCCATGGACAAGTGTGACGGTATAGGGCTCACAGTACCACTCTCCCCGGTGAAGACCATGACCGCCCCTTGTAAGCAGATGCAAGCCAACGAGATAGCTACCTGGCCCGCATTATTCATGAGCTCTTCTGCTGCAAGCGCGGATACGCGGCTGCGACGAGCAGTCTCGCCGTTCAGCCCTTCGACATACTGCACAAGTATGCCTCAGGGCTTCACGCCTCCGAGTGCCCGTCTCGCTTCGCGTCTGCACGCTTTCGCGACGAACCGTCATGAATAATGCGGGCTAGGGCGGTCACGAGGAACCACGGCGGACGATTTGGGATTCAGGCAACCTGGGTTTAACCTACATGGAGTGCTTCAGCTCGGCGACGAACCTCTTCGGCTTTTTGCGATTGTCCGAGGTTGTCGTAGAGTGAGGCGATATTCGCATGCAAGTGTGACAAGAGTTGTCCCAACTGTGCTTCCTGTGCGATCACGTTCGCTTCGAGCGCCAGTTTCTTTTCTTCACTCCGGCGGAAGCGTTCTTCAAGCCGCTGCACGAGTTGGATCCAGCCTCTGACCTTGCCGGAATCCAAGTCAGGGAGGGTCGGCAAGGCTTCAGCGCGATCGAGAGATTTTTCAGTTTGATTCATCCAATTGATGAAGACGAGAAAATCACCAAGCGTAATTTTAAGTGCGGATGAGGCGCCTTCTTCTTCGATAACCAGGTCTTCCATTACAACTCCTTGTGAAGAAAATTATTTCAAATAGTGTGCGGCAGACGAACGAAAGACTTCTGCCAAATTGCCGTTGAAGTTCTCTGTAACCGGACTCTGGAAAGCGAACAACGCGGCGAGATCAAAGCGAGCCACCTCCTTTCTATGTCTGGTCTTTGGCGAGAAACGGAGAGCAGGTCCAAGAGCGGGCACCCATAGGCTACGTCCGGTAGCATTGGTTGAGTAATACTGCGCCAGCAGTGATATTGTCAACAGGTCTCTTGGAAGAAGATTGATGAAGAGAAACCTATGCCGGATTCTTCGGCCTGCGGATGAAGTCAAAAAGAGCAGGAAGTGGGCGATAACTATCCTTGAGGTGAGAGGGGCGGAACGTTCGGATAGATTCCGCGTGGGAGACGTTCGGGGCCAATTACCCCTTCGCAGGCATACCCTGGTTCGAAGGGCCAGAGGAGAGATCGACCTTGCCAGGAACCTCTCACCTGGACCGTACTCAACGAGACCCCAAGTCGAGCCGCCTCCTCGCGCATCGTGGAGAGGCAGCCTTCATAGGTATAGGCGCGGCGACCCAGTATGATCGGGTTGCCCGTCTGGCTATGGAATACGGTATAGGGCTCAGCGCAGCCTGCCAGGAGCAGAATCATGATGAGCAGAAGACCTCTCGTCATGCGTCTTTACCCTCACTAACTGGGGTGATTATTTTCAGGAATGCGCCTCTTGCCACACGCTGGATCGAGGTGGCAGTGCGAGAGGGACTTCATTTTTGACGAGCCGACCTAAGCGGACTTGGTCTTCACCAGGCATTTGAATAAATTCGACACCGAATCGTCGTCCCTCGCACCAGCGTACCTTGGCTAATCCGACTCGGAGCGGAGACGTGGTGTCAGGGACGAGCATCCTCATCTCAAGATAGGAGCCGGGCTTGACGCGTTTTCGGCTGTGGACGGCGCAGCCAGGTACAGACACGTTGAGCACGGTTCCCTCCCCCACATAGGCCTCACCAGCAAACACCACGGGGAAGTAGGTGTGGACTCGTTTGCAGTACCGAAGTTTCGTCATGGCAGATGTTTCCTTCTCGGTCAGACGATGAGGTGTGCAGAGAGTACCACAGTCTTCCTTCAGCACGCGAGAGGCCCCCTCGTTTGTGGGATATGACACAAGAGAGATTGGGCCTCCGCAGCATCCTCCAACGAACCCCAATCTCCCAACGAAAGTTGGGAGTCATGAGCAACCATAAGTTATTGGAATTATAGCACAGCCAAGCATTTTGTCCTCCCTGCCAGACGACATAGAACCGGCGCTTCCGTCCTCATCGTTCGTCTCTCGTTCGACGAAAAGAGCCTATGGCATATAGCTAATAGCGTATGGTCCGGAAGGAGAGTGGGTGTCTTTGCCACCATCTATTATACGCCATTAGACATACGCTCTTATCCCCAACGAGACACGCTTCACGGGCTTCGAGCACGCCGTGGCGCGTGAAGTGCGAGACCGGGGCCTCAAGCACCTGTAGGGATCAAAAAGCGAAGCGAAACGTACAATAAGAAAGTGGAGGAAGTGGAGGCGTTAGACGGGTTTTTCAGTAACGTACTCCAAGTACTTCCACAGTTCCTTGGCATCCTCTTCGGAGAAGACGAGCGGGGTATTGTTAGCGGATCCGGAGAAATAGACTTTGAGCGACATGGCATCTTGCCAAATCTGTGCTTCGCAGTAGCACACACTATCGAGGTTTAAGGCTTTCTTGCCAATACGAACGAAGTGCATAGCATCTCCCCGCCCTGCGCCAACTCCTCGATGACTATATCACCGCATGATCTTCCGTCAAATGCTTACCGTATTTTCTGGTCAAGTCTCGCAGGCACGAAACGAGCGAGGACTTGAAGTAGGTTGAGACTCCTGGGGGTGGATCAGTTAGAAAGAGAAGGTTGGTTGCGGGGGAAGGATTTGAACCTTCGACCTTTGGGTTATGAGCCCAACGAGCTACCGGGCTGCTCCACCCCGCGGGCCGATGCTAACAAAGCGCTGAACGGCAAGTCAAGCCAACGGCTGTGCATCCAAGTTGCTTTCGCTCACCTGCAATGCTAAAGCGATAATATGCGACTCGTGTTCATGGGCACGCCAGATTTTGCGTCGGCCTCTCTTAAGGCCTTGTTGAGGTCGGACGATTCCGTTGTCGGCGTTGTCACTCAACCGGATCGTCCGAAAGGGCGCGGGCAAATTCTCACGCCGTCACCGGTGAAACTTCTGGCCCAGCGAGAGCAGATTCCTCTGCTGCAACCGCTCAAGATAAAGGATCCTGAATTTCTCCACGCTCTGGCCGGGTGGAACCCAGATCTGATTGCGGTCGCGGCGTTCGGGCGTATTTTGCCTCCGGTAATCCTCTCGCTTCCACCTCGTGGCTGTATCAATGTGCATGGTTCCCTTCTTCCAAAGTATCGCGGCGCTGGTCCGATTCAGTGGGCCATCATCAACGGCGAGACGGAAACAGGAATTACGACCATGCTGATGGATAAGGGGATGGATACCGGCGCCATGTTGCTTCAAGAGTCCGCCCCTATCACGCCGGACGATACCGGCGGCACCCTCTCGTCACGGTTAGCTGAGATCGGAGGCAGACTGCTGGTCGAGACGATTGCCCGACTCAAGGCCGGCACCCTCGTACCGCAGCCGCAAGATGCTTCACGGGCGACCTTGGCGCCGCTGCTGAAAAAGGAAGATGGTGTGATCGATTGGGCCTTGCCGGCCACTGCTTTGGCCAACCGGGTCCGCGGACTCTCTCCCTGGCCCGGAGCCTACACAACCGTGGCGGGAGGTAACCGATGGACGATCTGGCGAGCCCTGGCCCTCCCAGGACCAGTGACGAAGCCTCCGGGAGTGATCGTCGCCGTCACAAACGAGGCGATTCATGTTGCGACCGGGGACGGTGTACTTGCCTTGATGGAGTTGCAGCCGGCTAATAGCCGTCGCATGGCCGTCTCTCAATACTTGGCAGGCCATCCCATTGCTGTTGGAGTGCAGTTAGGAGGACCAGCTCTTTCCTAGCGCGCCAGCCTGTCTTGTTCATTTGGTTTGTCTTGTTGATCTGGTTTGTTTTGTTTATCTGGTTGATTTGGTTCATCTGGTTAGTTTCGTTCAACCAAAAAACCAGACACCAGACAAACCAGATAGACCAGATCATCCAGACAGACCGGGCTTGTCCCCTATGGCTTCTGCCTCTCGATCGTTATTCATTACCCAGACCGCGCCGTCAGCGCGTGCGATCGCCCTTTCGTTGTTGGTGGAGTCGGTCAAGAGTGAGGAAGGAGTCGATGTCTTGCTAGATCGCGCCTTCGTGCGATACTCGTTCGACAGCAGGGAACGAGCCCTCACGGTGGAACTCACCTATGGCGTCTTGCGACGTCTTGCGACTATCGATTGGCGGCTTGAACCGGTCTTGGAAAAACCGCTTCCTCGCCTTCCCGTCGCCGTGCAGATGGTGCTCAGGCTTGGTGCCTACCAACTTCTGTTTCTGAATCGTATTCCGCAATCTGCCGCGGTCAACGAATCAGTCAACCTAGCCAGAGCCATTGCCGGCACACTCGGCAGAGATTGGAGTGGGTTTGTCAATGCGGTGTTGCGTGCGCTCTTGCGCCATCCGCCTCAGCCCTGGCCCAGCATGGATCTTGATGCCGCGCAGGCCTTCGCCGTGCGGTACTCGGTTCCAGGCTGGCTCAGCCGTCGATGGGTCGATCGTCTGGGCGTGGCCTCTGCGGAAGCGGCCTGCGAGGGAGTCAGCGTCGCGCCTCCTCTGACGCTTCGGGTGAACCAGCTGATCACGACCAGGGAAGCACTCCTCGAAAAATTTGCCCAGGTTGGTATTGCGGCCAAGCCGACCAGCGTGAGTTCATTTGGCATTGTTCTTGATGAAGGAGGCTCTGTGCCCTCGCTCCCGGGGTTTCACGAAGGCGCTTTTTATGTGGAAGATGAAGCAGCGCAATTAATTCCTCCCCTGCTCGATCCTCAACCTGGTGACATCGTGCTCGATGCTTGTGCGGCGCCGGGAGGAAAATCGACTCATTTGGCCGATCTGATGCATAACAAGGGGACGATCTACGCCGTCGATCGGAAAGGTGCCCGCCTGGAACTCGTGCGAAGCAATTGTCATCGACTGGGGGTCCAGATTGTCGTGCCGATCGTCGGTGATATTCGACAGCCACGTGTATGGCTTCCCATGATCGAGACAGCAGGGTCTCCCTCGGTGAAGAAGGCCGGAGTAGGTGATCCATCTGTTGATCGGATTTTGGTGGATGCGCCCTGCAGTGGGCTCGGTGTGTTACGGCGACATCCGGAAGCGAAGTGGCGGAAAGGTGAGCAGGCGCTTCCTCGACATCAGGCACTCCAGTGTCAGATCCTCGAGGCGGTTGCCCCATGCTTGCGGCCTGGCGGGGTGCTGGTCTATAGTACATGTTCGACGGAACCGGAGGAAAACGAAAACGTCATCGAGCGATTCTGTCGTGCCCATGCGGAGTTCCAGCGTGAGTCCGTCGCCCCCTGGCTCCCGCCTGCAGCGCAGGGGTTCGTCACCGAACAGGGTGCCTTCTCGACAGTGGGTAACCGATACTCGATGGACGGATTCTACGCCGCACGATTGAGGAAGGTTTTGTGATGGCACGCCCCATTCTTATTGCGCCCTCGATCTTAGCTGCTGACTTTGCCCGACTGGCCGACGAAGTGGCAGCTGTGGAACGCGCGGGGGCCGACCTCCTCCATATCGATGTCATGGACGGGCATTTCGTGCCGAATTTGACCATCGGTCCGCCGATTGTGGCGGCGCTCAGAAAAGTCACCAAGCTGCCGCTCGACGTCCACCTCATGATCACAAACGCTGACGCCTTTATCGCCGAGTTCGCCGAGGCTGGAGCAGACTATCTGACGGTTCACGTGGAAGCCTGTCCGCACCTCCATCGCACGGTGCAATCGATCAAGGAACGCGGCGTCAAGGCCGGGGTGACCCTGAATCCGGCTACCTCGCTCAGTACGATCGAGGAAATCCTCCCCGATGTCGATTTGGTCCTGATCATGTCAGTCAATCCTGGCTTCGGCGGTCAACAGTTTATCACCTCCTGTCTGCAGAAGATTTCCTCGGCTCGTGCCATGATCAAGCGGGCAGGAAATGGCGCGTTGCTCGAAGTGGACGGCGGCGTCAAGATCGACAATGTGGCTCAGGTGCTGGCTGCGGGAGCTGATGTATTGGTCGCCGGGTCGGCCATTTTCTCTAGTCGGGACTATGCCGCGACGATCGCTGCGATGCGCGCAGCCGGCCAACCTCCTTCCACGACGCCGCAGCGCGTCTCCGCTCACCGATAGGCCTCGCGGGTGGACATTTCTTCCCTCATCGATAGCCTCCATCCTCTCGAAGTCAAAGTCCTGTCGACCTTTGAGGCGAATCCCTCCGCGGTGCTTCAGACGGAACAGCTCGCGCAGTCCACCGGGTTAGAGCCCTCGCAGTTAAGTATGGCGGTCGAATGGTTGCTCGCCAAGTCGTTGCTCGCGGTCGATACCGAGACCGTAACGCCCAATGTCTCGCTCACAAAAATCGGCGAACTCTATTTTGAAAAGTATTCGCCGATCGAACGGGTGCTGTCTGCTGCTCGAGATGCGGCCAAAACCGGTAAGCGCCTGACCATTCGGGACATTCAATCCCGGGAGGGACTCGAACCGGCGGAGGTGAGCGGGGCGATCGGACGTCTCAAGAAAGAAGGCGCGCTCCTCATCATTCAAGGCGGCTGTATCGAATCGACTGGCCGGCCGAGCCAGACGGCGGAAGCGATGCGGGGATTACTGCAACAGCTTCATGGGGCGCCTCGTGAGCTGCAGGCGTTTTCCGAGGCACAACGGCAAGTCATTCAAGACCACTCCGTCAAACGCGGAAATGCACGGGAACCTTTCCGCATTGATGATCGGGTGGCCAGGGGGCTCAAGCTTTCCGTAACCGGTATCGAGGCCGCCCAGCAGCTCTCTCGGCAGGGGATAGCGGAAGAGATCTCCCAGCTGACGCCCGAACTGTTGAAAGACGGGAACTGGCGGATGAAGCGCTTCCGTAGATACACGATCAGTCTTCGCGCGCCAAGGATTGCGGCGGGCAAGCGGCATCCGTATCGTGAGTTTCTCGATACCGTGAAGACGAAACTCGTGAGCATGGGATTCCAGGAAATGCGGGGCTCGCTTGTGGAGACAGAATTCTGGAACATGGACGCCCTCTTCATGCCGCAATTCCATCCGGCACGTGACATCCATGATGTCTACTTCGTCAAGGAACCGACTCATGCCTCGTCGATTGCGGAACCGTTCTTGTCCCGAGTCACGCAAGCGCACAAGAATGGCGGTGAAACCGGTTCAACCGGTTGGAACTATCCCTTCAATGCGGAGCGCGCGCGCCGGCTGGTCTTGCGGAGCCAGGGGACGGCCGTCTCGGCCCATACGTTGGCGGCACAACCAGCGGTGCCGGGAAAATATTTTTCCATCGCCCGTTGTTTCCGCTACGATCAAGTGGATGCGACGCACGCGACCGATTTCTTTCAGGTAGAAGGGATCGTGCTCGGCGAAGACATCAACTTTCGCACGTTGCTCGGCCTGCTGAATCTCTTTGCCCGTGAAGTGGCGCAGGCGAAGGAAGTCAAATTTCTCCCAGCCTACTTTCCTTTCACCGAACCGTCGGTCGAGCTGCATGTGCGCCATCCGAGGCTTGGATGGATGGAGCTTGGTGGAGCCGGGTTGTTCCGTCCCGAAGTCACCCTTCCGCTGGGCGTGACCGTTCCAGTGATTGCGTGGGGGTTGGGGCTCGATCGCATGGCGATGGTGGCGCTCGGCATTCACGATATTCGTGAGTTGTTCACCGACAATTTAGATCTGATTCGCTCCACCAGAGGGGCCTTCTAGGTTTCACATGCCCACGATTACTATTTTCAAACAGGATCTCGAGGGATTGCTCGCAGCGCCAGGCGAGGCTCCCCAACCGATCACCATGGAGCAACTCGAAGAGACTTTGATGCTCGTGAAGGGTGAGTTAAGGGGGCAGAATCCCGACACCGGCGAACTGCGAATTGAGCTGCAAGACAGCAATCGTCCCGATCTTTGGTGCTGCGAAGGGATCGCCCGGCAGATTCGGGTGAAGCGGCAGGGTTCCCTCGCGAGGTACAACTTTCTGAGAACCCCATCGAAATCGCCAAAGCGAGTGAACGTGGCTCCCGGGCTTGAGGAAATCAGGCCCTACGTGGCGGCCTGTACTGCGACAGGCTACCGCGTGACCCAGGAGGGCCTCGCTCAGCTGATTCAGACACAAGAAAAACTCGCCGAGATGTTCGGCCGTAAACGCCGGACCGTGTCGATCGGACTCTATCGGCTCGCGGCGATCGAGTTTCCTGTCACCTATGATTTGGTGAAGCCGGACGAAGTCACCTTCACGCCGTTGGGAATGGATACGGTCATGACGCTGGGGGAAATGCTGCTCGTCCATCCCAAGGGTCTGGAGTTCGGCGGGATTCTCGCGGGACATGATCGCCTGCCCTTCCTGCGCGATGCGAAGCGTCAGGCCCTCTCCTTTCCGCCGATCATCAATAGCCGCGAAGTCGGAGAAGTGCGAGTGGGAGACGACGCCCTATTCGTCGAGGTGACTGGCACTGACCTCACGATGGTCGTTCTGACCCTCAACATCTTTGCAGCGAATCTGGCGGATCGTGGCGCTGTTATTGAGCCGATCGAAGTACGGTATCCCTATAAAACAGCTCTCGGCAAGGCGGTCCTGACTCCTCAAGATCTAGGAAAGTCATGGAAGCTTTCCGTCAGCACGATCGAACAGGCCCTTGGGCAGGCGCTCGGCGCCCACGAAGTAGCGAAGGCCTTAACGGCCTACGGCTATGAGGTGATGACAAAAGGTAAAAATGTGACGGTGACGCTTCCCCTCTATCGGCAGGATCTGATGCACGCGATGGACGTGGTCGAAGATGTCGCGATCAGCCGCGGGTACAGCGACTTTTTGCCGGTGATGCCCTCGCAGTTCACAGTCGGTGGATTGTCGCGCATCGAGGAGATCTCCGACCGTGTGAGGGCCCTCATGGTTGGCATGAGCTTCCAAGAAATTATTTCCAACATTCTCGGTTCCCCCCAGGATCTGCGTGATGCGATGCGATTGGAAGGGACCGAGTGGGGGAAACTTGTCGAGGTGGATAATGTGATGTCCCAGAACTTCTCCGCGCTTCGACAATGGATGCTTCCGTCGTTGCTTCGCGTGGAAGGTGCATCGAACCGGGCATTTTATCCCCATCGGATATTCGAGGCCGGCGAAGTGGCATGTCCTGATCCCACGGAGTCCATCGGGTCGCGCACTGTGACAGTGCTCGGCGGGATGATCGCCCATGCCGATGCACATTTCTCCGAGGCCCACTCCTGCCTGGACACGTTGTTTTACTATATGAACCAAGCCTACAGCCTGGAACCGATCCAACATCCTTCATTTCTCGCCGGACGAGTGGGGAGTATCGTGTCTGGGGGGAAACAGGTTGGTGTGATTGGGGAACTACACCCAGAAGTTCTCGAACGCTGGCAGATTAGTGTTCCGGCTGTTGCGTTCGAAATCGATCTGACAGAACTAGCCGAACGCACTTGAGGCTCACGTCGGAGGCGCATTCTTCAAGACTTACGTTCTACTTCAACCAATTCTTCTAGCCCGCATTATTCATGGCGGTACGTCGCGAAATCGCCGAAAGTGCGTTCCTCGTAAAGCGTATCTCGCATGCACCGATAGAGACACACTCTTTCTGTCCTGCGCTTCACGCTTCATGAACGACGCTTCACGCATTACGCCCCGGTAGGGGCGAGGTGCTGTTTGGCAAGACCAACCAAGTGCTCAAACCCCGTGGCATCCTTGATCGCCATATCGGATAAGACCTTCCGGTCCAAGAGGATATTAGCCTTCTTTAGGGCGTTGATAAACCGGCCATAGGTCAGTCCATGCGCCCGAACTGCCGCGTTGATACGCGCAATCCACAACACGCGGAAATCCCGTTTCCGATTTTTCCGTCCGGTATAGGCGTATGCCTGACCCTTATCAACTGATTCTGTTGCGGTGCGGAACAGCCGGCTCTTCCCTCCATACTGTCCTTTGGCCAGTTTCAGCCGCTTCTTCCGCCGATGTCTTGTTTTGGGGCCACCTTTTGCGCGAGGCATGAGTCAGTACTCCCTTTGGTTAACGCGATACGTGCATTCTAATTTAGTTGTAGGGCAATAAGCGATCGAGTGCCTGAATCTTGGTCTTATCCACGAGAACCGTGCCGCTTAATCGGCGCTTTCGATCCTGTGACTTGCTGGTGAGGATATGGCGTTTCCCCGCCTTTCGCCTGACCAATTTTCCAGAGCCGGTGCGGGTAAACCGCTTTTTGGCTCCACTATGCGTTTTCATTTTCCTTTTCATGATCGTTGATTCCTTTGGTTAATAGTGTTCGGGCCGACCCACTTACTTCGGGGCCACGATCATGATCAAGCTCCGCCCTTCCATGCGTGGGGCATACTCGATCGTGCCTGCCTCTCCCAACTCTGCGATGACCGTATTCATGAGTGTCCGGCCCATCTCCTGATTCGCCATCTCACGACCGCGGTACGTCAAGAGGACTTTGGTCTTGTTACCATCAGCCAGAAACCCCTTAATCTGTCGGATCTTGATCTCCAAGTCATGCTTATCTGTCCGAGGGCGCAACTTAATTTCCTTCACCTGTGTCGACTTTTGATGGCGCCGGTTCTGGTGGTCCTTTTTACTCAGCTCGAACTTGTATTTCCCGTAGTCCATAATGCGGCACACGGGAGGGACGGACGTGGGCGCGACCTCGACAAGGTCGTAGCCATTTTCTTGGGCCTGTTTGAACGCATCCGCCGTGAGGAGAATGCCGAGCTGTTCGCTCTCTGGACCGATCACCCGGACTTCGCGCACCCTGATTTCCCGGTTAACTCGTAGTTTAGGGACGATAGGACACCTCTTATTATGTTAGTGAATGTTGCTGCCCTGCCGGCTTTTGAGGTCCCCACGGAGCAGGTCGAGCGCTCCCGCGACTGTCATACTGCCGAGGTTGGCTCCGCTCCGGCCCCGTATGGCCAGAGTCCCACTCTGCACTTCTCGGTCGCCAACCACAAACATAAATGGAACCTTCGCCTTCTCCGCTTCTCGAATTTTGAGCCCAATTTTTTCATTCCGAAGGTCTGCCTCAGCGCGGAAGCCCGCAGCCCTTAGTTGGGTCACGACCTCGGCGACGTAGGGCCCCTGGTTGTCCGTGATGGACATGACCATCGCCTGAACCGGGGCGAGCCAGGTTGGGAAGGCACCGCCGAAATGCTCAATCAGAATGCCAAAAAACCGTTCGATCGATCCCATCAGAGCCCGATGGATCATGATCGGTTGGTGAACTTTGCCGTCTTCCCCAATGTAGCCTAATTCGAACCGTTCGGGATTATTGAAATCGACTTGAATGGTCGAACATTGCCAGGATCGTCCCAAGGCATCTTTGATTTTGATGTCGATCTTGGGTCCGTAGAAGACGCCTTCGCCAGGATCGATCTGGTAGGCGACTCCTCGTCCCTTCAATGCTGCTTCGAGTGCGCTCGTGGCTTGGGCCCACCGTTCTTCCGAGCCGACGGACTTTTCCGGCTTAGTCGAGAGGTACACTTCAAATTCGGTGAACCCGAAGGTTCCGAGAATAAAGAACGTGAAGTCTAGGACCTGGCTGACTTCGCTTTCAATCTGATCCGGCCGGCAGAACAGGTGCGCGTCGTCCTGTGTGAAGCCGCGAACCCGCAGTAGACCGTGGAGGACGCCTGTCCGTTCATACCGGTAGACAGTTCCGAGTTCGCCATAGCGGATGGGGAGGTCTCGGTAACTGCGCAGATGCGACTTGTAGATCATGATGTGGAACGGGCAATTCATCGGCTTGAGCTGGTACTCGCTGTTTTCAACCTTCATGGGAGCGAACATGTTGTCACGGTAATAGTCGACATGGCCGCTGGTTTTCCAGAGATCTAACCGGGCGATATGGGGCGAGTACACTAGTTCATACCCGTTTTGTATATGCTGGTCGCGCCAAAAGTTCTCAATCAACATGCGGATCGTCGCGCCCTTCGGATGCCAGAGCACCAGGCCGGGGCCGATGTCATCCTGGATCGAGATCAAGTCGAGTTCCTTACCGACCTTTCGGTGGTCTCGTCGCTTAATCTCTTCTAACCGTGCGAGATGCGCGTCGAGTTCCGCCTGGGTCGGGAAGGATGTCCCATAGATCCGCTGCAGCATGGGATTGCGTTCGTCGCCGCGCCAGTACGCTCCGGCCGTGTTCAGGAGCTTGAATGCCCCGACATGGCCAGTGGTCGGGAGATGCGGGCCGCGGCAGAGGTCGGTGAATTCCCCCTGGCTGTAAACTGAGATGGCCTGCCCATCTGCCAGTCCTTGAATCAACTCAACCTTGTAGGCTTCCCCGCATTTCTGGAAAAACTTTATCGCTTCTTGCTTCGACAATTCTGCCCGTTTCACAGGAAGGGCTCGTTTGATGATGTCTTTCGCTCGCGCTTCAATTTTCTCGAGATCTTCCGGGGTAAATGGGCGATCAAAAGCAAAGTCATAGAAGAACCCATCCTCGATGGCCGGGCCGATCGTCAGTTGTGCGGTGGGGAAGACCTCTTTGACGGCCTGCGCCATAATATGAGTACTGCTATGGCGGTAGACCTCACGGCCTTCTGCACTGTCGAACTGCAGTGGGGCCACCTCAGCATCTTCCGTCAAAGTGCTTGAGAGGTCTACGGTCTGGCCATTCACCTTCGCCGCAAGGATGTCCGGGCCAAGCGTCAGGCCGAGAGCCGACAGGGCAAACCCAACGGTCTGGCCCGTTGGAATATCCCGACTGCTGCCATTTTTGAGCGTAATTTTCATGACATGCATTAAATTGACCAAGCACTAGAAACAACAAAGGCACCCCGCCTCCGAGAGGCAAGCGGATGCCCTCAACTGGGTGGTAGGCGCGGACGGTATTGAACCGTCGACCTCTACCGTGTCAAGGTAGCGCTCTCCCCCTGAGCTACGCGCCTATCAGTCCGAGGCGCATGCTAATATAGCCCTGCCCAACGTGTCAAGAAACAGCCTCCTCTTCCAATATGAAATGGGCCTGAAGGCCAATCGCATTTCCAACGAAGAATGCTTCACGATCCACACTCACATCACACAACAGCTTCATGTCCGCAACTCTTGCGGCGACTGACTCGTTATACAATCTTCAACGTATCGAAGTTGACCCCTGCGGGAGCGGGCGGCGTCTTGAGCTTCATGTCTTCCAAGGCGTCAACGACACGATCAGCGACCACGAGATTTCGATACCATTTCCGATTGGCGGGTACGATGTACCAGGGGGCATGCTTCGTGCTGGTGGTTGAGAGTACCTCTTCAAACACCTTGATATAGTCGGCCCAGAGCTTCCGTTCTTCCAAATCCCCTTCGCTGAACTTCCAACGCTTTTCCGGATCGCGGATGCGCGCTTCCAACCGCTCTTTCTGCTCGTTTTTGGAGATGTGCAGAAAGAACTTGAGGATGGTGGTCCCGTTTTCAGCCAGCAATTCTTCAAACTCTTTGATCTGGTTTAATCGTTGGGCCTCCACTTTGGCTGAGATCATCTTGTGGACCCGCGTGATAAGCACGTCTTCGTAGTGCGATCGGTTGAAGATCCCGATCTGGCCATTGGCCGGCACCTCGTGATGAACGCGCCAGAGAAAGTCATGGGCGAGTTCGCTATTGGAAGGGGCCTTGAAGGTCGCCACCCTGCAGCCCTGCGGATTCACGCCAGACATGACGTGCTTGATCGTCCCGTCCTTGCCGCTGGTATCCATCCCCTGCAACACGATGAGCACCGCACGGTTGCCGTTGGCATAGAGGCGTTCCTGCAACTCCCCAAGCCTACCGATCAACTGAACCGTGACGGCCTTCGCCTTCTCTTTGCCTTGATCCGTATTCTTGTACTCACCGGTGTCGTCGGGGTCGCATGTATCCAAGTTGAGTTGTCCGTCCGGCTTGACGCGATACTCTTTCATGCTTGGTGCCTCCTTCGCCCCTTCGAGATTGTGTTCGAGGCGGTATTCTACTCCATTCGTTCCAGCTTGACAGCCGCGAATAACTGACAAAGAATGCGCCGAATTACTCCATGGGAGGTTGCATCATGGCGGTCGATCTAGACAAGTTGAACGCATTCATGGGCAAGGCAGTCGGCGACATTGGGGCCGCGCTCAGCGCGAACATGGTGCTCCTTGGCGACAAACTCGGTCTCTACAAAGCCATGGCGAAAGCGGGTCCCGTCACCCCGGCTGAACTCGCAAAGGCGACAAAGACAGCCGAACGGTACGTCCGTGAGTGGCTAGGCAATCAGGCAGCAGGTGGATACGTGACCTATAACGCCGGAACCGGTCGGTACCAGCTCCCTGAAGAACAGGCGATGGCACTCGCCGATGAAAGTAGTCCTTGTTTTCTCCCCGGTGCGTTTCAGGTCATCGCGGCCACATTTTCAGCCAACCCCAAGATTGAGCAGCGGTTCAAGACCGGCAAGGGCCTCGGGTGGGATCAACACGATCACCAATTGTTTGAAGGCACGGAGAGATTCTTCCGTCCAAACTACCTGGGCAACCTCGTAACGAATTGGATTCCATCTCTCGATGGCGTGGAGGCAAAGCTCAAGAGGGGTGCGAAAGTTGCGGATGTCGGCTGCGGGTTCGGGGCGTCCACTATCATTATGGCGAAGGCCTATCCCACATCCACTTTTATCGGTTTCGATTACCATAAGCCCTCGATCCTGACGGCACGAAAACGGGCCAAGGAAGCAGGCCTGAAAAACGTGACTTTCGCAGCAGCGACGTCCACAGACTATCCCGGCAGGGACTATGATTTCGTCGCCCACTTCGATTGTCTGCATGACATGGGCGATCCTGTCGGCGCTGCGAAACACGTGAAGAAGACGCTCGCACAGAATGGTACTTGGATGATTGTGGAGCCATTTGCAAATGACCGTGTGGAAGATAATCTGAATCCGGTGGGCAGAGTTTTCTACGCCGCGTCGACGATGATCTGCGTACCCGCTTCCCTGGCGTACAATGGCCCGGCCCTCGGTGCCCAAGCAGGGGAGGCACGGCTGCGAGATGTGGTCATGAAAGGCGGGCTCACACGATTCCGCCGCGCGACGCAGACGCCCTTCAACCTGGTGTTGGAAGCCAGACCGTGAGCCGAAAAGAATACCGTGGCCCGCCTCGCCTTTGAGTGTCTGGCGGCTTGCGCTTTTTGGGTCCTACGGGCATAGTGCGGGGCAGGACCACACTTTCCGGGGAGGCGACATGGCAAATCGACTGGCGGCAGAAGCAATCGGCACGTTCTAGTTGGTGTTCGCCGGCTGCGGGAGCGCGCTCCTGAGCGCCTCTATTCCGCACCTCGGCATTGGGGTCTTCGGGATCGCGTTCGCCTTCGGGCTGACCGTGGTCACGATGGTCTACGCCCTTGGCCATATCTCGGGCTGCCATATCAACCCCGCCGTCACCGTGGGCCTCCTGCTCAGCAAGCGGTTCCCCGCACACGAGGTGCCCGGCTACATTGCCGCCCAAGTCATCGGTGGGATCCTCGGCGCCGGGTGCTCTATCTCATCGCCACAGGGCGGGCCGGCTTCGTCCCCGGCGGCTTCGCCTCCAACGGCTACGGCGACCATTCCCCGGGCAGCTATTCCCTGCTGGCCAGCTTCTGCGCCGAAACGGTGTTCGCATTTTCCTTCCTCCTGATCATTCTGGGCGCGACGGACAGCCGGCGCCGCAGGGCTTCGCGCCTCTGACCATTGGCTTGGCCGTGGCCCTGATCAATTGGGCCGGGATCCCGGTCACGAATCTCTCCCTCAACCCTGCGCGCAGCACCGCCACTGCCGTCTTTGCCAACGGCTGGGCCCTGCAACAACTCTGGCTCTTCTGGGTCGCCCCGATCCTGGGCGGCGCCGTGGCCGGCGGGGTGCTCTATCCCGTCGTCGCTGGCAGCCCGGCCGGCAGCCCGAAACACTAGGCCCGCCTACGGTTGTGGCGGCGCGTCTTGGGCACAGCGAAAGCCGACGTGGGGGTCATGCTCGGTCGGATCGCCTTTCGTCCGAAAGGCGGACCGGAGCCGATAGGGACTATTGATATACGAGCCACCCCGTTGCCCCTTCGTGGTGCCCGCGACCGGGCCGCGCGGATTGCGGGTCGGCGTCGTCTGGTAGAACGCGTCGTCGTACCAGTCGGTTACCCATTCATAGAGATTGCCGGCCAGGTCGTGGATGCCATAGGGGCTGGCCCCCGAGTCGCGGTTGCCGATGGGCGACACCGTCTCGTCCCCTCCTTCTTTCAGCCCAAACACCGCGTGCGCCGACGTTGGCGGGTCGTTCCCCCA